>JACDHR010000069.1 GCA_013820915.1 Gemmatimonadota bacterium
GCACGTGCCGCCGTGCTCGCGAAACCGGCGAGAAACAGGGTCAGGCCGACAAAGCCGAGGTCGGCGGCGATGTCGATGAAACCGTTGTGCGAATGGATGACGGCATACCCCACGGTGCGAAACACCTCGGCAGACTCGCCGCTGCGCCCAAGCCAGAACGCGCTGAAACCGTATCCCAGCCACGGGCGGTTCAGGATGCTCGAGAACACGGCCTCCCAGATGTCGGTGCGGCCGGTCAGGGTCAGGTCCTTCCCGAAGACCGATACCAAGGCTTCCGAATACGCCAGGAGAACGGTCGCGGTACCCACGCCCAGAACCATCATGAAGCAGAGCACGGGTACCAGCACCGTCTGCTTCCAGCTCAGAGCCGCGTAAAGGGGCACCAGCGCGCCAAACGCGATCAGGAAGAGCAGAGCGGAGGTGGACGTGGACAGCACGACCAGCAATGCGGCAACTCCCGAGGCGGCGAGCAGGATCCACCGGTGGCGCGTGGCATCCTTCCAGAGGAGGAAGAGCACCACGGCCGCGAGCACCATCATCTGCCCCAGCGTGTTCTTGTGGGTGTAGATTCCCCTCCACATACCTCCGCTCACACCGTAGTCCGGAACCAGAACTCCGAGGACCAGGCTCATGGCGGCCGCCAGGCCAAATGCGGTGCCCACCCAAACGACGAGGGACCGGAGCGGATAGCGGCACGCCAGGTAGGCGCCCACCAGCGTCGATCCGAGCAGAGCAATGCTGCGGCGGAGCGTGAGGTCGGGCGCCTGCGACCAGAGCACGGAGGCGAGCGCGAGCGCGACGAGCGCGAGGGTGAGGCGGTGGGCGAGGAGGGCGCGCATAAACTCGCGCCAGCGCATCATCCCGAAAACGACCGCAAGCACCTGAAGCGAGAGAAAGATATTGCGCATCAGCGCGTTGCCTTCCTGCAGGTCGCTTGTGACGTGTCCGCTCTTGCGAAGCAGGAGCGGGACGAGCGCATGCGAGAAGAGGAAGACGGCGAGCACGACGAACAGGGCCTCCGCGGCTCGGAGGAGCCTTCCCAGCATCGCGCGCATGCGCTCGTGCCGGGACTCGCCGGATGGCTCAACGACGGGAGCCCCGTCGCCGTGCCGCGAAGCCATCGGCTGCCGCGGGAAGGGCCGGGTACCTGGTTTGGCGATCATCATTACCTTCCGTGAACTACTCGGTATTCCTGGAACTCGAGACCGGCCACCCCGGCCACGTGTCCCATTCCCCGCGCCATGTAGCGCAGCGCCCGCACGAGAGCGTGCCGCCCCTGGAGAGCCGTCGGCAGGAGCAGCGCACCCTGCGCGATCCGGACGAACCCCTTGGCCACCCGCCCCACCCTGGCGGCGGGAGCGGGATGGAGAATGCGTTCGCACAGGCTCCAGGTCAGGGAAGTCCGGTATTCGCGCTGCAGGATCCACCGGGCGGAGACGCGGCTGGGCGGCACCCACTCGTGCGCCAGGGCTTCATCGGCCCAGACGAGCGAAAAACCGGTGTGGACGAAGCGTACGAAGAACTCCGTGTCCTCCCCTCCGACCAGGCCCAGGCGATCGTCGAAAAAACGCGGCATCGCGCGCAGCGCCTCCGTGCGCAGGAGGACGTTGCCCGATCCGCAGTCTCGCATCCGCGCGCCGGTCGGGTAGCGGGGAAGGTCGAAGAAGTGCCCCTTCGCGACCCAGGCCGGGGGGCGCTCCTCGAAGCGGGGCAGGACCGGGCCAGCCACCGCATCCGCCTCGTACGTAGCCTGGACGTACAGCAGCTCGTCGAGCCAGTGCGGGGAGGCCTCCTCGTCGTCGTCCAGGAACGAGATCCAGTCGGCATGCTCCATGGCGCACGCCAGGGCACGATTTCTCGCCTGCGAGACGCCGCGCCGCGGCTCGTGCTCGTACCGCAGCGCCCAGCGCAGCCAGGGCGCGATCGCGGCGCAAACGGCGGCCGCGGAGCGGCCCGGGTCATTATCCACGACGATCACCTCAATCTCCGCCGGCTCGGTCCTGGCGAACCGCAGACCGTTCAGGGAGAGGAGGAGCCGCTCCAGGCCGACCGGCCGCCGATAGGTGGCCACACAGATCGCGACACGCTCAGCCATGGCTCGCCTCGCCGCCGGCACGGGTGCAGTGAGTGACCGGCGCCACCACGAGGCAGCGCTCCAGGCAGGGACCCAATCGGTTCAGCATTGCGCGGCGTCGTGAACCCGGCGGAGATTGAAGAAGCGATTGCGCTCCGCTGTCATCAGGCCTCGCCGCGCCAGCGCGTTGGCGATCTGCTCCTTGCGCTCGACGCCCACCAACCGAGTAAGGAGTCGGCCCATCCAGGTGCGGCAGACGACCTGCCCTCCGATGAGCGCCTCACCACGCTGCAGGCATTCACGCCCGATGACCGGGTAGTTCTGTTGAAAGCAGAGAATGGCCAGCTTCTTGTATATCACCCCGATCGGCTCTTCATACGCCGGCAGCTTTCCGAGCTGCTGCAGCTCCGCGGTCAGGTTCTCCAGCACCCACATCTGCGAGCGCAGGGGGCGCTCCGTGAAGTAGTTGGTGCTCAGGGAGACCCGGCTGTCGCCATGCGCCCGATACAGGGCACCCTCATGGTCGCTGAGCACCAGCTGTACCCCATGCGCGAGGGCGCGCATCATGAGATCGCCGTCGTCGTTCCAGGTGATCCTCTCGTCCCAGCGACCCACCAGCTCGTACACCTCGCGCTGCCAGAGGATGGCGCAGGGAGGAACCCAGATGCCGCCGAGCCAGCCACGCAGATGGTCGTCTCCGGCCACCGGAAAGGGCGCCTCGGGCGCCATCAGCCGCCACCTGCCGTCCCGCGGCACCAGCCGCTGCCAGCGGCACGCCGCCACTGCCCGCGAGTGGTCCCGCAGCGCCTCGACCAGGGCGGCGACGGTGCCGGGGGTGATCACGTCGTCGGCATCGAGGAACATCAGGAACTGGCCGCGCGCCAGCTCCGCGCCCCGGTTGCGCGCGTGCGAGCCGCCCCGGTTCCGCTCCAGGCGCAACGCCCGGACACGGTCGCGATAGGAGCGGATCACCTCCCAGCTGCCGTCGCTGGAGCAGTCGTCCACCACGATGTGCTCGATCTCAGGGTACGTCTGCGCCGCGACCGACTCGATCGTTTCGCCGACAAAGCCCTCCGCGTTGTAGCAGGGGGTGATGATGGATACCAGGCTCATCGGATCAGTTCTGTTCAGGGGAACCCGCGACTGCAGCGGAACCGGCCCGGCTCCGCTGCAGTTCGACGAATCTGCGCCGCCTGCCCGTCATGATTCCCCAGGCTGCCAGTGTCTGTGTGATCTTTTCCTTCTGCTCGATCCCGAACACCCGCGCCAGGAGGCGCCCCGCCAGCGTCTTGGAGACCTCCCGCCGTCCGGCGTACCGCTCCCCTTTGCGCAGGCATTCGCGGCCCAGTTCGGCCCGGCCCTGCTGAAAGGCGAGAAGCGAGAGCTGGTGGTAAAGCATCCCGACGGGCTGTGCGTATTCTCCCAGGTCGTCGCCGAGGTCCAGCTTCGCCAGGAGCTTTCCCAGCACACGCACCTGGGAAAGGATCCGGCGCTCCGAGTAGACGTCATTGCAGACGGAAATGCGCGCGTCGCCGTGACGCCGGTAGAGGGCGAGCCCGCCCGCGGCCGGGCGCAGTCGCACTCCTTCGACGATGGCGCGCAGCATAACGTCGGTATCCTGCTCCACCGCGAGCCCCTCGTCCCAGCCTCCTACCCTCTCGTAGGCGTCCCGGTGCCACAGGACTGCACAGGGGGGACAGCCCCAACGTCGCTCCAGCCATCCTCGGAACAGGTCGGTGTCCGAATCCGGAAGCGATACTTCGCGTGGAAGTTGGACCCACTGCCCGTCGACGCGCTCCAGGCTGACCCAGTCGCAGAACGCAATCGAGTCCGGGTGATCCCGCAGCGCATCAACGAGTGCGGCGACGGTTTCGGGCGTGATGACATCGTCGGCATCAAGGAACATGAGGTACCGGCCGCGCGCCAACTCCGCGCCGCGGTTGCGCGCGTGCGATCCGCCGCGGTTGCGTTCCAGCCGCACCGCCTGGACCTGCTCGCCGTAGGAACGGATCACCTCCCAGCTGCCGTCGCCAGAGCAGTCGTCCACCACGATGTGCTCAATGTGCGGGTACGTCTGCGCCGCGACCGACTCGATCGTGTCCGCTATGAACTCAGCCGCGTTGTAGCACGGCGTGATGATGGATATGAGGCTCATGGTCTTGTGTTACCTGTGTGTACCTAATCCGCTGTCAGGTCGCTGCCAGAGGGCACAGACCAGAACCAAGCGGGTGCATGTATCGCTGGACAGGTCCCGCGCCATTCGCGAGAGTCAGGTGTTTAGCGCTCGGCGAACAGACGGCCCGGGTCGGCGGCGAGCGCTTGAACGCAGCGCAAGAACACTTGGTGCTTCGCACCCGCCACCTCGGCTCCATTCTGCATTCTCCGATGCGACTCCACCGCCTTGTCGGCCCAGCGCAGTACGAGGAAGACGGGAAAGAAGCGCTGGTCGAGGTCGAGCGCCGCCATGTACCGGGACATCTCGTCGTGCACCGCTCCGGCAGCGGGTGTGCCGGGATCCCGATCGATGAACAGCGACCGGAAGGCCCGAACGGCTTCTGCTCCACTCTCCGGACGCTGCACCATGCAGTACCAGAACATGGAGAACTGGAGCAGGTCCAGCAGGGGGAGTCCCGGTCGCCCGGTCGCCCAGTCGATCACGGCGATGCCGCCCCTGTGGCGGTACACATTGCCGCCGTGTAGATCGCCATGCATCCAGACCGTCGGGACGGTGACCTCCGTCAACTCCTGAGAACGTCTCCGCACCTCCTCGAATAGGCGCTGCTCGTTCGCTGCCGTGCCGAGGCGTTCTGCGTATGTTTCGAACGACCGATCCATCGACTCCTGGTATACCGATTCACCCCAACGGACCTGGTTCGTCCTTGTCTGGCGGTGGAAGTCTGTGAGCCACCCGGCCACCGCACGGAGGTCTCCCGAGTGCTGCCGCGTGACGATCCGCCGCCCAAGCGGCTTCCACAGCATGCGGCCGGGAACTCCACCCTCCATTCCCACCACGCGATCGTTCCAGCGGATCAAACCGTACGGTCGCGGAACTGTTCGGGCCATCGCGCCATCCACGCTGGCGTGGATCGCTTCGAGCACCCCCTGCTCATGCTCCTCGGTGGTCACCCCACTCCGGGCCTTGGCGACTTTCAGCGCCGCGACGGGATGATCGCTGTCCCCCGTGAACGGCAGCATCACGACACGCTGCGTCCCGCGCGTCAGCAGCAGTACGTGGAGTGCGGCCTGACGGAGCGGGAGCGGCAGTTCAGGATGCCTGAGCAGAGACGGTTCTATGCGGCGCGTTGCGCTGGTATACGCGGTCACCGCATAGAAGCGGGTGGCGGCGGCGATACTGCGACCATGATACCTGGCGAGTGCCGCAAGCAGGAGCCTCCACAGCTTCTGGGGCAGCGAATAGCCCGCAGATGCACTGGACAGGTACCACCGCACCGCCCGAGGAGCACCGAGCGGCACATAAGCCAGGCACTGCTCGAATCCCGGGTGACACCAGTACGTGGCGGTCTCGGTCAACCCGGCGCGCTCCAGTTGACGACGGATCTGGCGAGGCGAGGCGGCGGCCAGTCGCGGCGAACGGTCGACCTCTCCATAGAGTACGCCGCCCGGGGCGAGGCAGCGGCCCGCCTCTTCCAATCCCACCGCCGCGTCGTGCAGCCGGACCACGGCGTCGGCAACCGGCCCCTCCGGCAGCTCCCGGCTCACCTGGCGTGCGATTCCGAGCTCCACAACGAGCCGGGCTATTTTCTCCGTTCCTCCCAGCAGCACGAGATGGCGGAAACTGCCATCCGGTGGAGTCGGTAGCAGGAAGCGCCAGGCGAGGTCCCCAGCAACCGGTTCTGCCGGGGCTGGGAAGCGCGTTGCCTCCCCGTTCCCGGCGGTCAGGTCTGGCGATGCGTTCCGTACACCTGCGTCAGGTACCCTCGCGGCGTCGGACGTCAGCATTGCAGAATGTTCCATCCGAGCCCTCAATTCCAACGATGAAAAAGCTGCTCTGGCCGGTCGGCGAGGGCACCCACATACTGAACCGCCAACCCTGCATATGCGCCGCGCTTCCTGCGCTCCCCCCGCTCCTCCGCGCGCTGGATGGTGTTGAACCTTTCCGTTGCCATGCTCGCCCAGTGCAGAACCACCAGGACGGGGACGAACCGCCGGTCGATCCGCAACGCGGCCAGGTACCGCTCGATCTCGTGCTGAGTGGCATGCACCAGCGGATCTGTAGCCTGAGGGTCGAGGAAGAGATCCTGCATATCACGCACTCTTGCTGACCGATCCTTGCTGCCACGCACATGCGAGTGCCAATGCGTTGCAAAGTTCACGAGATCCCGAAGTGGCAACCCCCGACGACCTGTAGCCCAATCGATGACCAGAATGTCCTTTCCGCTGTGGAAGACGTTGTTCTCCGCAAGGTCTCCATGCAACCAGACGAGGGGAATGTCGGCATTTGCGAGTTCATCCGAGCGCCGTCTCACGGCGGAGAAGAGGCTGGAAACTTCCCCGTTGACGGGAAACACCCGCTCGAATTCCGACAGAACAACTTCCAGGGAATGGCTGAATGACGAATCGCCCCACTGGACCCGATGCAGCTCCGTCTGAGCATGGAAGTTCGTCAGCCAGGCCGCAACATGCCGAAGATCGTCGATATTCCGCGTCCTCGACAGTCTCGCCCCAAGCCGCGGTGCCGACAGCACCTGCCCGTCGACGGCGCTCTCGATCCCAACCGTGTACTCCGCCCAGGTGACGCATCCATGCGGTCGCGGAAGCGTCTTCCGCAGCGCCTGGTCTACCTCCGCATGCACCGCAGCGAGCACCTCCTGTTCCCTTTCCGTGTCGTTGCTCTGCTGCGGAAGCCGCGCAACTTTCAGCACTACGGCCGGGCTCCGATCCCCGCTGGTGAAGGGTAGCAGGATCACGCGCCGCCCTGGCGGAGCCAGGACCAACAGGTGGAGGTCAGAACCGCGGAGCAGCGGGGATAGATCCGGATGGCTCAGCAGCGAAGGCTGCGCATGTGCTTGCGGGGCGGCGGACGCCGTGACCACATAGTTGAGGGCTGCCGCGGCGCAGAACGAGCGGCCGAGGCGGGTCATCTCCGCAAACGCCGCCTTGGAGGCGTCCCGGACCAGCGTCGAGGTGCCGGATTGCCGCGCAAAGTACCAGCCCACCGCCCCAGGCGCCGCGAGTGGCAGGTACGCGTGCCGCTGCGCGAAGTCGACGCACCAGTATGCAGCGGTTTGGGTGAGGCCAGCGCGCTCCAGCGAGCGGCGGATTCGCGCCGGTGTGGGCGTGCCCAGGCGTGGCGAACGGTCGATTTCTCCATAGAGCACGCCGCCCGGGGCGAGGCAGCGGCCCGCCTCTTCCAGCCCCACCGCCGCGTCGTGCAGCCGGACCACGGCATCGGCGACCGGCGCCTTCGGAAGCTCCCGGCTCACCTTGCGCGCCACCCCCATCTCGACGATGCGCCGAGCCACCTCCTCGGAACCCCCCAGCAGCACCAGATGCCGGAAGCTGCCCTCGGGCGGAGTCGGCAGCAGAAACCGCCAGGCCACATCGCCCACCGAGCCGGTGGTCGCGGAGCGCGGTCCCTGGTCATCGGCGCCTCGTTGGTCGATCGGCTCTAGCAGATGCTGGACTGAATTACCCATTTTATGGCACTGATCCGGGTGAGAGACGTTCCGGGGTGTGCGTCACTCGCCAGATAGTCGGGATAGTGTTGAATGCGCTGCGGCTACCATGTAGTAGCCGGGAAATCGTCAGCTTCCCACCTCGGTGTAATACGCCTTTCCATATGAATACCACCTATACGCAGGATCGTAGCTCGCATCGCGCTCGAAGTCGATGCCGTTCAGCAGCGTGCCAACCAGAGGCATTCCGGCGTTGCGTGCAACTTCCCCGGCATAGATCAATGCTTCTACCGGCGTCACACCTGCCCTGGCCACCATGACCACAGCATCCGCTGCGGTGTTGAACACCGTCGCATCGGAGACGACATTGAGCGGTGGTGTGTCTACGACCACCAAGTCGTAACGAGCGCGAAGCGTTTCGACCAGCGCGCTCATCTCTGGCGAGTCGAGCACCTGTGTGGGGTGGGCGGGAAGCTCACCGGTGGGAACGAGGTCGAGCTGTCCCGATCCAGCGGCGTAGACGGTGCGGGTCGACTCGCTCGATCTCTTCTCATCCGACACCAATTCCGTAAGGCCAGGTGCGCGGGGCACGCGAAACACGGTGCTCAGCGAGCCACGCCGCAGGTCGGCATCGATCAGGACAACCCGCAGGCCCCGTGTCGCCAGTGCCAGGGCAAAGTTTGCAGCGCTGGTGCTCTTGCCGTCCCCTGGAAGTGCGCTCGTGAAAACAACCACGCGACACCCGTTCCGAACGTGCGCGTAGAGCAGGTTGGTATGAAGCCTCTCGTATGCATCGGCCGCGTATGCTCGCTCCGCAGCTTCACCGGTTGCGGCGGGTATTATCGCCGTGCTGTCCGAACTCTGCCCGGAGCCGAGCCCCTTCGTACGCGGATGCAGAAGCGTTCGAACGGATTGGTAAAAGCGGCGGCGCGGGTGGCCGAACCGGGGAATCATTCCCAGCACCGGCACCCCGACGGCAAACTGCGCGTCTCCCCGTGTCCGCACCGATCCGTCCTTCAACTCCCTGACAAACGCCAGACCTACTCCTCCCGCAAGACCTACGACAAGGGACAGGGCAAGGAGGAGGTTCCGCTTTGTGGGAAGCGAGCGGGTCGGCAGCATAGCCGCGTCTACGAGCCGAACGCTGACGTCCTCGGCCGCACCCGCGATTTCCGCCTCTTTGAGGCGAGCCTGCAGCTGTTCGTAGACCTGTTCCAGCCCGGTCACCTCGCGTTGCAGCTGT
This sequence comes from Gemmatimonadota bacterium, assembly GCA_013820915.1. Classification (GTDB taxonomy): domain Bacteria; phylum Gemmatimonadota; class Gemmatimonadetes; order Longimicrobiales; family Longimicrobiaceae; genus JACDHR01. The sequence continues at coordinate 8,954 of JACDHR010000069.1, forward strand.
GCGAAACGCATCTCCTTCTCCGGGATCTGCCCCAGCTTCCGATTGGAGCTGGCCAGTACTCCGTCCAGCGCCGCGGCCTGGCTGTTCAATCCCTGCAGATAGCCGACTGCCACGGTGTGCAACTGCTGCTCGATCTCCTCGGCTCGCCGGGTGAGGATCATCACGTCGTGGTCACTCGGGCTGCGCCGTGCGAGGAGGTCGGCTCGGCGGTCCTCCACCTGATTGAGAGAGCTGAGCAGAGAGGAGACGGCTTGGTTGCGAAGCAGACTTGGGAAAGCGACAAGGTCCCGATACGACGACGATGTCGTGTTGTCAGTGTTGGATGAACGGTTCACTTCCGCGTAGTTGAGGACGCGAGCGAGTGCGACACGCTCCGCTTCGATTACGTTGTGCTGCGCCACGAGGTCAGCCGTCTGCCGCACCTCCGTCGTGGCCTGGTCTTGTACGCTGACCACGCCGGCCGACTCACGGTAGGCCCGGAGAGCCTCCTCGGCGGCGGCCAGGCGAGTTTCAATGCCGCTGATCTGAGCACGGATGAAGCCCACTGTGCTCAGGGTACTATGGGAGCTGCTTTGATTCCGCTCCTCGATGAACTGCGTCACCAGGGCATTGGTGACATCCCGTACAAGCTCGGGATCGGTTCCGCGATACCGCACTTCGATGATTTCCGTGTCCCGGCTCTGCCTGGTCACCTCGACCGCTCCGCTGAGGGCACGGGCTGCGGCATCGGACGACACGATGTCGAACTCGATCCGCGGATGCTGAGCCGCTGTCGACGCGAGGCGCATGGATGCACCGGGAGCCTCGATCCTTCCGTCCGGCCCAATGCGGCCCAGTGATGCGCCGCTCGTACGGTCGAGCAGTTCTACGGTTCCGCGAGCGGTCCGCTCGATTGCATACTCGCCCCTCTCGCCTTCAGGCGAGACAGCGATCTCACTGAAAATGCTGCTCCGCGCTACGCCCGCCGGAGCACGGACCCGTGTACGCAATCCCAGCGAATCGACCACAGAACGCGCGAGCGAACGAGTCTGCAGCATCTGCATCTCGGTGCTGATGTTGTTCGCTACAGCGGATCGGCTGTTCCCCGAGGAGAGACGCACGACGTCCTGAAGTGGAGGCTGCGACTGCCTCTCGTCGACGCGGATCGAGGCTACAGCCTGGTACTCTGGAGTTCCGCGACCGGTTGACAGTTGTGCCGCCACCAGGGCGACGATCCCGCATCCCAAGATCAGCAGCTTACGGCGCCGGAGCACCGGCCACGTTTCGACCCAGAGATTGCCGTTCCCGTGGTCGGGTGTAGCTGCTCGCTCGTGTGGACTACTTAGCTTGTGCTGCATTGATTGAAATCCTCAACAGGGACTCAGCGGTAGCGGATCACTGCGATCGCGATGCTTACGGATGCGCCGAAGGCGGACGAGACAAGCCAGGTGTTGCGACTGAGCCAGCTGCGCTCGGGCACGTAGATCTGATCTCCCGAGCGAATCGGCGAGGTGCTGATCGGGGTTTCCGGAGAGAGATCGACCCGAACCTTCTCTCCGCCGCGAAACAGCTCGAGCCGTCTTGGATTGCCTTGTGATGTGGTGCCGCCCGCGAGGGCGAGTGCATCGCCCACCGTCATGGTTGCATCCATCGGGTACAGCCCTGGGCTACGAACAGCGCCGAGGACCTGGATGCGACGAAGCAGGGTCACCGTTACAGAAGGATGGTTGAGAAAGGCAAGGTATTGCCGCGTCAGTGCCGCTCGAAGAGAGTCCGCTGGTTCGGATGTGACGCTTACAGGCCCTAGTCTTGGAAGTACAACTATACCGGCCTCATCGACAGCAAAGTCCCCGGACATGTCCGGCTCCCGGAAGATCTGGAGACGAACGACATCACCCGGGCGAAGCGGAAGGGACGATATCGACTGAGCAGGCTCCGGATTCACGGATTGAGCCGATGCTCCGGGAGCCCAGGTGAGCGTTGCGGCTGCGGAGCAAGCAAGGATTGCTCGCAGAGTTTGCCTCATTGGCATCAAAACTATCCTCTCTACGACCTGACGGAGCGTAGGTTGTTGTTTCGTGAACAGAAGGAGAAACAATGTCGAACGGGAACCGTTTAAACGGCCCCGCGGCCTTTCAGAACCGCCGGGATCGTTTTCACCAGAATCTTGAGATCCAGCGTCAGAGACCAATTGTCGATGTATCGTAGATCCAGGGCGATCCAGTCCGAAAAGGCGAGATTGCTTCGGCCACTGATCTGCCACAGACAGGAACAGCCCGGGGTGACGCTGAAGCGCCGCATGAGCCAGGCCTCCGGGAATAGCCGCACATCTCGCACGCTCATGGGTCGGGGGCCCACCAGCGACATCTCGCCCTTCAATACATTTACAAGCTGCGGAAGTTCATCCAAAGACGTAGAGCGGAGGAACGCCCCGATCGGCGTGAGCCGCGGATCGTGTGCGATCTTGAACGCAGGCCCGCTTACCTCGTTCAGGTGCTCGATAGAGACGAGCAGTGACTCGGCGTCGGGAACCATGGTGCGGAACTTGTACATCCCGAAGAGCCGCTTGCTATGTCCGTACCGCTTCTGGGTGAACAATATGGGACCCGGGCTCGTCAGCTTAATCGCGGCTGCAATCACCACGAACAGCGGTGCGAGCAGTACGAGCCCGATCGCCGCGCCGCAGATGTCCATACCCCGCTTCGCTACCAGCCGGAGGTCGTCCGGGGCGATCTTCAAAGAAACGAGAGGTAGCACCGCAGAGTGCTCGTACCGCGGCTTTCCTACGGAATGCTTGAACACGTCAGCCAGATAGTGCGCTTCTACGCCAGCGCGCTCACACACCGTGATCACATGCTGGATCTGAGAGTAGCAGGACTTGATCGGCAATGCGATGAGCACTTCATCCACCACCTCGTGCATCAGGTAGCTCTCGAGATCGTCGAGGCTTCCAATGGTGCGCTGCCCGATTTCCGGGAGCAGGCCGTCCACCGAATCGATGAAGCCCAGAATCCTGTAGCGGTGCTGAGAGTCCGCGGTCAGCTTACGATAGAGGTTTATGGCGCGCGGCCCGCTGCCCACCACGAGGACATCCCGAGTGGTACTGCTCCGCGACGGGAAGGGTGTGACCCGGAACAGGTATCGGGTCAACAGATTCGCAACCACGACGCCGATCCAGAAGTAGAAGAGCGTGCGGACCTGGAACGCCCCGCTTCGGCTGGTCAGCAGGAACGGGAGGGTGATCAGAGTACCCACCGTGCAGGCGGCAAACACGCGGAGTGCCTCTTCTTTGACGCTGATGCGGACGCGGACATCGTAGAGCCCGAACAGAACGAACAGCACCGGCCACGCCAGAACGAAGCCGGCCAGCAACGCTACGTTTTTAGCCGTAATCCGCACGACGAGGAAGTCGTCGATGCCGCCGAGGAGATGCTCTGCGTTGGTCGCTGCGAAGACCCCGACGAGCACGGTGACGGCCACAGCAATATCCACGGCTCGAAGCAGCTCGCCGGTGAGTGGGCCGGTCTGCCTGTACCCCCGTGGCGACGGGGGTTCGCTCTGCGGGAAAGGTGCAATCGGTAGCTGCGGAGAAGGTGTGCCCAGTACCGCAGAGAGGCGGATCGCCTCACCACCTCCGCCGGCTTGTGGCCGATGTCGTGTAGTCGTGTTCATAGTCACCTTCGGCGGCTGGACTATCTCTCGTGGAGAGACCCCCGGCTCTGCGGCCCCGCTTCGCGGCGGGTGTGCTCTTTTCGGGTGTGTGAGAGTGAGACAGCCAATCGACTGTCTACGGCAATCTTACGATCTCACGTGGGGAAACGGATCTATCGGTACGAAAACCGGCATGGGAACGGAGGGATTTACCGGGCTCACCGTTTACGGGTGACTACCTGACGAGCCCGTGCTTCGGTAACCGGACGATCTCCCGCCCGGCGGAGACTCCTGGCTTTGCGGACCGGCCCCGCGCCACGGGTGCCTTTATGAGAGGGAGCGGGAACGACTGTGGCCTTGTTCAGTAGCAGTAAAAGCAATCGCCATGCCACAAACGCGTAACAGAACCGCCGGCCTTGTGTGATCTGCTCAAACCACTATGAATAATGAACTTGCAACGCTGACTACTCGTGTGCGATGTGATGGGGTAAGGGCGCAGAGAATGAGAAATGGGGGCAGCAATGTCCCATTCACAGAAGTTGAAATGGACCAATTTGTCTCACCCAAGGCAATCGCCGTTCTGCTCTACGCGGCACCGCCGGGCAGGTATCCAGTGGAGACCTGAGTTTTCAAGGCTGTCTCGGCGGAACGGTCGACCGGAGGGACAGCTCTGAGGGATCGTACTGGTGCGATGTACGGGGCTTAAACTGTGCCGCGGTGGCACAGGTCGGTGCAGAGCGTAAACAAGCTCAAACAGAATACCCGCCGGCGGGAACTTCCCGCCAGCGGGTATTCTGCTGATGAACTTGGAGCACGGAATGCTTCAGCTCAAAATCCGCCGATCTCCATTCAGCATTGCGCTATCCCCCCGCCCCCAACTGCGTCGCCTCCGGCGTATCGGAAAGCTCCCGCCCGCCCCGGGTCGGCTTCAGCTTTCCTCCGCCTCCCGGCGCGGTTCCCATGCCGGAGATCTGGTCCGAGACGCTCAGGATCCCCTCCTCCAGCCAGGCGTGCTCGCCTCTGAGAACCTGCTGCGCGAGCTTGTAGGTCTCGGCGTCGGCGTTATCGAAGAGCTCGTTGAAAAGCGCGTCGATACGGTGCCGCGCGCGTTCGCAGAAGACGTCCGCCATGCGAGTCGCTTCCCGCCCGTGGCGCTCGGCTCCGCCGGCCGTACTGCTCGCGCCCTTGCTCATGGAATGGGCGCGTACACAGGCGGCGCTCATCGCGAAGAGCTCGGCGCCGATATCGACGAGGCGGCCCAGCACCGCCTGCTTGTACTGCAGCTTGGGCCCGAACCGCGCCATGGCGTAGAAGAGCGAGCGCGCGAGCTTGCGCGAGGTACGCTCGATGTAGCGGAGATGCGTGGCCAGGTCGCCGAACTCGCGGTAGCGAGGCCAGCGGCCCCAGCCCACCACCCGCTGCGGGAACCAGGTGGCGTAATGCGCGCCGATCTTCGCAAATGCGCTCGCCTTCTGCGTGGCCGACAGGTCGGTGCGCAGTAGGTCGCCGGCTACCTGCAGGTGCGTGTCCACCGCCTCGCGCGCGATGAAGAGCCGCATGATCTCCGAGGAGCCCTCGAAGATACGGTTGATGCGAAAATCGCGGACGATCCGCTCCACCGGGATCGGCGCCTCGCCGCGCTCGCGGAGCGAGTCGGCCGTCTCGTAGCCGCGGCCGCCGCGCACCTGCAGGCAGTCGTCGACGATCTTCCAGCCCATCTCCGATGTCCACAGCTTGGCGATCGCGGCCTCGAGGCGGATGTCGTTCTGCGCCTGGTCCGCGAGCGCCGAGGAGAGCTCGGCCATCGACTCGATCGCGAACGCCTTCGAGGCCATGTCACCGATCATCTGCGCCACCGCATCGTGCTTGCCGACCGGCGCGCCCCACTGCACGCGCTCGGCAGCCCACTTCCGCGAGATCTCGGTGCACGCCTTCGCGCCGGCCGCGGCGCTCATTGGCAGCGTCAGACGGCCGGTGTTCAGGGTAATCAG
>JACDHR010000354.1 GCA_013820915.1 Gemmatimonadota bacterium
CCCCATCCCTCTTCCCGGAGCGCGTACCGAGCATGAACACGTCGTCGATCAGCGTGGCGCCGGTCCAGTGCGAGACGTTGAAATACTGGCCGGTGCGAATGCCATTCACGCCGTTCCGGTAGGTGGTCGTGCGGTGCATCTCGTGCTCATGGCTGGTGCGCAGGTAGAAGCGCACCCCGGCGCCCTCGTTGTTGTGCGCCACGTTGTCCTCGAAAACCCAGCCAGCCGGCCGGGTCGCCCTGACCGGCCAGAAGAAACCATCGGAGGAGGGGCGTCCGCGCACCCCGGCGACGGCGCTATTGCGGATGGATACGCCCGCGCCGCCGTCCAGAACGGCACCCCGGCCAATCTGCTCGGACTCCGCCGTTGCCACGGACTCAGGCATGCGGATGCCGAGCACCAGGAGCCGGTCCACCGTGATGTCATCGCTCCGATCGCCCGGATCCCACCAGAAGGCGCTGTTCCAGCTATTCACGCTCACGTTGTCCTCGAACGTGATGCCGTGCGAGATGTGGGGCACGTAGACGCGGCCCCGGCTGCCGACGGCCGCGACGCCCCGGATGACCATGCCCCGGCTCGCGCTGCCCATGTGGTGAAGGTGGATCGCGTAGCGCCCGCTGGTGAAGCGTTTGTCCCCGTCCAGCAGCGTGACACCCAGGCCCTCCAGACGCACGTACTCGATGCGCGAGGGGGAGGTAGAGTGGATATGGATGTGCCCCGTGGGGGCGCCGACGATCTCGCAGTCGCGCGTTACGTTCGCCACCTCCGCGGCGGGCACGCGCGGGTCAATCCGCGGGATCGACTGGCCCGGCGACCAGCGCTTCGGCAGGTAGTCCTTGACTACCGTGGGCGCGATCCAATACTCGTCGCCCGCTGCCCAGGTCGGATTGACCCCTGTGCGGTTCCAGCCCGTCTTCGGGGTGCAGGAGATGTCGAGCTTGCCGTTGGCGCCCATACCGCCGATCCAGAGGCCGTAGTCGTTGTCGTGCGTGCCGGGGACGAAGTGCATCCCCCCGCCGACGTACTTGGCCGGGTCGCCGCCTACGAAGGTCAGGCTGGAGCCGCTCCGCAGCGCAATGATCCCGTTCACTGTGCGGACGTTGCCCCGCACGCGCACGTTCGCGCCGATCAGCCACGCCTCCCCGTCCGGCACCACCACATCGCCCACGATGCTCGTATCCGCGAGCACGCGGTTCCACTCGCCCGGAGGCGGATCCGAGGGAGGAACTCCTCTCTCGCCCACGGCAATGGCGCTGCTTGCCTTCGCGCCCCCGTTTGCCGTCGCTGTGATCTCTGCCTCCCCAGCTGTAACTGCCGTCACCATTCCGTTCGAGTCGACCCTGGCCACGCCGGGCTTCGTGCTGCTCCAGGTGAACGACGCCGTTGGCACCGGGTTATCATTCGCATCCCATCCAACGGCGCTAAGCTGCTGAGTTTCCGGTATCTCCAGGAACGCGTAACTGGGGCTGACCTCGACGGCGACGATGACCTGCTGCACTGTCACTGTGACGACGTCAGATTCGCCCTGCGCGGTCGCGGTGATCTTCGCCTCACCTACGCCGACCGCGGTGACCCGACCACTCTTGTTCACCGTCGCCACCTCGGGGTCCAGGCTCACCCACTTGACGCTCGGATCCGACATCACCTTGCCACCACCGTTGACCACGGTCGCCTCGAGCTGCACCTCCCCGTCCAGCGCATCTATCCGGGGATTGCGAGGCGAGATCGTGATCGACTTCTTCGAGTTGCCCTTGGAGGCGTTGACATCATCGATGCCATTGGTCGTCAATGGGTTCATTGTCGCGTCGCAGGCGGCAAGCCCGAAGGCGAGCAGCCCGGAGAGCAGAGCCAGAGCGACCCGCGGCATGGTGCTCGCGATGCCTGGAGCACGACGGGAGAGTGGCCAGAAAGGCTGCATGGGATTATCGTCTCGATTCGAGGAGCTTAGGGTTTGCAGATGAATGCGCATGTGCGTGCTCTCTTCGGTAGCCCGACTGGCATGGCGCGGCGCACCTACCGCCTCGCGGTAGCCTCGGAGCTTTGCGCCCCTCTTTCGAGGGGTGTGCGATTAGTCGGAGATGGCCCGGCACAAAAAGCCGGGCGGGATCAGCGCCCGCCCATCGGAACGGCAGGCTCGAGCAGCGGCGAATCGATCGCGCGACCGAAACGCCAGCGGGTAGGCGGCGCACGCGCGATCGGAGCGTGCGCGGGAACCGAGCTCGACTACATCGTCACCTCCTCTCCCTCCTGTGAGCTATCCCTGGGAGTGGCACGGGAAAGAACGGAAAAGAAAAAGCCGCCAACGCTCGACACTCTCGTAGTCGAGTCGCTGGCGGCCCGGCGGGCATGGCGACCTGCGTCGCGGTAACCCCGTAGCTCTGCGTCACCGCCTTTCGACGGCTTTGCTCTGAGCAGCGTTTATCCTCAGTTACCTGTGTTCCGTCCCCTGCCGTGCATCGTAGGTCGGCCGCACACCGGGATCGGCGGTGCCTGTCGCACGGCCGCTCGCAGAAGCTCTCATCTGCGGGGAACGGTAGCTAATATACAAGGCTCGCTGCCATTGCACAAGTCACCCGTGAAGAGGTACCAACCCCTTGAATTTCTGTGGCGTCACGTTCTGCGACAGCTCCGCGGACACGTAGCTCCTCCGCCATCCCCACCTCCTGCCGCATGCCGCCGCAATGTCGACCCGATGTCGAGAACGGCAGCAGGGGGTGTGCCTTTCTTGCTGCCGCTCCCGCTGCTACATTGTACACCCTGTTCTTTTCACTGCCCTGACTCTGGAGCGAACATCGGGCATGGCCTGCAATCCGGATCGCGTCTATCTCTCCTCTCCCCACATGGGCGGAATGGAGGAAACGTTCGTCGCCGAGGCGTTCGCCACCAACTGGATCGCCCCCCTGGGGCCGCATGTGGATACCTTCGAGCGGGAGTTCTGTGAGCGGGTAGGTGCCGCGCATGCGGCGGCGCTCAGCTCGGGGACGGCGGCGCTGCACCTGGCGCTGCAGCTGGTAGGGGTCGGAGCCGGGGAGGAGGTGATGGTCTCCGACCTCACCTTCTCCGCCAGCGTCAACCCGATCCTCTACCTGGGTGCTCGCCCGGTCTTCATCGACAGCGAGCGCACCTCCTGGAACATGGATCCCGCGTTGCTCGCCGAAGCGCTCGAGGCGCGCGCTCGGCGCAGCCGCCTGCCCGCAGCAGTTATCGTGGTCCATCTCTACGGACAGACCGCCGACCTCGACCCGATCCTCGACGCCTGTCGCCGCTACGACGTACCGCTCATCGAGGATGCCGCCGAGGCGCTGGGTGCCACCTACCGCGGGCGGAGCTCCGGTACGCTGGGGAAGGCGGGGATCTACTCCTTCAATGGCAACAAGATCATCACCACCTCCGGCGGGGGGATGCTCGTCTCCGAGGACGAGGCGCTGATCGCCCATGCGCGCAAGCTCGCCACCCAGGCGCGCGACCCGGCGCCGCACTACGAGCACTCGGAGATCGGCTACAACTACCGGCTGAGCAACGTGTTGGCAGGGATCGGTCGGGGTCAGCTGCGGGTGCTCGAGGAGCGGGTCGCCGCGCGCCGCCGCAACTTCGACTTCTACCGTGAGGCGCTGGGCGACCTGTCGGGTCTCGAGTTCATGCCGGAGGCGCCCTGGGGGAGGCACACCCGCTGGCTCACCTGCTTGACCATCGACCCGCAGGCCTTCGGGGCTGACCGGGAACGAATCCGGCTGGCGCTCGAGGCGCAGAACATCGAGGCGCGCCCCGTCTGGAAGCCGATGCATCTGCAGCCGGTCTTCGCCGCCTTCGAGAGCGTGGGAGGCGAGGTGGCGGCCGACCTCTTCGCGCGCGGGCTCTGCCTGCCCTCGGGCTCGAACCTCGCCCCGGCGGATCTCGCCCGGGTGGTCGAGGTGGTGCGTGGGGTGGCGGCAGGCGCGGACACGACGGGGCTGGTGCCCGCCGGGCGGGGGTAAGCCGGGTTCGCGATCAGCATTGTTGCGCTGGTCCTACACCGCTGCCCGCGCGTGCGCGCGAATTCCTTGATTTTCCGCTGTTTTACCCCTGGGAGAACTGGTCCGGCCCTTGCCAACAGTGGCACGGCCTGCGATTTTTCCGTGGCCGGCTTTCCGCTATCTTGTTACGTTCCGCGCCGGTAGCTTTCTCTCCCGGCTGTCGTTGTTCCCGGTGAGCCTCGCGCCTGCTCCTGATGGGCGTCGCCATCGGGAACATCGCCTTTTCCCTGGTGTGAGCTGATCATGTCCGATCTCGTTCCCGGCGACCGTCGTCCCCCAGTGACCCCGCACTTCATCGCTCCCTTCCCTCCCGGAGCGGGCGGAAGGCAGGAGGAGGGCGAGGGTGAGTCCATGCGGCTGCGCGACGTTTTCGGGGCGCTGCGCCGGCACGTCCTGCTGGTGCTGGCGATTACCGCTGTCGTTACCATTCTGGTGGTCTACTTCAGCGCCCAGGCGCCCTCCACCT
>JACDHR010000355.1 GCA_013820915.1 Gemmatimonadota bacterium
TGGCCCGCCGCCGTTGGACGCGCGCCTGGTGGAACATTGCGTCGGAGCGGTACACGCTGTTGACCAGTGCGGCCGTCCTGGATGAACTCCGCCGCGGCGATCCGAGCCGCGGAGAGCGCGGATCACGCCGTCCGCATCGCCAGCCGCCGTCCTCGCTCGGAGAGCGAGCCACCCGGGCGCGAGTGGGCGCAAATGGATGCGGCCACCGGCGAGGGGATCCCAGCGGCCGTGGCGGGAGTGGATGCGGTGGTCCACGCAGCGAGCGACCCGCGTTGGGCTGATGCCGTGGACGTGAACGGGATGTAGCGCTTGGTGGACGCTGCCCGCGCCGCCGGTATCGGCCATCTCGTCTATGTCTCCATCGTTGGTATCGACCAGATCCCGTTCGGCTAGTACCGGCGCAAACTGGCTGCGGAGCAGATCGTTGCGGCGAGCGGGGTGCCGTACTCGATCCTGCGAGCGACGCAGTTTCATACTCTTGTAGACATGCTGCTCTCCGCGGCCGCACGCGTTCCCTTCGTGATCCCGATCCCGACCGAGTTCCGCGTCCAGAGCGTGGCACCCTTGGAGGTGGCGGACCGCCTCATCCGGTGCCTCGGCGAGGGGCCGGGTGAGCGACTCCCGGACTTCGGCGGGCCGGAGGTGCTGACGCTATGCGAGGCGCCCGCAGCACCGCGCGCAGCCGCACCAGACGTTCAAGCCGCTCTTCAACGCGCTGTACCTGCGCTGAGCGTGCTGGTCAGCCCACCTGATTGGCTGGAATAGACATCGGCAGGTTCTAGGCGACAATGGCCCCGACACCGGATCCGGTATCGGGGCCATCGTGCTACAATGAGTCGGCCATGAATTTGTAGCGCACTTTGTCGCGCACCGTGTGAAGCGAGGGAGAGGTGGAACGGATGGTTTTGCGCCGTGGCTCGGGCTGCCCGCGCAACTGGATTCTTGGGTGTCCCTTGCTCGTCGACCCTTCGCGGAGTGGGGGAATCAGGCACCTGCCCCGGGGGCCGGCTGCGGAGGTCGAAAGGGGGTCGGACCCGCCGCGGGGCGGATCAGAAGCGGGCGCCGAGGCTGAAGCCCAAGGTGAGGTCGCCGATGCGGTCGCCGGCGAGGGTGAGGGAGACGGGGCCGACGGGGGTGAAGAGGCCGCCCGTCACGCCGACGCCGAAGCGCTGCGCGTCGGGGTCCAGCGTCCAGCGGTCGCCGACGGCGCCAGCGTTGGCGACTAGCTCCAGGAACACGTCGGCACCGGGGCGCCACCGTGTTCCGGTCAGCAGCAGCTGGCCGCTCCGCCCGATAAGCTCCTGCGGCCGGGCGCCGTAGAGGGGGAGGAAGCGCCCCGGGAGCAGCGCGGGCGGGTACAGGCCGCCCACAAAGGTGGCGTGGGAGGGGGGGAGGTCGGCCCCGCGGCCGCGGGTGAGCGCAAGGCGCCCGAACAGGGTCAGGGAGGGCGAAGCCGGGACAAACGTCTCCGCGTCGGCGGCCAGGTGGCCGAAGGTGGCGCCGCTCCCCACGGCCCGTTCCGCGCCCTCCGCGAGGAGGGAGGCGCGGTAGCCGCGCAGCGGGTACGCGGTGCGGTCGCGGGTGTCGGCGAGGAGGTGGAGGGAGGCGGAGGCGAAGGTCTGCGTGAGGGTGCGCACCGCCACGTCGCCGAGGGTGTCCGCGCCGACGCGGGGCTTGGCGCGCACGCGCTGCAGGTTGAGCCCGAGCCGGACGAAGGCGGAGGTGGCGAGGGCGTAGCTGGTGTAACCGCTCGCGCGGAGGACGGCGAGGTCGCCGCGGACGAGGGGGCGGTCGCCGCCGGCGAACAGGTCCACCGGGACGTCGGTGAACTCCAGCGCGCCGCCGATGCCGATGGGGGAGTCCGCTCCGAGGCGGTCGAAGGCCTCAAGCCCGAGCTGCGTCTGCTGCCCGAGGCGCGCGGCGAGGCGGACGCTGCTCCCGTAAGCTAGCCGGTTGCGCAGGGAAAGGGCGAAGAGGAGGGCCGCGCGTTCGTGGCTGTCGTAGCGGAGTCCGAAGCCAAGGGCATCGTCCTGCCTCTCCGCCACCTCGATCACCAGGCGCTGCGCCGGGGGGGAGGCGTCGGCCGCGGAGATCTCCGCGGGGAGGAGGCGGTAGGAAACGCGGGCGAAGGCGCCGCTGGAATAAACGCGCTCGACGGCGGCGCGGAGGTCCTCGGGCGTCAGCGGAGCGGGGATCTGCACGGCGATGCGCTGGCGGACGAGCCGTTCGCCGGGCGCCGAGGCGCCGCGGATCTCCAGCGTCGCCACCTCGACGGGGTGCACGACGGGAGCGGGGATGACCGGGAGGGCGGGGCGCCCGAGCAGCTCCACCAGCGCCTGGATCTGCGGCAGCGCGGCGCGCGCGGCGGTCTCCCCGCGGAGGACCCACTCGTCGGCCGCGTCGAAGGCAAAGAAGCCGAGCCCCCCGGCCTCCGGCTCGATTACGACGTCGCAGAGCCGGCGCTGCTCCCGGGTGGACGCCTCGCTGCGCAGAAAGGCGGTGCGCAGCACCACGTTGATCAGCGAGCCGGCGGTGAAGGCGCCGTCCTCGGGCGGCGCGGGATCGCCGACGTCCACGCACACCAGCACGTCCGCGCCAAGAGCGCGGGCGTCCTCCGCCGGGAGGTTGCGCGCCATCCCCCCGTCCACGTAGGTGCGGCCGTCCATCACCACCGGCTCGAACATGCTCGGGATCGACATGCTCGCGCGGATTGCGAGCGGCAGCGACCCGGAGGTCAGCGGCACCGCCTCCCCGGTCCGGAGATCCATGACCACCGCGGCGAAGGGACGCGGCAGCTTCCGGAAGTCGGTGACCTCGTGATGCGGCCAGGCGAGGCGGGTCAGCAGCTCCAGCACCCGCTGCCCCTGCACCACCCCGCTAGGCAGGGCGACCGCACGGCCGCGGGTTGGGATGGTGAGCAGCGTCTCCCCGCTGTGCAGGCGGCGCTCCAGGTCCAGCACGTCGCGCGGGTTGGCATCGGTGAGCAGCGCACTCCACTTCTGCTCGCGCATGATGCGCGTCATCATCTCCGGGGTGTACCCCATCGCGTAGAGCCCGCCCACGATGCTCCCCATGCTGGTCCCGGTGACCACGTCGACCGGGAGCCCCGCCTCTTCGAGCACGCGGATCACGCCGACGTGGGCGATCCCCTTGGCGGCACCGCCGGAAAGCACCAGCCCCACCCGCGGCCGCTCCGCGGACGCACCGGCGCCTCCGCCCTCCTCCGGACCGCCCCCCTGGCCGTGCGCGACGGAGGCCGTGGCCGCCAGCGCCAGGACCAGCGCAGCGACCATGCGCCCGGCGCGGCGCATCGCGTCGCCCGGCGGCCGCCGACAGTCGGATCGTGGGGTTCTCATCGCGGCGTCAGCGGGGAAGCTCAGGGCAGACGAAGGGGACCTCCGCCCGCCGGAATCGCTGCTCCTCGGAGCCGGAGGTCAGGTGCAGCCTGAGGACCAGATCGCGGTCGGCGACCGCGATCACGTCGCCACGGATCTCCCTGCCATCCTCGTCCCAGCGGAGCGCGGAGTCCGACACCATCTCCCACCGAGCCAGCCGGTACACCTCCCAGCAGGAGTGGAGGAGCAGCGTCCCGTCTTCGAGGAAGACGAGGGCACTCCCCGGCGGGCTCCCGTCGTCGGTGCTCGCCCAGAACTGGTTGGCGAGGGCGTGCCGCACGCCCGCGACCTGCGGGACCAGCGGGACCGGATCGACACCGCCCGCCTCGGCGACGGGCTCGGGTCCCGCGCGGCAGCCGGCAAGGAGGAAGAGGAGCGCAAGGACGAGCTTTGTCATCAGCGAATCGGAGGATCAGGGTTCAGCGGCGGCCGACGCCGGGGGGTCGCGAGCGATCTGCGTGTCCATCGAGGGGGGCGGGCAGAGGGCGCGGGTCATGGCGATGCGGCCCATCCCCAGGGAGCCGCGGTCGGGCCCCTCCGGGGTGGCCGTCCAGGTGCCGCTGCCGCGGTTACAATCGAGGCGCAGGGTGGCGCGCCCGTCCTCCTGCAGCGTCAGGGTGTACTGGTCCGGCCGCTCGGGGCGCACGGTGCCGACCGCGGAGCGGAACTCCACCAGCCGCCAGGTGACGCCGACCAGCGCGGGAGCGGCCGTCGCCATCTCACCCGCCACGCGCGGCTGCGCGCAGGCGGTGGCCAGCGACACGCAGAGCGCGAGCACGCCCGCCCGGATCAACCGGGCTCGTGCGGATCCGGCCATCGGCTGCCTCCCTTGGCTGGTTGAACGGCACGTCGTCCCCGCTTACCCGAGCGAGCGGCCGCACCCACTGGCCGTAGGCCTGCCCGTCGAAGTCGAAGCGGACTCGCTCGCCGGCCACCCAGAAGAGGAGGCCGTCGCCCTAGGACCTGTTCACACTAACTGAGCACTCCTGGGCGTAACGCCTCGACGATCAGCGCGAAGTGGATGAAGGCCGTGAACATCACATCGAGCTTATCGAAGCGTGAGAAGATGCGACGGAAGCCTT
>JACDHR010000070.1 GCA_013820915.1 Gemmatimonadota bacterium
CGCGGGACCCCCGCTCCGGAACGGTACGCCGCCACCACCCGGGAGAGTAGGCGGTTCAGAGAGCGGTGACAGACGCGGCCACCCGGGCAGGGATCACCAAGCCCGGCACCCCGCACACCTTCCGCCACTCCTTCGGCACGCACCTGCTGGAGGACGGCTACGATATCCGCACGGTGCAGAAGCTGCTCGGCCACGCGGATGTGCGCACGACCATGATCTACACGCATGTGCTGAACCGGGGCGGAAAGGGAGTGCTTAGCCCGCTGGACCTGGCGTAGACGCCGGTTCATGAACCACGTGTACGCCTCCGAACGACGGGGCGAAGCTTGGAGATGCGTTTAGCCGCCCCGCTTCCGCCCCTGCCGCGCCCCCCGCGCCACCGGAACCGCGAGCACCCCCGTCACCCCCGCCGCGGCAACCAGCAGGAACCGCTCATCCGGAAGCGGCGCGCCCGCCGCGGTGGCGGCAGCGCGGATCACGGCCGAGACCCCGAGAACCATGGTCACTCCCACCACCACCCCCATCACCGCGTTCGACGCCGCGCCGTTGATCCCCCGCTCCCCCATCAGCATCCGGTCATTCACCA
This sequence comes from Gemmatimonadota bacterium, assembly GCA_013820915.1. GTDB lineage: Bacteria > Gemmatimonadota > Gemmatimonadetes > Longimicrobiales > Longimicrobiaceae > JACDHR01. The sequence goes on from JACDHR010000070.1 coordinate 587, forward strand.
CCAGGAGCAAAAAGACCGCGGCGAAGGGGAGAACGGACCCTCCACCGCCGCGCCGACCACAAGGACGCCCATGGAGATGATCCCGCCGAGCACCACCGCCACGGAAAGGCCGAAGCGCAGCTCGCGGAGCGTCTGCCCCGCCGCGATCCCCGAGCCGAGGAATAGGTTGTAGGGGACCACCGTGGTTCCCACCAGCCCCAGCACCAGGAGCCCGGCGCCGGCGGGAAGGGTCGGAAGGAAGCTCCCCTGGAGCACCGTGTCCAGCGGAGGGCGGAGAAGGATCACGGTCGCCAGGAAGGCCACCCCCATGACGGCGACGGTGGCGCTCAGGAGCTGCGCCACTCGCCGCGGGGTCCCCAGCCAGAGGACCGCGGCCGCCGTTGCGCCGATCAGCAGGGTCAGCGCGGCGGGGGGAAGCGCGATCCCGAGGCGTGCTTTCGTTACTCCCCCTCACCCACCGGCTCCGCATACCCCTGCAGCACGTCGCCATACTCAGGGAATAATCCCGCCGGGCCGGGCGCCGGCCTGCCCTGCACCATGGATTGCAGCATCAGGGCGTTGGTCACACCCTTGCCGCGATAGTGATTGTTGGTGACCGCGTACACATCCTCCGTCGCGGTGCCCGCCTCCAGCGCCTTGACGCGCTCCGCCCACGGCTCCAGCTCCCGGGCAGGGTAGAGGTAGTTGTACCTCTCGTGCGGCTCCGCCTTGTCGCGGAACCAGTCGTGATAGTTCCTCCCATGCAACCGCACGTATCCCACGGGCGCCGTGGCATGCGCGCTCGGTGCGATGGAGTCGTGGAAGAGCGGCTGGTCGATGTTGACGAAGCCGACTCCCCAGTCCCGGAGCTCCGCGAAGAACTCCGGCACATTCCACGAGCTGTGGCGCATCTCCAGGACGAGCGGGAAATCGGAAAACTCCCGCACCAGATCGCCGAGCCACTCCAGGTTGTCCTCTGCCCGGCGAAAGCTCCAAGGAAATTGCAGTAGCACGGCACCGAGCCTGCCGCCTTCCATCAGCGGATCGAAGGCGCGCCGGACCTGCCCCACGTCCTCCCCGCTCCACGCTTCCTTCCGCTGGTGCGTGAAGCGCCGCCAGAGCTTGGCGGTGAAGCGAAAGTCGGCGCGGTCCTCCACGCGCGCAAGCCAGGAGCGCGCGGTTTTCTCCGCGGCGGCACGATAGAAGGTCGAGTTGATCTCGATGGTGTCGAAGAAGCGTGCAATGTAGCGCAGCTCATCGAACCCCTTCGGCTTGGGCCGCGGGTATACGATCCCCGCCCAATCCTTGTAGCTCCACCCCGCCGGTCCGTAGCGGATCATCAGGTGCTCCCCGGTCTAATGCGCTCTGGATCGTCCCTGCCACTCGGACGAGCAAGCATCGCGCCGGATCAGGCGGGTTCTGAACCGGCTCATGGTCACGCACACCCAAAGCCGGACCGTGGTCGAGCGGCTGAACGACCTTGAGCAACGCTTCCGCGTCAAGATCGTGTACGAGACCGTTCAGAGCGTCGCGAGTACCGGGTTGTCGGAGCCGCGGCGATAATGGGAGTGGTAGGTGGCCTTGCGCTCGAGCGCCTCGATGACAGCCTGCGAGAAATCCACCTTTTCAAGCTGTTGCGCGGTTCCGAGGCCACCGGGGCTGAAGACGTTTACCTCCATCAGCTTGTCGCCGACGATGTCGAGGCCGACCAGGAACATCCCATCCATTACCAGCTTCGGCCGGATAATCTCGGCCATCCGCAGTGCATCGTCGGTGATCTCGGCCCTGGCGATCGTGCCGCCGGCGGTGAGATTGCTGCGCATGTCGCCGCCTGAGCGCTCGCGCCGGAAAGCGGCGTACTTGCCTTTGTACACGAGCGGCTCGGCGTTCATCATGAAGAGCCGCATGTCGCCCCGCGCAGCGGCGGGCAGGTACTCCTGCGCGACGATATAGCCGTCGCGCGCGATGGCGTCGATCATCTGGTTCAGGTTGGATCTGTCCTCCGGCCGCACAAGGAAAACGCTCTGCCCGCCGGATCCCGAGAGCGGTTTGAGCACGATAGACCCGCCTTCGTCGTTTGCGAAGGCCGTGATCTCTTCGCGGTCGCGGGTGATCAGCGTGCGCGGGCGCACCTCCTCGGGGAAGTCCTGGAAGTACATCTTGTTCAGCGCCTTCGACAGGCCGTCCGGGTCGTTCAGTACGATGGCGCGGCGCTGGACGGCGCGTTTGCCGAAGACGATCCCGGCATGCTGGGCCCAGGGGCGGGAGATCGCATCCTCGGCGGGATCGTTGCGAAGCAGGATGACATCGAAATCTCCCACGGAAAGGCGCTCGTTCTTCGCGCCCGGGCCGCGCAGGTCGGCGAGGTACGTCTTCCCCGAGGTGTACTTGGTCTTCGGTGCGGAGCGCGCCCTGGCGCTGATCGACTGATCCGGATCGTAGGCGAAGTCGCCGACGCCGATCACCCACGCCTCGTGCCCCATCCGCAGCGCGGTCATGGCGAGCCGCGTGGTGCTGTAGTTCGGTTGTTCGCTGGCGATGTCGTTTACGACGAATCCGATGCGCATCAATGTTCCTCCTCGAGGAGTTGTAGTGGGTGAAGGCCGCTTCGCGCCCGGTCGAGGCGGGCGGCGCCCACGTCCGTGGCGAGGCAGCGCGGGAGCAGCGACGGCGGGCGCAGGACCTGCCGCCAGCGCAGCTCCCGCATCAGCGGCACGTGCGCGAGCGCGATCTTGCCCATAAAGAGGGGCTCGAGATCACCGCCCTCGCGCAGGTAATTCAGGAGGCTGACCAGACCGCGCAGATAAACGAGGTCCTTGGTGAGACCGCCGCTCCGATAGACTCGCATACAAAGGGTAAAGGCGGCACGTTCCCGTACGTTGTACCTGTGGGTCAGTTCGCGGAACGCTTCGGGGAACTCGGCACCGTCGGTCAGGCAGCGCACCGCGGCGACGCGAGCGGCGAGAGTACGCAGCCGCGAGGCACTCAGTCCGCCGGCCAGGTACTCCATGAACACCGCGATCCCCTCCTGAAGCTCCTCGTATCCAGCCAGGCCGCTCGAGAGCTGGCTGAGCGGTTGAACGGAGCCGTTGTGATGAGTAAGCACGTGGGTTCCGACCTCGTGTTGGATCAGCGCGTCCGCGCGCGCCGCCGCGATCGACGTGGTCTTGCTCACCAGCAGCCGGCCACGCGAGACCATGACGCCCGGCACCTCGCCGCTCACTTCGACCACGGATTCGAGGGTCGGTTCGATGCCGCGGTAGTACTCCAACTCGCGCTCCGCCAGTGCGGCGAACTCTTCGGCGCCGAGGAACAGGGCACCATCCTCCTCCTCGTCGAGCGGATCGAGCCGCTCGAGCACCTCGGTCGCCAGCCGATGGAGCGAATCGTCGACCCCGCCGTAGACCTGCAGGCTGCCGTAGAGGAAGCACTCGGTGTTCCGGTCGGCCAGCATCGTGATGCGGCGGTCCGTCTCGTCACGGGTATCGTCGAGCAGGTGCGCCAGCGTGGGATCTTCGATCCGGTCGGTGCGGATCGCGTATAGCTGCCGCTTCAGTGCGGTGACGTCCACGACCAGCGGACGGTAGTCGAACACCGGTGTACCCGCGAACCCGCCGCGCTCGAACTCAGCCCAAACGCGTCGCGTGTTGACGGGTGTAACCTGCAGGAGGAAATCGAACGTGGAGGTGATCTCGCCGAGGCGGCGGTCCGCCTCCCAGACGGCCTCGAGCGGGGTGCGACGGCCGAGTTCATCGTAGTGCTCGGCCCGCAGCGAGGTGTGAGTAATCGCGAAGTGATGACAGGTCTGGCGCAGTGCGTGGGCGAGCCCCCGGCGCGCGGTGCGCAGCAGCACCGGGAAGGCCACACCCGTCTTCGCCTGCCGGTACACCGGCTGAACCTCGATTCCGAGCACGTGGATGCCGCCGCCGGAGGTCTCCCGCGGTGGAAGCAGCGGCGGCAGTTCGGGGGGATGCGCGGCGGCGCTCTCGATGACCTCGATATCCAGCGGCGGCGGGCGAAGCGGGATGTCGGCCAGTGTACGCTCGAGGCTTAGCACGCTGGGGTCGGACGCGGCAAGCGTCCCCGTGACGACGGAGAAGGTGGGGCGGCGCACCGTCCGGGGGCGCGCGCCGGAGACCGGTTCCTCAGGGTGCGCGGCAGTGATACCCTCGCGGGCCGACCAGACCTCGACGACAAGGAACGCGCCGAACACCGTGCGCAGTGTCGCCGCCAACGCGAGCACCAGCTCTGCCACCTCCGGCTGGTGATCGGGATCGCCGGATGCGATCAGGTAGGCCGGCTCCGCGGTTACGAGTCCCTGCGTTTCCGCGTCGCCACCGCCAGACGGGATCCGGTACACGGCGAGAAAAGGAAGAGGACGATCCAGGTGGATGCGCCCGCCGCCGGGAAGCCGCCGCCGCACACGCTCGCCGCGCGCAACCTTCTCGACGATCGCCTGCACGGCCTCCCCGGTGCCCCGGTCGCCAGTCTCCGCTCCCTCGACCTTCGTCACATCCGCTCCAGCTCTTCAAGCACCCCGGCCGCCGCACCGCTCAGTGCGCGCTCGATTGCCTCGATGTGCTCGGGGTCCGGCTCTCCCGTCCACTCATCCATGAAGAACTTCTTCATTTCGACGGCGATTACGCAGCCGCTCTTGGGATAGCCGTGGTGGATCCAGGTGGGGAAGTACCCGCCGCGAAACTTTACATTCTCCCGCACGTCCAGCCGCCGCCCCGGGTAGGCGAACTCTGCCATCTCAGCAATGAAGCGGTCCACCACGGGCGCCCAGCGCTCGCGATCCATGCTGCCGGTGCCCACATTGACGTCGGGGTTCTGCCGCGGGTCCGCTGGCTCCGAGCCCGGCCCGTCTCGATGGTGGTTGTAGCTGTGCAGATCCAGCACCACGAAGCGTTCGAAGCGCCGCTCCGCCTCGTCCAGCAGGCGGCGGACCTCGGCATAGAAGGCGTCGTAGCGCCGCAGCGATCCCGCAACGAGCGCCTCGGGGAGCGGCTCCTTCCACACCTGCAGCCCCCACGACTGCTCGGGCGTGCGGTAGACGGCGCCATCGCGCGGGCGGTTAAGGTCGACCTCAAAGCGGGATGCGGTGCCGACAACGCCGGTCGGGGCAACCTGAACCCAGTGGTTGGTGAACGGGTCTTCCTCGCGCAACCGCGTGGCCCCGTCGATCGCCAGAAGCTCGGCGAGCTCCGGGCGTACGGCGTGTCCCGCATGAATGGCCGCGGCCAGCAGCGGTTTTTCCAACTGGCCGCGCACTTCGCAGGGTAGCGGCAGATCAGTCACGTTGGTGCCTCCGATCTTCGGGTACGCCGCTGCGTGATGCATGATCGGGACCCGCTGCGCTCGTCGACTGCCGGGCAACTCGGCGGCCACGCGCTGGAACTCATCGTTCGCCGCCGGGATCTGCTCAGAAGCTACGCAGCAGGGTGTGATGCAGACGGATGAGGGAATCCGCATCCTTCGTGACATTGCAATGGCGGTAAGCGGAGAGGAAACCGTGTGAGGCGAGGAACTGCCGTTCGGCGTCTCCCACACCGTACTCGTCTTCCACCCAGAGGAAGGGTCGATTCAGCACCACGTGCTCCAGCCACGCAATCCCATTGAGCTTAGACTCTGTCGCGTCCCAGTCGAAGCTACGGATACTGCGGAGCCGTGCCGGATCCACGTCGAGCATTCGGGCTAGATCGTGGAGCAGGGAGTCCGGCATCTCGCCCGTGGGGCACCACGTCGAGAGCCACCGGATCTGGAAACACTCCAGCGCCCACACCACGAACTCGCGTGCACCGCGGGCTGCTGCCGGATAGCCGGCAGCCCAGGTCAGCAGCGTATCGTCGATATCTAAATAGAGCACGGGCCGCCCCGTATCTCCGCGCAGCCCCTCCCCCGAGTGGAATAGCATGCCGCGCACGCACAGCTAGAGTTGTGCCGAGCCGAAACGCGGAAGAGGCTGTTACGGGTGGCGTAGGCCCCCGCCGCCGCTCATGACGCAGGGATGGAATTAATTCGAGACTCCGAAGGCCTTCACCTCCACCCGTGCCGCGGCCGCAACCTGCCCGGCGTGCTCGGCATGGCCGATCAGTGCGGAGTAGAAGCCGAGGTTCAGCAGATGGTACGCACGGAAGAAACCCAGAAGCAGCGGGTCGAGGTTTTCCCCGTACCCTGTGGCGACTTCCTGGAACCACGCCCCCGGGAGAGGTTGAGCGAAGAGCGGCCCATGCAGCACCTGCAGGTTAGCGAGGTCGGCCTCGGGCGGACCGGCGAACGCCGCTTCGAGGTCCAGAAGCCCCACGCAGCCAAACGTCTCGCCGTTCTCCTCGCAGAGGACGTTCCCCATGTGCAGGTCGTTGTGAAGCAGCGTGCTCTGCGCCGGCGCCCGCTCCGCCACGCAGGGGATCGTACGCAGCAGGCACTCGACCACGCCCCGTGCGTCCGCCCAGTTATGCGCGATCGCGGGGAGCAGCCGATCCGCGAGGTCGGTATGTAGAAACTCCTGCAGCGGTACCGGTTCGGTACGCGCCTTCGGCAGCGGACCGTAGCCAAGGAGCTTGATCCGGTGGACACGCCGGATCAGGCGGCCCCAGCTATGGAGTACTGCCGAGCGCTGTACCTCGGGAAGGGTTGCCCATAGCTCCTGGAGCGTCGGCAGCTCGATCCGCCAGTATGCCTCGATCGGTCCCTCCGTGGTGATCGCTTCGGGAAGCCCGAGAGGTGCCGGTGCCACGATCCCCGCCTTCTGCTTCAGGAGGCCGGCAGCCAGGCGGGATGCCGCGAAGCGCGGGCCCGCCCACGCAAAACGCCCTCGCTTCACCATGAGCGTGCGGCCATTGCCAAAGTGGATCTCGGCCACGTCGTTGCTATGCTCTCCGCGAAACACGGTGCTAGACGGCGCGGCGCCACCGGTCTCCTCATGAATGGCGTGCAGGAGCGAGCGGATAAGCTTGTCGGATAGGGGGAGCGCGTTCGGCTGTGTCTGGTGCACCGGCATTACTTCTCCATCGTCCGGAGTGTACGGTCCGTACCCAGCGGCTGTGGGTGGGGCTTGAGCGAGATCCGTACACCGGGGATGGGGTGAGGTGGCGGGGGTAAGAACCCGCGGCGGCGGCGCAAAACCCGGCTGGCCCGGATGACCGGGATCGAGCGAAGGCTTACCTGATGAGGTCCGTGGACCCGCGTGGCGCGCCTGCGAGAGGGGCATTCAACTGCAGAAGGCTGAGGGGGTCGACCGTGATGCCGCCGTAGCGGACGATCCAGTGCAGGTGCGGCCCCGTCACGCGCCCGGTCGCCCCCACCCGCCCGATCCGCTGGCCGGCGGCTACGATATCGCCCATCTCCACCTCCGCGCCGCTCAGGTGGAGATAAGCGCTCACCAGACCCGCGCCGTGGTCCAGGTAGACCACGCCTCCACCCAGGTAGAAAGTATCGACCAGCGCCACGATGCCGCCTGCCGTGGCGTGCACGGGTGCGCCGATCGCACCGGCGAAGTCGGTACCCATGTGCCGGCTCTGCACCTGACCGTTAAATTCCCTGCCGTTGCCGAAGCCGCTGGTCACCCGTCCCGGCCGGGGGCGCACGAACTCGCCGTCCCAGAGGCGCGGCGTGTCGTGGGAGCGCCGCGAAACGGTGCGAGCGCGCTCCGCCTCGGAAGACATCCGGGCAGCGAGCGCCGGATCCGGCTCCCGCCCGTACCGGGGTGCGACCGTGAGCCGCTCCATGCGGTAGCTTCCGCGGGCGACCGGGACCGGGACGCGAAGCGTGTCCGTATGGCCGCGACCGTCCGCGACGTAGATCCGTAGGGGCATCGACTCTGGCGCGTCGATCGGCGCAGCCGCGAGTGCGCGGAAGCTGCCGTCCGCCTGCCGCTCGAAGTGGAGCGGCTCATCCGCGAACACACCTTGCAAAACGGCCGTAGACGCGGCGTCACCGCGCGCGTGGACCACGAACAGCGATCCCTGCGCCGGTTGTTCCGGGGCCCAACTCACCGCCACCCCGGGGAGTGGCTGCGCGTGGGAGGGTTCGGCGAGTAGCGCGGCGAGTCCAATAAGGAGAAGCAAAATGTAAGGCATACCGCACTTCATCGCGAAAGAGAGACCTGCTGTGGCGATCACCGGATCGGTACCCCGGCGGCCGTGGCTACGTTTCAAACGCGGCCTCCGCTGCCGGGCTCTCCGACACCAGCGGCAGCCGAAGAACAAACGTCGTCCCTACTCCCGGCGTGCTCTCGACCATGATCTCCCCGTTCAGGAGCTTCGCGAGCCGAAGCGATACGGCGAGCCCGACCCCCGTCCCCTCCGCCTCGCGGGTGCTCGACTGCTGCACCTGCCAGAACGGATCGAAGATCTTCTCCAGGTGCTCCGCCGCGATCCCGACCCCGGTATCTTGCACCCGGAAGACGACCGAGTCATCCCCGCCCTCCACGTGGAGCCGGATCGAACCCTCGCGCGTAAACTTCACGGCATTGCCCAGCAGGTTCAGGAGGATCTGGCGCACCTTGCGGGAATCGGTCTTCATCTTCAGCGGTGCGGCGGGCGTTTTCACCGTGAAGCGCAGCTTCTTCTTCTGAGCTGACGTCTCCACCATCCCCGCAATTTCGGAGACCAGGCCAACCGCATCCACCGGCCAGATGTCCAAGCTCTGACGTCCTGCCTCGATCCGGCAGAGGGCCAGGATCTCCTCAATGCTGTCCAGCAGGTGACGTGCACTCGAGCGGATCCGGCCGACCTGCACCCGCGATGCATCGGGGATCGGCTCCGGAACGCCGTCGAGCATGAGATCGGCATACCCGAGCACCGCGTTGAGCGGGGTGCGTAGCTCATGGCTGATAGTGGCGAGAAAATCGGATTTGGCCCGGCTCGCCGCCTTCACCTCCAGGTAGAGCCGCTCCAACTCCTGCCGGCTGTGGATCTGCTCGGTGATATCGGTGTGAACAACCACCCACTCGCGGATCGTCCCTTCCGCGGTCAGCACCGGCACTCCGCGCACCTGCATGTGCCGGTACTCGCCATCGTGCCGCCGCACGCGATGCTCCACTTCATAGAGCGCCTGCCGGTCCACCGCGATGCACCACTTCGCCACCGTCTTCTGACGGTCGTCGGGGTGGATCGAGTTCAGCCAGCCCCATCCCCGGTACTCGTCCCATGCCTGACCCGTGAAGGCCGCCCACTCGGTGAGCTCCCACTCGACCTCGCCGGAACCGGGCACGTTCCACTCGATGGCAGCGGTCGCCCGTACCAGGGAGCGGTACCGCTCCCCGCTCTCGCGGTGTGCCGTCTCCACCGCCCTGCGCTCCGTAACATCCTCGGCGATGCCGAAGACACCGACCACCTCATCGGCCGAGTACGCGGGCACCGCCGTGACCGTGAGATGGACGGGATGACCATCCCGGTGGAGAATGGCCGTCTCGAGGTGCTGTGGCTCGCCGGCGAGTGCGGCCTGGAACGCTGTCAGGGTACGCTCGCGGCATTGCGGCACGATCAGGCGGATGAACGACATCGAGAGCAGCTCCGCGACCTCGTAGCCGGAGACGCGGGCCGCAGCCTCGTTCGCCTGCACAAAGCTGCCATCAAGGCCGAACACGAACACCGGATCGGGGTTGCGCTCGAAGAGCGAGTGATACCGCCGCTCGCTTTCCTGAAGCGCATTCGACACGCAGCTCCGCTCCCGGTCTACTTCCTGAACGCGGTCGTAAAGCAGCGCGTTGCGGATCGCGAGCGCTACCCGGTCCGCGGCTATCTGGAGCAGCGAGAGGTCCGCGTCGGTGAACGAGCGCGGTCGCAGGGAGCCGACGTACAGGACGCCCGGGAGATGGCCTTCGGCGAGCAGGGGAGCGACCATCGCGGACGCGAACCGCCGGAAGCAGGGATCGACGCCGGGGAAGTGCGGCACGTCGTCCACGATCACCGCGCGGCGCTGAAACGCGATGGCGCCCGCGATCCCGCGCCCCAGCGGAAACTCCACGTGTCGAACGCTTTCGTCGTGCAGCCCGCACGAGGCGCGGACCACGAGCCGATTCCTGCCGCTCTCGCACAGGAGCACGGTCGCGGTGTCTGTACTCAGGTGGGAGCATACGCGGGCGAGGATCTCGCTGAGCAGCTCGGGGAGCGTCAGGTGCGCCAGCATCGGCGCGGTGAGGCTCTGCAGGGCTTGGAGATAATCCCGCAGATTCTCGTCGGTGAGGCCGTCGAGGATCCGGTCGGCAGATTGATCCGCGGTCCGGAACTGCGGCGCGTCCGCAATTTGTTTCGGCATACGGTAGTCAGGATGGGCAGCCATGGAGGAACCGGCCGACTCACTCGATCAGCTGGAAGTCGGGGGTGGACAGAGCGATACCTCATGGAGTATCGACCCGGGGTTCGTGGGCCTGAACTCCTCGAGGGGCCAGGTAGGTGAACCGGCGGCTACGTGAACCGCCGCAGGGCCGCACGCAGAACGAACCCCGTCGCCAGCACGCCGAGCCCCAGGAGGATGATGGGCATCGAGAGCGAGACCGCGAGGCCCACGCAGGCTACCATTCCGACGATCGGGACCGCGTTGGGATACAGCTTTGCGTCTCGCGGCATCCGCAGCGCCGCCAGGTTGGCGATGCCGTAGTAGACGAGGATCGTGAACGAAGCCGTGGAGGCGACCTCGCGCAGTGTGCCCGTCGCAGCGACAATAGCGGCAACCGCCCCGATCAGCAGCACGGCGCGCCGCGGCACACCCTGCCGCGGATCGACATGCTGCAGGAACGCGGGGAGATCTCCCCGCCGCGCCATGGCGAAGCCCATCCGGCTGAGCCCGAGAAGCTGCGAGAGAACCACCCCCAGCATCGCGGTTACACCCCCGACGGAGACCACCGTCGCGACCCACGGGTAATCGAACGCGAGGGCGGCCGCCTGGAGCGGTGCCGCAGTCGCCGCCATCTCCTCCGTGCCGATCGCCCCCACGGCCACGATCGCGACGCCGAAGTAGAGAAGAACCGCTCCGCCGATGGTGATGAGGATCGCGCGGGGGATGGTGCGTCGCGGCTCGCGCACCTCCTCGGCCAGAGTCGCGATGCGGGCGTAGCCGGTATACGCGAAGAAGAGGATCGCCGCTGACTCCAGCGCACCTCGCCACCCGGCCGGTGCGAAGGGGCGCAGGTTCTCGATCCGGAATGAGGACGCACCGGCCAGGATAAAGAGGAGCAGCGAGCCAAGCGAGACGGCCACGATGCCGAGGTTGACGCGGCTGGAGCGTCGTACCCCGAAGACGTTCAGCACCGTAAACACCACGATCGCTCCCACCGCGATCGCACGCGGATGAAGACCCGGCACCACGGCGTCGAGGTATCCGGCGAGGCCGAGGGCAACCGCTCCTGCCGCGGAGATCTTGCTGGCCAGGAACATCCACCCGGCGGCGAACCCCGCGGCGGGATGCAGCACCCGGTATCCGTACTCGTAGGTACCGCCGGAATGCGGGTACTCCGCGGCGAGCTGCGCGGAGCTGAGCGCGTTCGCCGTCGCCGCAATGGCGGCGATGAAGAGACCAACCAGGAACGCCGGACCTGCGATTCCCGCGGCCACGCCGGTGACCACGAAGATCCCGGCACCCACGATGGCACCGAACCCGATGCCCACCGCGTCCACCAGCCCCAGCGCGCGGCGGAGTGTTGGCCGGTCCCCGCCTTCGTGTGCCACTTTCGTGGACGGGAGATCGGGAGATGTCACTGGCCGAAGATCATCCGCGCCACGCCCAGATCCATTCCCGCACCCGCGAGCACGCGCCACCCGCCCTCGTCTCCCAGCATCCGGGCGACCCCGGTGGTGAGGGTGAGAGGCCGGTTCGGGTCGGTGCCCGGGATGCGCAGGTTGCCGGAGAGGAAGAGCGCGGGCTGGCCGCCGGCACCTCCGCCGCCCTTCACCGCCTGGAGGTTGGTGACCAGGAACTGCAGCTTGGTCGAGAAGAGGCGGGGCTCCAGGCGCTCGTTGAGGAACTGCCAGGTCACGCCGAAACCCGCGTTGGGGTAGAGAACGTCGGGGCCGGAGCCCTCCTCGCTGCCGCCGAGCCCGAAGAGAACGGGCTGCACCGCGATGTCGCCCGCGATCCGCTTGGTCGGGCCGCCGTCGATGTAGATGCGGTGCACCTGCGCATCCGCCGAAGCCACGGCTACCCGGTGTTCCGGCGCGTACTGCTCGGCGGCGTGCTCCACGCGCACCAGGAAGAGATCGCCGTGGCGCGGGTCGGCACCGGCATCAAGCAGCAGGAGCTCGCCGGCGGGACTGCCCTGCCGCACCATCCGGGGCGCGGCCGCGGTGCCGAAGGTCCGCACGGTCTGCCGGTTCTCTCCCCGCACCCGGATCACGGTGACCACCAGCTTCTGCCAGCCGTGCTCGGCGGGGAGATCGGCCTCGTCGAACACGAGCCGCAGGCTCGCCGCGGCGTCGTCGCGCACCCGCACCGCGTCGCCATTCGCCTGGCAGGCGCGCGGTTGCTCGCACTGGATGCGCAGGAACGACGCGGCCGCCAGCGGCATCGGGATCGACGGGTACTCCGCGTGAACCCGCACCGTGGCGAGCGGCGCCGCGTCGGCGGTGCGGCGGGGCCCCTCGCCCACCAGGTGCAGGAGGTGCTCGCCCTCGCGCGTCGGCGGGCGGGCCGCTACCTCGGCGACGAGCTCGGTGGGGGTCGCGCTTACCGTCCGGCACTCCGCCGCGCCCAGCGAGGCGCAGTCCAGACGGAGCGCGTCCAGGTTCTGGCCGGTCAGGCGCAGGATGGACACGCCACCACCGATCGAGAGGACCGGGCGCGATTGGCCCTCCGTTCGCACGGCGGCTACCACCGGCGCCGCGACGACCTCCACGAAGCCGCGGAAGGTCTGCGCGCCCGAGCGAACCTGCAGGTCGCGCACCTCCCGAGAGCCGGGCTGCCGCGCATTGCGAGCTACGAATTCCACCTGCGCGTCCAGCACCCGCGCCTCCGGATCGAAGCGCTGCTCGAGTACGGTCACTTCGCCGTTCGCATCTCCCAGCAGATCGGCGAATCTCACCAACTCGGCGCCGAAGTCCCGGACCCGGATCCGCGCCGACCCGCGGCCCGCGGCATCCAGGTAGATCGGCCCTCCGGCGATCCGCACCCGACGCGGGGCCGGCGCGCGCACCGTGATCCCGGGGAAGGCGACCTCCACCTGCCGCCCGTCACGCGTCTCGACGCTCAACCGCAGCTCGGTGGCTTCCTGACGTAGGGGGCGAAGCAGACCGGCGAGGGTGAGGACCCCGGCGGAATCGCTCTCCACGCGAAGGTCCCGCAGGTCGAAGTCCCGCGTGTTGAGCGCCTGCACCTCGTCGTCATAGTTGCCGTGCGTGCGGAGGACGAGCCGCACCGGGGAGTCGCGGTTCACCTCGAACACCCGCGATCCGTCCTCGCCCAGCAGGTCGACCGCCTCGGGCGCACGTCCCACGACGAGCAGTGTGCCCGTTCCCACGGCCTCTCCGCTCCCGTTCCGGATCACGAATGGCTGAGGTCCGAACACCTCCTGGGCGACGCTGCGCGCGCGCAGGTGCAGGACCTGGAGCAGGAAACCACCCTCGCGCGCGCTCAGATACGCCGTGGTGGGACCCGTCTCCATCAGCGCCTGCAGCGCCGGGTGCTCGAAACGGAAGTGGAAGGGGCCCTCTCCGTACGTCGCGGGCGCCTGCGGAACGAGCAGCAGTTGCGCGTCCTGCGCCTGCAGATCGAAGCGCTGCCGGTAGGGCGCCTTCTCGCTGGGGATCAGCGGAACCTGCGCGGAAAGGAGAGACGGAAGAGCGAGGATGGCAGCCAGTCCGTACAGGAGCACACGCGTCATGGAGAGGTTTACCAACCTGGAGGTCAGAGGATCGGATCGCCGCGTCGCGGGCAGCACAAGCTGACCGGCGCCGGCGGAAGCCACGCGCCCGCTCCCGTGGAGAGGAGGGACGCAGCGGCG
>JACDHR010000356.1 GCA_013820915.1 Gemmatimonadota bacterium
CCACCAGATAGCTCCCGCGCGTTACGAGGGGTGAGTAAAGCTCCAGCTCGCGGAGCACGTGCTCGTGGGTGTGATTCGAATCCAGCGTGACGAGCACGCGTTCGGCTCCTTCGACGAAGGAGCGGACTATCTCCACCATCTCCCGCTCAATGGAGGAGCCCTGGAACATGGTGATGCGCTTGAACATCGGGTGCTGCTCGATCTCGATCCGGTTGTGCTCCCGGATATCGATGTCGATGCCCAGCACCCGCCCCCCACCGCCGATCAGGTCGAGCATCGATGCGTAGAAGACAAGCGACCCTCCATGTGCGATCCCCGTTTCGATGATCAGATCCGGCTGCACCCGCCAGATAATCTCCTGCATGGCGACGAGGTCCTGCGGATACTGGATGATCGGCCGCCCCAGCCAGGTAAAGTTGTAGGAGTACCTGTAATCGCAGCTCTTCAAGAAGAGCTTGTGCGCCAGGTCCGCTACTTCGCGATCCTCCGCCATCCGCGCGATGGTGGCCGCGTCGTTAGCACCGGTCGTCGACATGCCTTGCTGCCTCAGGTGATCGAATTGTCGCGCTGTACCTTTGCGGGCACTCCGAACGCGACCTTGCCATCGGGAATGTCCCGGGTGACGACGGACCCTGCACCTACCACCGCGCCCAACCCAATGCGGATGCGCGGGAGCACCACTGCGCCAGGGCCGACGAGCGAGTAGTCACCTACGGTGACGCAGCCGGTCAGCGTGGCTCCCGGCGCGATATGCACCCCGTCTCCCAGAACACACTCGTGATCTACGCTTGACGCGGTGTTGAGGATGCACGCCTCGCCCATCCTCACCTCAACTCCGACGGTGGCGTGCGCTAGCACCTGCGAGCCCGCGCCGAGCACCGCATCGGCGGCGACGAACGCTGTGGGATGCACGACGGTTGCGGGCTCTAGCCCACGGGAGGCCAACATCCGCTGGATCTCGTGCCGGTCCCGTCCCCTGGCTCCGCCGATCGCTATCAGAGCCGCCACCATCTCCTCTCTCCTCTCCTCCCGCCACTGCTCGAACCCTTCCCTGCCAATGTAAAGAGGAACATCGGTAAAGGGCGGAATGGCCTCGGGATTATTATCGAAAGCCGCTATCAGCTCGTAGCCGTTTCCATCGACAAACTCCCGGAGAACCTTTGCATGGCCCGCAGCTCCCCAAAAGACGATCTTCTTCAGCATGGGAAATCCGCGTAGGCAGAGTCCCGAGCGGAGAGGGCCTGCACAGG
This sequence comes from Gemmatimonadota bacterium, assembly GCA_013820915.1. Classification (GTDB taxonomy): domain Bacteria; phylum Gemmatimonadota; class Gemmatimonadetes; order Longimicrobiales; family Longimicrobiaceae; genus JACDHR01. The sequence goes on from JACDHR010000356.1 coordinate 1,251, forward strand.
CAAGGGCCACGCGATGCCGAACGCCGGATCGTCCCATCGCACGCCGCGCGCCAGCTCCGCGTGATAATACTGCGACATCTGATAGAAGACCTCGCTCTCGTCCTCCAGCGTCTGGAAGCCGTGCGCGAAACCCTCGGGGACGTAGAGCATCCGGCGGTTCCCGGCGCTCAGCTCGACGGCCACCCACTCGCGAAAGGTGGGCGACTCCGGGCGCAGGTCCACGATCACATCGTGGATCCGGCCCATCGTGCAGCGCACCAGCTTCGCCTCCGGGTGCGGCGCGGCCTGGTAGTGCATCCCGCGCAGCGTACCCCGGTAGCGGTTGAAGGAGAGGTTGCACTGCACCAGGCGCGGGTTCAGCCCGTGCGCGCGGAACTCGCGCTCGCACCAGCTGCGCGCGAAGAAGCCGCGCTCGTCCTCGATCCGCTCCGGCTCGATCACGTACGCGCCCGGCAGCCGCGTCTCGCGGAAGATCACGAGAGGACCTCGACCTCGGGGATGGGGACGACGAAGCGTCCGCCCCACTCGCGGATGCCGGCCATCTGCTCCATGATCTCCTCCGCCAGGTTCCAGGGGAGGATCAGCACGTAGTCGGGCTGGGTCTGCTCGATGCGCTCCGGGGCGTGGATGGGGATGTGCGTCCCCGGCAGGAAGAGCCCCTGCTTGTGCGGGCTGCGGTCCACCACGTAGTCGAGGAAGTCGAGGCCCACGCCGCAGTAGTTCAACAGGGTGTTTCCCTTGGCGGCGGCGCCGTAGCCGACCACCCGCCGCCCCTCCTCCTTGGCGCGAATCAGGAAGTCGAGCAGCCGCCGCTTGGTGGCCTTCACCCGCTCGGAGAAGCGGGCGTAGCTCTCCAGCCGGGTGATCCCGCACTCCTGCTCGCGCCGCTTCAGCGCCGCCACGGCGGGCCGCACCCCCTGCGAGCCGTCCTCGCGGTGGCGGGCGTAGATGCGCAGCGAGCCGCCGTGGGTGGGCAGCTCCTCGACGTCGAAGAGCACCAGGCCGTGCGCGGCGAAGAGCGTCTCGGCGGTGGTGAAGGAAAAGTAGGAGAAGTGCTCGTGGTAGATGGTGTCGAACTGGTTCTCCTCGAGGAGCCGCAGCAGGTGCGGGAACTCCATCGTCACCACCCCGCGCGGCGCCAGCAGGAGCTTCAGGCCGGCGACGAAGTCGTTGAGCGCCGGGACGTGCGCGAGCACGTTGTTGCCGACGATCAGATCGGCCTGCCGCCCCTCGCCCGCCAGCTCGCGGGCGAGCTCCGCGCCGAAGAAGCGCACCAGGCTGGGGACGCCGCGCTCCTCGGCGGCGCGTGCGACGTTGGCGGCGGGCTCGATCCCCAGCACCGGGATCTCCTTCTGGGCGAAGTACTGCAGCAGGTAGCCGTCGTTCGAGGCGATCTCGACGACGCGGCTCTCGCGGCCGAGCCGCAGCCGCTCGCTGATCATCGCGACGTAGTCGCGGGCGTGCCGCAGCCAGCTGTCCGAGAAGGAGGAGAAGTAGGCGTAGTCGCTGAAGATCCGCTCGGGCGACTCGAACTCGCCGAGCTGCACCAGGAAGCAGCGCTCGCAGACCAGCGCGTGCAGCGGATAGAAGGGCTCCATCTCCTGCAGCTGCTCCGGCCGCAGGTAAGCGTTCGAGAGCGGCGACATCCCCAGGTCCACCATGCTGTGCGCCAGCGGGTGCGCGCAGAAGCGGCAGCGATGCTCGGCCCCGGCGGCGCCCGCGGCCTGATCCTGCGCCTCCCGCGCGGGCGCGGCGATCTGTGCGGTGCTCATACGGCCGCGGGGACCGGAGCGGCCCACGGGAGTCCCGCCTGCCGCGCGCACTCGCTATAGGCTTCGATCTGCCGCACACACATCTCCGCGACCGCCGCGCCGGAGTCGTGGCGCTCGCGGTACCATTCGACGCTGGCGCGCACCGCCTCGGCCGCGCTGTAGACGGGGTACCAGCCGAGCAGGTTGTGCGCCTTGGTGATGTCGAGCTTCAGGAAGCCGGCCTCGTGCGGCGTGGCGTGCTCCCCCGGCGGCGGTTCCCACGCCCCCTCGCCCCACTCCGCCAGCAGCAGCTCGACCAGCTCCCGCACCGTGAGGTGCCCCGCCGCGGTCGGTCCGAAGTTCCAGGCGTCGGCGAAGCGCGCCGGCTCCTCCCACTGGCGCGCGGCGAGCAGCAGGTAGCCGCTGAGCGGCTCGAGCACGTGCTGCCAGGGGCGCACCGCCTGCGGGTTGCGCACCGGGATCGGCCGCTCCTCCTCGAGCGCGCGGATGCAGTCGGGGACGATGCGGTCCAGCGCCCAGTCCCCGCCGCCGATCACGTTGCCGGCGCGCGCGGATGCGAGACTCACCCGGTGTTCAGGGGGAAAGAACGAGCGGCGGTAGGCGGAGACCACCAGCTCGGCGCACGCCTTGCTGCTGCTGTAGGGATCGTAGCCGCCCAGCGGGTCGTTCTCGCGGTAGGCGTAGACCCACTCGCGGTTCTCGTAGCACTTGTCCGTGGTCACCACCTGGCAGACGCGCACCGTATCCACACCGCGCACCGCCTCCAGGAGGTTCACCGTCCCCATCACGTTCGCCTCGTACGTCTCGCGCGGCTCGGCGTAGGAGTGGCGCACGAGCGGCTGGGCGGCGAGGTGGAAGACGAGCTCCGGCTGGATCTCACGCAGGGCGCGGGCGAGCGCGGGCGCGTCGCGCACGTCGGCGATGCGGTGCGAGGCCAGGCGCGACTCGATCCCAGCCTCGGCGAAGAGGCTCGGCTGCGTGGGGGGTGCCAGTGCGTAGCCATGCACCTCCGCGCCCAGCTCGGCGAGCCAGAGCGCGAGCCAGCTTCCCTTGAAGCCCGTATGTCCGGTGAGGAAGACGCGCCTGCCCTGGAAGACGCCGCCGAAGCCGTGCTCAATCATCCCAGATCTTCCAGGGTGCCTCGCCGCTCGCCCACAGCTCCTCGAGCAGGTGCTTCTCGCGCAGGGTGTCCATCGGCTGCCAGAAGCCGTCGTGCCGGTACGCCATCAGCTCGCTGTCGGCGGCCAGCCGCTCCAACGGATCCTTCTCGAAGAGCGTCTCGTCGCCTTCGATGTAGTCGAGCACCTCGGGCTGGAGCACCATGAAGCCGCCGTTGATCCACCCCTCGCCGATCTGCGGTTTCTCCTGGAAGTGTACCACCCGGTCGCCGTCGAACTCGATGCCGCCGAAGCGCGCGGGAGGACGGACCGCGGTGATGGTGG
>JACDHR010000357.1 GCA_013820915.1 Gemmatimonadota bacterium
CCATCCGCACGGCTTCGAGCTTGTACTCCGCCGTGAACTGCCTTCGCTTCTCTCTCATGGCTCACCTCCTGCCCGACTCCTACACCGTCGGGCTTATCTGGGTGTCCACGAAAGCGGGGGAGGTCCAATCTTGGTGGCCAGCCCGAAGCCGTGGAACAGGCCGAAGATCAGAGTCGCCGCCTTCGTATTCGGCTGGACGCCGAACCAGCGCTGGAAGGCGCCCAGATCGTCCAGCGCCTTGTAGACGACGGAGAGGCCGATGATAGCGTCGATCAGATAGGCGCTGACACTCACCCCCGTCAGCACGCCGAAGAGCAGCGTCGTCGAGTGGCCGATGGCGAACAGCGTGACGTAGACGCCGACGTCCTTCAGGCGATACAGGAAGAAGATGATCCCCAGCAGGAAGAGCAGGTGATCGTATCCGGTCACCATGTGCTTGGCGCCGAGATAGGCGAAGGGGATCAGGAGGACCCCCGATATCTCCTGGATGTAGCCCGCGTCGCCCGCGGTAACGCCATGGGCCAGGGCTGCGGCCGGTGCTCCGAGGAGGATCGCCAGGCCTGCGATGAGAACGAGCAGGAGCAGTCGGGCTCTCGCGCTGAGAGAACGCAGCCGCTCCGTCACGGGGAAGATCATGAGAAGTCCGTGTGAGTGTGTCTGTCGCGAAGCGCCCGGGGCGCTTGCCGGGGGCGACCCCGCCGGTCGTGCTGGCGAGGCGGGTTACGGTTCTCACACCCGCTCCAGCGCGAGCGTCGCGTCGGCGTCCTCCGCATCCGGAGCCCGCGCGACGCGCGTCCCGGCGCCGTAGCGGAGGAAGAGAGCCGGCACGACGACCATGTTGAGCACCACGGCCGTGAGCAGGCCGCCCAGAACCACGATCGCCATCGGGCTCTGGATCTCATTGCCCGGCTTACCGCCAGCGATCGCCAGGGGAATGAGCGCGAGGCCGGCGGAGAGCGCGGTCATCAAGACGGGGTTGAGCCGCTCCATCGAACCGCGGCGCACCGCCTCCTCCAGCGGCTCGCCCTCGGCCAGGAGGTGGTTGTAGTGCGAGACGAGCAGGATGCCGTTCCGCACCGCGATCCCGAAGAGGGTGATGAAGCCGACCAGGGTGGCGATGTTGAGCACGCCCCCGGTCAGCACCACGGCGAAGATCCCGCCCACCAGCGCCAGCGGCAGGTTCACCATCACCAGGAGCGCCTGCCTGGTGGAGCCGAATTGCAGAAAGAGCAGAAGGAACACAGAGGTCAGCGAGACGAGCGAGAGAAGCCCGATGGTGCGCGTGGCCTCTCCCACCGACTCGAACTGCCCGCCATATTCCAGGTAGTAGCCGTCGGGGAGATCCACCCGCTCTGCCACCCGCTCCCGGATCTCCTCCACCACGCTCCCCACGTCGCGCCCGCTCACGTTGGACTGGATCACGATCTTCCGCTGCACGTTCTCGCGGGAGATGGTGTTCGGCCCGCGGTCGTTCCTCACCTGCGCGAGCGTGGAGAGCGGTACCTGCACGCCGACCGGGGTGTCGAAGCGCGCGTTGGTGATCCGCTCCAGCGTTCCCCGCGAGGTGGAGTCGAAGCGGACCACCAGATCGTAGCTCTCCTGTCCCTCCAGCACCTGCGAGACCGCCTCGCCCGCGAAGGCGACGTCGATCATCTCCGCGAGGTGGTCGGGCCTCACGCCGTAGCGGGCCATCGCGGCGCGGTCCATGGCAATCCGCACCTGCGGCACGTCCGCCTGCTGCTCCACCGCGAGGTCCACGGTGCCGGGCACCTCCGCGGCCGCCACGCGGATCTGCTCCGCGAGCGTGCGCAGCTCGTAGAGGTCGGGACCGAAGAGCTTCATCGCGATGCTCGCCCGCGTGCCGGAGAGCATGTGGTCGATGCGGTGACCGATCGGCTGCCCGATCGTGATCTGCGTGCCCGGCACCGCGGTCAGCTCCGCGCGCAGCTCCTCCAGCACCGCCTCCATCTCGTGGTCCTCCAGGTTCAGTCGCACGTCGATCTCCGCGGCGTTCACCCCCTGCGCGTGCTCGTCCAGCTCGGCGCGGCCGGTCCGCCGCGCCGTCTCCACCACGGCGGGGTGCTCCAGGAGGATCTCCTCGATGCGTCGCCCCATCGCGTCGGACTCCGCGAGCGAGGTGCCCGGCAGGGTGAGGGCGCTGATCACCAGCGTCCCCTCGTTGAACTCCGGCAGGAAGGCGCGGCCCAGGAAGGGGACCACCGCGACCGCGGCAACGACCACGAGGGCCGCGCCCGCGATGATCTGTTTCGGGTTCCGGAGCGAAGGCCCTAACACCCTTGCATAGCCCGACTTCAGGTTGCGCGCTACCCAGCTCTCCTCTTCCCGCTCCATCACCTTTGAACCAGGGAGCAGGTAAGCGCAGAGCGCGGGCGTGAGTGTGAGCGCCACCACAAGCGAGGCGACGATGGATACGATATAGGCGATCCCCAGCGGCCTCAGCATTCGCCCCTCCACTCCGGAGAGAAAGAAGAGCGGAAGGAAGACGATGCAGATGATCAAGGTCGCGGTCACGATGCTGGCGCGGATCTCCTTGGAGGCCAGGAAGATCACCTCCAACGCGGGGCGCCGGTCGTCCGGCGGAAGGTGCCGGTTCTCGCGAAGGCGCCGGAATACGTTCTCCACGTCGATCACCGCATCGTCCACCAGCGCGCCGATGGCGATCGCCATCCCTCCCAGCGTCATCGTGTTGATACTGATCCCCAGGCCCTTCAGCGCGAAGATCGCCACCACCAGCGAGAGCGGGATGGCGAGCACGGAGATGAAGGTGGTGCGAAAGCTCCAGAGGAAGAGGAAGAGGATCAGCACCACCAGGATAGCGCCGTCGCGCAGCGCCTCGATGACGTTTTCCACGGCGGTCTCGATGAAGTCCGCCTGCCGGAAGACGCCGCGGTTGATGGTCATCCCCTCCGGCAGCGTAGCCTGAATCTCGGAGAGGGTCGCATCGATCCGTTCGGTGAGTTCCAATGTGTTGGTCGCAGGTTGCTTCTGGATCGACATCACCACCGCAGGCGCGGCGTTCACCGAGCCGTCGCCGAGCTTGATCGCCGCCCCGATGCGCACCTCCGCCACGTCGCCGATCAGCACGGGCACCCCGCCGCGCGTGGTGACGACCGTGGAGGCGATGTCCCGCGCATCCTGCACGCGGCCGACCCCGCGGATCAGGTACTCCTGGCCCCGGTCCATGAACACCCCGCCGGAGGCGTTGACGTTGGAGCCCTCCGCCGCGGCGAGCACGTCCTGGAGCGTCACGTCATAGGCGCGGAGCCCCTCCGGCGAGACCAGCACCTGGTACTGCTTTACCTCGCCGCCGATGGGGATCACCTGCGAGACGCCGGGTACCGCCAGCAGACGCCGGCGCAGCGTCCAGTCGGCCACCGAGCGCATGTCCATCGGCGAGACGGTCCGGTCGCCGGTGATGCCGATCAGCATGATCTCCCCCATGATCGAGGAGATCGGGGCGAGCACCGGCGGCGGCACCCCCTCGGGAAGGCTGCCCGCCACCAGCTGGAGCTTCTCGTTGACGATCTGGCGGGCCTGGAAGATGTCGGTGCCCCAGTCGAACTCCACCCAGACGATGGAGATCCCCTGCGACGTGGAGGAGCGCACGCGGCGCACCCCGGTGGCGCCGTTCACGGCGGTTTCCACCGGGAAGGTGACCAGCGTCTCGACCTCCTGGGGGGCCATCCCGTGCGCCTCGGTGAGCACGGTGACGGTGGGGGCGGTGAGGTCGGGGAAGACGTCCACCGGCATCCGCGCCGCGGTGTACGTCCCGACCAGCATGAGCAGCGCCGACGCGATCACCACCAGCAGGCGATTGCGCAGCGACCAGTGAATGACTCTATCGAGCATGGTTATCCGCCTCCCTCAATGCGCGTGGCCGCCGGAGAAACCCTCCGGAGACAGGGAGGCCAGGCGGACCTGGTATCCGCCCGTGGTCACCACCATCTCGCCGGGGCGGATTCCCTCCAGGATGGAGGTGCGCGTCCCGTCGCTCTCGCCGAGCGTGAGCGCCCGCCTCTCGAAGGTCTCTCCCCCCGTCTGGACGTAGGCGACCGGGGTCCCGTTGTCGTCCAGAATGGCATCGTTGGGGATCGCCACCGAGCGCACGGAGCCGCCCACCGGCACGGCGGCGCGGGCGAACTGACCCACCTTGATGAGCCCGCCCGCGTTCTCCACCTCGAAGACCGCCGGGACGGTGCGAGTCTCCGGATCGAGCACGCTGCCGACGGTGACCAGGCGCCCGGTGGTGAAGGTGCGCGGGCTCCCCTCCGTGGTGAAGACCGCCTGCGACGCTCGGGTGAGCCCGGAGGCCGCGCCCGCCGGCATCTGCACGCGGAGCCAGAGTACGCTCGGGTTCACGACGGTGAAGAGGGGCTCGCCGGCCTCCACCCGGCCGCCGGGCACGAAGCTCCGCTCGGCGACCACGCCGGAGATCGGCGCG
>JACDHR010000358.1 GCA_013820915.1 Gemmatimonadota bacterium
ACCTGGTCGAGGAGGGCCGCACGCTCGCGCTCTTCGCGATCGCCGACGCGATCCGACCCGAATCCGCCGAGGCGGTGCGCCGGCTGCACGAGAACGGCATCGAGGTCGTCATGCTGACGGGCGACTCCCGGGCCGTGGCGGAGGCGGTGGCGCGGGAGCTGGGGATAGACACCGTATTCGCCGAGGTGCTGCCGGAGGACAAGGCGAAGAAGATCGAGGAGCTGCAGCGGCAGGGGAAGCGGGTGGCCATGGTGGGCGACGGGGTCAACGACGCACCCGCGCTGGTGACCGCCGACGTGGGCATCGCCATCGGCGCGGGGACCGACGTGGCGGTCGAGGCGGGCGACGTGGTGCTGGTGCGCAGCGATCCGCGCGACGTGGCGCGGATCGTTGCGCTCAGCAAGGCCAGCTACCGGAAGATGGTACAGAACCTCTGGTGGGCGGCGGGCTACAACATCGTCGCGATCCCGCTCGCCGCCGGGGTGCTCGCCGGCTACGGCATCCTGCTCGCCCCGGCGGTCGCGGCGATCTTCATGTCGGCGAGCACGGTGATCGTGGCGATCAACGCGCAGCTGCTGCGGCGGGCGCAGCTGTGAGCTCTCGATGTCGCGGCAGTTGCAGACGGGTGATGACCGTGCGGGTGACTCGGGCGATGCTGCCGATCCCGCGGTAGCTCGCCGACAAGGGTTTCGCGAGATGAACAGGAGCGCCAACTTGACGGAAGTTCTTGACGGGAATAGCTTAGGGCCCATCCGTGGCGTCATCTGTACCCCGCGCAGTGGGTTCACCAGCGCTGAAGAGAAAGGTCGGCTCCGCGTCTCGCTGGAGACTCGATCGCCTGCTGCTCCAAGGGTTGTGGCAGTCATCCTGCGATGTCGACACCCTTGTGGAGTTCCGCTGTCGCTCACCGCTTCGGTTGGCGACCAGCTACCTGATCTCGATCTCGTCGCGGATCATGGCGTAGGTACCATTCCAGCCCCTTTGGGCGCTCTGCTCAGCCGGCTCGAAATCTGCCTTGTGGCTCCCGCGATCGTGCTTTGAGACCGCGTCCGTCGATTCCTGCACGAGCCGATTGCTGATGTCCATCGACATTTCTCGTCCCTATAATCTCAGCTTCACTGCCGCCTCGCTCCGGCCAGAGCTGGCCCGGATCGTGGCGGAGCACTACCTCGCCACCGGAGACTGGGACTCCGCCAGGCGGAGCATCATCGAAACGAACGCCCTGCAGGCTCGCAGCGCGCGCAGCGCGAAGCGTCTTGAGATCGAGCTGCGTCGCCGGCTGCAGACGCTGTCGGAGGGTCAGCTCATTCTTCTCGCCGGGGGGACGGCGGAGGAGCGTGCTGCCTTCGCCTGGCTCGCGGTGATCAAGCACGCGCCCTTCGTATTCGAGTTCTCGGTGGAGGTGCTGCGGGAGAAGCTCGCGGCGCGTGATCCCGTGCTGCGCCCTTCGGACTACGAGAGCTACGTGGAAACCAAGTCGCTGCTCCACCCGGAGCTGGGCGAGCTGACGGCGTCATCCAGGGAGAAGATCCGGCAGGTGCTCCTGAGCATGCTCACCGAGGCGGGGCTGCTCGGGAACGGCAGACGTGAGAAGCCGATCCACCGCCCCGTCCTCTCCCCGGCTGTCGTGCAGGCGATCACCGAGGACGATCCCCGCTGGCTGGCTGGCTTCCTCGTTCCCGACAGCGAGATCGCCGCGCCGTGATCTCCAGCGAGATGAACGCGCTCGGGGAGCGCCTCGTTCGGATCCTCGGCGATCCGAACTTCCTGGCGATGAAGGGGCTTGCCAACGAGGTGCCGATCTTCATCCAGACCTACCGGCCCGAGCAGGAGGACGCACTGCGCCGCATGGTCGAGAGCCTTGCCGGGCGGCTGCGCAACGCCGGGATTACGGTCAGGCCGCTGGACCTCTTCGAGCTGGTGCTCGCGGAGCTGGAGGAACACGGGATCCTCGACGAGCTGCTCGAGCACGAGCAGGCATGGGAGAAAGCTGATGTCCTGGAGACACTCCAGAACTTCTCCGATCCCCGGACGCGCCTGGTCCCGCGCCTGATGCGCGCGATAGGTGACGGAGAGACGCAGCTCACCCTCGTCACCGGCTCCGGGCGGGTGTACCCGTTCCTGCGCACGCACAACCTCCTGGAGTCGCTGCAACCGGCGATGCTGAACCACCCGATCGTCATCTTCTTCCCGGGCGAGTACACACAGGACCCCGACGGCGGCTCGCAGCTCCGCCTCTTCGGCTCGGAGCTCGGTCCGCGGATCGTCACCCCGTACTACCGCGCCGCCAACCTCGACCACCTCAGGATCTGACCCCCCGATGCAAATTCAGCAGCTCTTTCTCAAGCCAGTGGATCGCCCGATCGATGGCGTAATCAAGGCCGACGACGCGCGCAACCTACAGATGGAGCTCGAGGAGTACGTCTTCACCGGCGACGTCGTCTCGAAGCTGGGCACCTTCACCGATCGCTACCTGAACGAGCTGACCGCCAATGGAGTCTGGATCTCGGGGTTCTTCGGCTCCGGCAAGTCGCATCTGCTGAAGATGCTCTCGCTGCTGCTCGAGGGCTCGCCGCTCCCGAGTGGAGCGCGCCCCGCTGACATCCTGCTGCCCAAGATCGAGGATGAGATCGTGCGAGCCGACTTGGCGAAGTGCGCCGGCGTGCCGTCGGAAAGCATCCTCTTCAACATCGATCAGAAGTTCGACGGGATCGGCGGTGACCACTCGGCCCCGATCCTCGAGGTGTTCGTGAAGGTGCTGAACGAGCGTCGCGGCTATTTCGGGAAGCAGGGATACATTGCCCGCTTCGAGCACGACCTCGACGTGCGCGGCGAGTTCGCGCCGTTCAAGCAGACCTATCTGCGGGTGAACGGCAGCGAATGGGAGAAGGACCGCGAGGCACTGGCGACGGCGCGCAAGTCGGCATTCGCGCGGGCGTATGCCGAGCACTTCGGTGTGTCCGAGTCGGAGGCGCTGGGTGTAATGAGGCAGGTCCGCGAGGACTACCGCGTCTCGATCGAGGATTTTGCGCGAATGGCCAGGGAGTACATCGACCGGCAGCCGCCCGGCTTCCGGCTCAACTTCTTCGTCGATGAGGTCGGCCAGTTCATCGGACAGAACTCGAAGCTGATGCTCAACCTGCAGACCGTCGTCGAGACCCTGGCGACAGTCTGCAACGGGAGAGCCTGGGTCTTCGTTACGTCGCAGGCCGCACTGGACGAGGTCCTGGGGACCTTCCGAGGCACGGACGCGCAGGATCTGACGAAGATCATGGGTCGCTTCAAGACCCCCCTTACGCTGACCAGCGCGGATGTGCGCTACGTGATCCAGAAGCGGCTGCTCGCCAAGCACGAAGCGGAACCAGAGATCCTCACCACGATCTTCGACCGCGAGCGGGAGAACCTCCAGACCCTCTTCCGCTTCGGCGACGGCTCGATCCAGCTGGGCGGCTGGCGCGGCAGCGACGCCTTCTGCGCATTCTATCCATTCCATCCGTACCAAGTTCGATCTCTTCCAGAAGGCAATCATTCAGCTCTCGAAACACAATGCGTTCACCGGCAGGTATACGGCCGTGGGCGAGCGCTCGATGCTGGAGGTGTTCCAGGAAGCCACCAAGGCGTTGCGCGACGAACCGGTCGGCAGGCTCGCGACATTCGATCTCCTGTACGACGGCATCGCCGCCTCCATCCGCGGCGATATGCAGACCACCATCAAGATGGCCGAGCGTCTGCTCGAGAACGAGCTGACCCTGCGGATCCTCAAGGCGCTCTTCCTCCTGAAGTGGGTGCGCGAGTTCAAGGCGACGCCGCGCAACGTGGCCATCCTGCTGATCGACCGGCCGGAGATCGATATCCGCGAGCACGAGAAGGCGGTGGGCGAGGCGCTGGCGCTGCTGGAGAGCCAGTCGTACCTGCAGCGCAACGGGGAGGTCTACGAGTTCCTGACGGACACCGAGAAGGACATCGAGGTCGAGATCAAGTCCACCGAGATCGATGAGTCGCAGGTCACGGATCTGCTCGGCAAGGTGCTCTTCGCCGACGTGCTGCGCGACCCGAAGATCCGCTACGAGGGCAACGGGCAGGACTACACCTACGCGCGCAAGCTCGACGACCAGCTGATCGGCAGGGAGGCGGATGTCGCGATCAACATCGTGACGACGGACCACTACCATCACGCCGATTCGGTCACGCTCGCCATGCACAACGTGGGCAAGGCGGAGCTGCTGGCGGTGCTCCCGCCCGATACCCGGCTGGTGGGCCAGGCGCGGCTCTTCCTCAAGACGCAGAGGTACGTCCAGCAGAACTCTGGCAACGGGGACGCCACCCGCCACGCGATCCTCGACCAGCGCAGCCAGCAGAACAGCCAGCGGCGCAGCGAGATGCAGACGCTCGCCGCCGATCTGCTGCGCGCGGCGCCGCTCTACCTGAACGGCTCCCGCCTGTACAC
>JACDHR010000359.1 GCA_013820915.1 Gemmatimonadota bacterium
GCCCACGCGCACCCTGTTCGGACGCAGGGCCCGGGCGGCGGTTCTGGACGAACATCTCCACACGGGACTGCGGCCGGTTCGGATCCATGCGAACCACACGGAAGCCTGCAGACCGTTCACGCAGGGGGTTCGTGGGCGGCGCGAGGTCGCCCCACTCGGCCACGAAGATGCCGCCCGCCATCGCGCCCCATGCCTGCGGCGCTACGTCGATCCCGGAAGGGGAGGAGTTGAACGGGTGCAACCCCACAACCAGGTTCCGATCCGGCGCGGGAAGCCCACTCGCCTGATGGTCGATGATGAAGTCCAGGAAGGTGCCCAACCGCTCGCGGGAGCCGTCCTGGCCGACCCGGAAGATCGGCGCCTGCAGCCGGTCCGGGCTCTCGAATTTATCCAGCGTGAGCGGCTCGCGGGCAGCGCTGAAGTCCGGGAAGCCGTACCAGCGGCCGGGCTGGTCCGGGTTGATCCGCAGCGTCGCGTCGAACTCGTCGTTGACCGGACGGAGGCCTCGAACGTCGTACCCGTTTTCGCCCGTGAACAGCTCGCCCTGCTGGTTGAAGGCCAGGCCGATCGGCTGCCGCATTCCCCAGGCTACCATCTGGAGCGAGCCTTCGGGATCGTCCGGTTGGAAGCGGTGAATCGCGCCGCCGCACTTCCTCACGCCCGCCACCGTTTCGCCCTCTTGCCGGACCTGACCGAGGCGGGAGTACGGACCGGTCAGCACCGGATCGCCGTTCTCCAGGAAGTTAGGACCCTCGAAGTTGTGCCCGCGCATTACCAGGTCGCGGCAGGGCTGTGGGCGCAGTCCGGGATTCTGCCGGACGAACGGAGCGATGTCCATTCCTACCACCGCGGAATTGCCTGCCTGACCAATCCCGAAGTACACCCAGCCGTTGCGGATCTCGACTCCGTTCATGAAATGCTCGGCCTTCGCGGTCTCGAACCCCGTAATCAGCTTCTGTAATTCCGTGCCGTCGTCTCGTACGCGAGACAGAGCGCCGCTATCGTCGGTGTCACGGTGGGAGAAGTAGAGCCAGCCATTGTCCCAGGCGAGGCCTACCACGGGCGGCACGACGTGGTTGCTTAAATTAATAACCTCGTGCGTCTGTCCGTTCTCGATCCGGAGGATCCGGGGCGCCCGGAACTCCACCGGCTGGAACCCGCCGCCTGCCTCGACGACGTACAGCCGGCCCTGGTCATCAAACGCCATCTCGGTCGTGAACGACAAGCCGCCTACTACTTTCTCCGCCCGGAAGCCGGCGGGTACGACCAGCACGTTCTCCTGTCTCTGCCTCAGTTCCGTTTCATCGGTCATGCGGATCTCAGCGCAGGCGACCGGCAGCGACGGCTCATACCGCTGCTGTCCATCCGCGCCCGTGACGAACCCGCCGTGCAGCACCACAACTTTCTCTTCGAGGGGGAGTAGCTGAAAATCACCGAGTGCGTCCTGCAGCTCGGCGAGCGGCCTCTTCTGGAGGTAGTTGACGACTCCCGCGGCATTCGCCGTGGGCAAGGTGCCCGGCGCCCCCGCTGCCGTCAGACGGTTATCCAGATGCACCCGAACCGGGCCGTATTCCGGCAGCCCTTCCTGAATCGAGATCAGTTGGTCCGGGTTCGCCACGTTCGCTGGTGAATTCGGGATTCGGTTCGCGGCGTCCGGCCCCGGGCATGTGCTGTTCTGAAAGTTCGGCAGGCCGTGGATGTGCTGCGGGTGGACCAGGTTGGGCGCCATTCCCGTCGCGAACACGCGCGCCGTAAACTCGCCGTTGTGGATGGCAAACGCCGCGGCGCCCTGTACGCCGGAGTTGTTCAGCGGCGTCAACTGTGCAACGTACAGCATCGGGTTGCTGTGGCCTTCGCGGTGATCGGCGTCCACTTCCGTCGCCATCGGCTGTGATCGATCCGCACACGCGGCTCCGAAAAGCGCGAGCGAACCGACCGCGACTGCCCCGAGCCGCGTTCCGAGTCTTCGTCTCATGACCTCCCCCTCCTGGCCGCCGTGGTCTGTCAACTGCGCTCCGACGGCGACGTCCCGGAGCGCAGCGGTGATTCCCGGAGGTGAATCGGTCATCTCCGAGTGGCCGGCTTCATCTGCTTCTCTTGCTCCCGGGGAAGGAGCGGCCAGGGCGAGGAATCGATCGCCGCACTGGACTGGATGATCCATCGCTGCTCGGCATAGCCGGTCTGCGAAGTTCCGGACGCCCCGCGCTGGTGCTGTCTTCTTTCTGTCGGTCCGCACCGCGGAGGAGGGCAAGGATGGCAATACGCAAATAGCGTTCCGGTGTTACAGTGGATGTATCAGATTCGGGAGGGTGCTCTGATGTGATACGCATGGCAACCGGCGCAGCGATGCGAGCGCGCCCGCGGCCGATTAGCTGCGGGCGCGCTTTGGTGCCTGGCGGCGATTGCCCGCTAGGGCGAGGTGCGTACAGTTGCGCTGGTATTCGCCTGAATGGCTGCCACCGCGCCGCGAATCCGGTCGTCGGAGCCCTCGTGATGATCGACCGTGATCTGTGCGTATACGCGGGAGTGACGGTCGGTCAGCTCCTTGAAGCACGCTTCCAGGACTGGCATGACGGCATCCCACTCTCCCTCCACGAGCGTCGCGCTGCCGGTGACCTGATGGCGCAGCCCCTGCGCCGCGATTTTCTCGACCGCGCGAGCGACCGGCTCCACGAGGTCGTCGCCGGATCCGATCGGGAAGATGGTGAATGTGAACAGCATAATTAACTCCTGAGTTCAGGGTGCGGAAATGGGGGTGGCGCGGTCCGTCGGCGCCACGATCAGCGGAGCGACAGCGGTGAGGGAGTGGAACGGAACATGGTGCACGGCTGCGTACCCTTCTGTTTCGAGAACACCGGAATCGAGCATCTCCCGGAGTTGACCGGCGTGTCGCTTCAGAACCGGGTCCGGCACCCGCCGAACCCGCGCATGGTTGTTCCGCATGAGCACCGGAAGCGGCGTGCAGACCACCAGCACGTGGAGGGGCACCTCCGCGTTGCCGGCGATGTTACGGAGGCGCTCACGGGAGAAGGGCGAGAGCGAGGTCGAATCCGCGATCGTCAGCCGGCGCAGCGACAGGCGCTGCCCAATGATGGTGTAGAATACGGCAAAGGCTGCCCGGTTCACCGACTGGTCTGTCTCGTCGTCGGCAACGAGAGCGCGGCAGCGGTCGCTGGAAACGATCCGGGTCTCCGAGAAAAAAGTGTGTGCCCACCACGACTTCCCCGATCCGCTCGCGCCCACCAGCATGACGAGCGCGTCGGCAGGAATCGCGAGGTTGCTCTCCACAGCCGCTACGGGCGGCATCCCGCTCATCGTCCTTTGCTCCCGCGCCCTATCGCCGTTCCGGGTTCTCCACCCCGATCAGCCGGTTCCAGAGCGGATACGGAACCTCGCTCTTCGGCACATAGGCGTGATCCGCATTCGCCTCCATCTCTCCTGTCGCCGTTAATTCGCGCCGATCTGACGCCGCAAGATCACGGTAGGTGCCGCCCTGTTGCAACCGTGCTCCCGGCGGTAGTACCGGAATCCGCTTCAGGTCATCGTCCGTGAATTCAGAGAGCATGCGGTTCACCGGCTTCACGTCGTGTGCGGTCCGTCCCATCTGCTCCGAACCCGATGTCTGTGGCCCGATGTTCTGCCCTTCCAGCCCGATGTTCTGCCCTTCCAGATGATCCGGGTTCAGGTCGCGCTGCCACTCGTCGGGGTGTTTCTGTTCGGTCTGCGGTTTCTCTAGCATGATCTTCGCTCCGGGTTGCTGGATGTCGGGTAGGAAGGGGGCGCGCAAAATGCGTGCTATACGCATCGATTGACCTGCCAGCGCCTGCGCGGGCACGGATGCTGCTTTTCCATAAACACGCGGGCGGGACCGCGAGAGGGTCACCCGAGCGGGTCGCGGCCGGGGATCCGGCGGTCCCCACGTTATTATATCTGACGAGGACGGCGAATGCTGACAGAGCAACAGCGGGAACAGATCGAGAAGTACCTGCTCCGCGAGCGCGAGCAGGTCCTCGAGTCCATCGAGACCTTCAACGCGCAGGAGCAGGATCTGCAGGAGCGGTCCGGAGAGCTGAGCCTCTACCGGTTCCACATGGCGGATATCGGCACCGACGCGATGGAGAAGGAGAAGGATTTCCTCTTCGCGAGTCGGGACGGACGGCGCCTCTACGAGGTCGACGAAGCGCTGCGCAGGCTGTATCAAGATCCGGAGACATTCGGCACCTGCGAGCAGTGCGGCCGTACGATTGAATTCGAGCGGCTCGAGGTAGTCCCCGCAGCCCGGCTGTGTATCGCGGACCAGAAGGAGGCGGAGGGAGAGGCGGAGGCCGCAGGCGCCGCGAACTGAGCGGCGGCGTTTCCCTTGCATCCGAACACTCAGCCCCGCTATACTCACCTGTCTCGGGACCTTCTGCGGTGAGGCGCCGCGCGCTACGTGCC
>JACDHR010000360.1 GCA_013820915.1 Gemmatimonadota bacterium
GCAGTGAGCGCACTGAGTCGATGCAGGTGGTCTCCTCGTTATAGGCCGGCGCGATCACGGTCACCCCCGGTGCGCCGGCGGAGGCGATCAACTCCTCTACGTCGATCGACTTCAGGCGCCGTGCATAGGTGCGGAGCTGCCGGAACGCGAGAACGGAGGTGAGCAGATAGATTCCGTTCAGAGCGACGAAGTAGAAGAGCACCAGATAGTTGAAGGCGATGAACGCCGACCAGAAGAGATCTCCGTACCCGGTCATTGAAGTTGCTCCGCGAGTACTTGTCGTGCGAGGGGGGAGCGCGAATCGCCCGCCGTGACCGCGGCCCGAAGGACATCGGTCTCGCCGATCTCTACCAGCCCGCGCGCGGCGTGGATCGCCACCCAGGGCGACGCATCGTCGAACGCGGTTTGCAGGCGCTCGAAGTCGTGCAGGTTGCCGATCCGCCCGAGCGCGGCGACCGCCTGCGCCCGGATCACGAAGTCGTCGGATGTGCAGAGCGTGCGGACCGCGGGCAGGTGTTCGGCGCGGCCTACCGACCCCAGCAGGCGGAGCGCGGCGGCGACGAGGTCCCGATCGCTTTCGGAGCGGGCAACCTCCACGGCGGCATCCGCCGCGAAAGGATCGTGCAGGAGTTCTAGCGCGCCGGCGGCGATCCCGCGCACGAGCGGCCCGCGCGTTGGATCCAGCAACGTCGAACGCAACTCCGGGATCGCGTCCGGCCCCATCGTGGAGAGCACTGTGGAGAGATACTTCGGGCTCCACTGGTCGAAGCGGTGGAGCCGACCGAGAACCACGCGGGCATACTCCGGGTTCTCCTGGCGGCATAGCGTCCGAGCCGCGATCATCGCGACCAGCGGTGAGGGATCGTCCAGAGCTGCCACCACCTCCTTCGCATAGTCCTCGAGCCCCAGCAGCGAGACGGTCTCCACCGCGCGGGCGCGGCGCTCCGGATCGCCTCCTCTCATCCGCCCGGCGACTGTGGAGAGCACCGGCCTGGCGAGCTCGACGAGCATCTCGCGGTCCGTGCCGCGCACGCGGCGCGCGTAGCGGAAGAGGAAATCGATGAAGTACAGGCGATGCCGCTCATCCGCCCGCTCCCAGAGGCTGGATGGCGGAGCGGAGCCGGCGAGGACTTCCAGAAGGATCGGTGTCCACTCCGCTTCGAGGCGAGCCCAGTGCGCGGCTTTCCAGTTGTTCTTCACCCGGAGATACGCCGCGGTGAGCACCAGAAAGACGGACAGCAGCAACAATACACCGATCGAGGCGGCGAGCAGCAGGAACGTGCCTTCCTCTACGACGAGCCGCGCCGAGGGCGGCGGGGTGAGGAAAAAATCGAAGGCGCCGGCGGCCATCAGACCCGCTCCAGCAGCCGCTGTACCCGCGCCACCAGCTCATTGGGCGAGAACGGTTTCACCACATAGTCGTCCGCGCCGAGACGGAAGCCGCGCACGATGTCCTTTTCGCCTCCCAGCGAGGTGAGCATCACGATCGGCACCCCGCGGAACGAACGGACACTGCGCAGGCGCCGCAACACCTCGAACCCGTCCATTTCGGGCATCTTCACGTTGAGAATGGCAAGCGACACGCTCGAAGACGGCGCCGCAGCAAGCGCGGAGGCACCGTCCCGGTAGTACAGCACATCGAAACCCGCGCGCTCCAGGCGGTGGCGGATGATGGACGAGGTGAGCTCGTCGTCGTCCGCCAGGAGTATACGCCGGTTCGCTTCCGGAACGGCGGCGTCATCTTCGCTGTGATAGCAGTCCCCGCCGTTGCGCTTCGCCGCTATGAGCGACACCGCTGCACGGGAGAGCGTCTCCTCCATGGAGGAGTGGACGTGGAGCTGCGCGACTCCGGCCGAACCGGTCAGATGGAGGTCCGAGTGACCAGACACCGCAAACCGCTCGCGACGCAGAACGTGAAGCACCTTCTCCACCGCGGAGATCGCCCCGCTCCGTGCAGTACTCGGGAAGAGAACCGCGAAGGTGTCGCCCTGCCAGCGCGCGACGAGATCCGAGTTGCGGAAGCAGCGCACGAAGAGCGCGGACACGCGGCGGAGCACATCATCGGCCGCCCCGTACCCCAGGCGATCGGCGACCGCGCGAAAGCCATCGAGATCGACGAACGCCATGGAAAGCGGCTCGCGCTCCCGAGCGGCGAGGCTTGCGGCCCATTCGAACGATTCGCAAAAGCCGGTCGCGTCGGGGATCTGTGTCAGCGCATCACAGCGGATCCGCCGCGCCGTATGCTCGGACTTCCGGAGCAGGACAGCGACAGCCGCGGCTATGGTGTCCGGGGTTTCGGAGGCGGCGAGCAGCGAATCCACACCGCGCGCGAACCACTCCGCCGTGGAGAGCCTCCCCTGCTCGACTCCGAGCGCGACGACCGGCAGGGCAGAGGCGGAACGCCGTGCGTGGAGCGCGGTGAGCAGTTGCTCGCCCTCCTCTTCGAAAGCCCGCAGATCCACGAGCACGAGTGCCGGCAGCTCATCCGCGATCGCCGCTTCCGCCACCGCGGCGGAGTGGGCGAGCAGGATGTGCCTTCCGGCCGCTTCGAGCACGGGCCGCAGCGAGGCTGTCGCGGCTAAGGTGCCAGCCAGGAGCAGCGGAGCCGGGGCGGCGTCCGCTTGCGCCGACGCGCGCCGCAGCGGCTGAAGCAGCCGCGCCATGCGCTCTGCGTCGGAGTTCGGCTCCGCGCCGGCGGAATCGCCGCGAACGAGCGGCCGGATCGCTCGTCCCCCCACCACGGAGAACAGTGGGCCGACTGCGTGCGCGGATCCGGCGTCCGAGGCACGCAGGGGATCGCCGTTGTGCAGAAACGTGCTTTGCCTCGGCACCTCGGCCATTG
This sequence comes from Gemmatimonadota bacterium, assembly GCA_013820915.1. GTDB lineage: Bacteria > Gemmatimonadota > Gemmatimonadetes > Longimicrobiales > Longimicrobiaceae > JACDHR01. Next base: position 2,843 of record JACDHR010000360.1, read on the forward strand.
AAAAGGCACGAGCGGGCGAGCGGTCCTGGTTGTCCATGATCTTTCGCGCGTTGGAAGGGGAAGAGACTGGAAGGGAGCCGGAAGCGTAAGAAGGAGCTAGCGTAAGAAGAAGCTACTGTACCTCGCCGGAGGCGGACCGAACGTCTCGCTGCCGCGCAGGATGTGCGGCAGCATGATCGGAGGTGCGGGCACCGGATCGAGCGGGTGACTCGCCGGACCGAACGCCCGCCCGTCGCACCAGCAGCCGCTGAGCACGCGCCAGGAGCTCGATCGGCCGGAACGGGCGAAGCAGAAAATCATCGGCCTCGCGCTCGAAGCAGCGCGGAAGGTCCTCATGGCGGGAGCTCAGCGCGATGACGGGGACATTATGGAGGAACCTGCTCCGTCGGATGCGGGTGAGCGTTTCGAGCCCCTCCCGCGAGTGGGAGCCCAAATCGACTACGACCAGCGTCGGGGAAGACGACTCCGCGGCCTGCAATACCCACGGGCTCATGTTAAGGCAGGCGTAACTGATGCCCGCGTCTTCGAACACCTGGCGCACGGGGCAATCGGGAACCCCGTCCTCGTGGATCAGCAGGACCCTCGTAGCGAGAAGATCCAGCTCGCCCTGCAGCGATGCGATGCTACCCGGTCCACACCGCCTCGCAGCGGCGAGGAAGCGCTCCGCCTCCTCTACCACGTCCCAGTACAGTGCGCCCGGGGTGATCGGCGCGACCCCACCGTGGAAGTTCGGCAGCGCGACGTCTTCCTCCGGCGAGGTCCGGCCGCCCCGGGCCGCGATGACGAGCGCCTTCTCCACGGCGCGCACGGCACCGGCCAACTCGGTCCGCGGGAAGAGCACGGCGAAGGTGTCCTCACTCCAGCGCGCGAGCAGGTCGGAGGTACGAAAGCTCCGGCCCAACATGCTGGCTGCCAGAGCGACCGCGCACTCGCTCTCCTCCCGCCCTTCGGCGCGTGGCGGAACGAGGTCGCCGAGGCGCAGGAGCGCCAGACAGAGCGGTTCCCCGGAACGCAGGGCGAGCGTGGCAGCGCGACGGCAGGCTCGCTCGAATGCTACTGCATTCGGTAGCCCCGTACGCGGATCCACACCCGCACCATTCCCATGCCAGCGAGCCTCAGCTTCAGTGGCCGCATCTCCCCGCTGTTCGTCGACCGTCTGGAGAGCGAACATCTTCGCGAATGCCTGCCGGTGCGGGTGAAGCAGCGAACTCATCCGCTGCACCCCGGCCGCGGGCGGCGCGGCAGACCGCGGGCGGCGATCTCGCGCTTGGCGAACATCGGCATTGTCGGCGTTGTCTTTCGCTGTACTGCGCGTAATTGGGCCATAACGGATCGTCTCGACCATAGAAGTTGTGGCGGATTCATCCTTATATACTACGCCTGCGAGTCGAAGATGGATTTTCTGCCGCGGAACGCCTCGCACATCCCTCCGGGACCGCGGGCCCGGGAAGCGCGATACTCAGGAGTGTCGGCAGAGGACGCGGTAAAGTGTATCGCATTTACTCCTTTCACCGAGCTGAGGCCTTAATCCCGTGCAGTCCGCTTGCGCCGAGACTCGGCTGGCTTACTGGAGCTGCGGGAGAGCAACCGCCG
>JACDHR010000071.1 GCA_013820915.1 Gemmatimonadota bacterium
GGTCGGAACTTACCCGACAAGGAATTTCGCTACCTTAGGACCGTTATAGTTACGGCCGCCGTTTACCGGGGCTTCGATTCAGAGCTTCGGGCAAGCACAAGGCTCACCCTGACCCCTCCTCTTAACCTTCCGGCACCGGGCAGGCGTCAGTGCCTATACGTCGTCTTGTGCGACTTTGCAGACACCTGTGTTTTTGCTAAACAGTCGCTTGGGCCGATTCTCTGCGGCCTCGTTCGGCTCCCTCTGGATGAGAGTTCACCTACCGGAGGCTTCCCCTTCTCAGTCTTTCGGATTACGTTCGGCTGCAGACAGACGATCTGATTCCCGGAGTCGCCATAGCGACAACTACCCTTTACGCACCGTACCCCTGGGCTCTCCATTGCAATAACGTACGAGTTTCGCGGGGCCGCGCAAACCCAACGTTTTTGCGCGGTGGAGGGCGGAGGATCCTCTGCCGCGAGGGAAACGGACGAATCAGTTGGGGGGCTGCGTGGACGCAGCGTTCCGGGTCTGGACCGGCTGCGCGTGGCCGCAGGCATCGGGTTCATGGGGGTTCGCGGTGAAAAGAAAGCGCCCCGGCTTAAGGGGCCGGGGCGCGGTCAGCTGGCGTGCGAGCACGCGCAGGGAAAGGCCAAAGGATCTCGGTGCTCGCAGCGGGAGCGGGGGTGTTCCGCTACGTCGGGGTGCTGGTGATCAAAGGATCCGTTCTCCTAGAGGCGAGAGCGCGGAGAGATTGCAAGAGCGGAAGCTACACGCGGTCTTCCTCGGGTTCGCGAGCAGACCCCGCAGCAAATCGGAACGCCGTAATCGGCACGGCGCTCTAGTGTTTGCGGAGACGGTTCCAACACGCTTCCAAAGTGGATACAACCGCACATTGCACACGAGTTTGCGTCGATGCATGGAGCTTAATCGCCGCAGTGCGAAGCGGCTCCTGGGTATCCGCCCTCGCTAGAAGCGCCTCCATCGCCCGCAAGACGGTTTGAGCGGGATCTACTTTGTACGGTTCGCCCTGACTCGGTTTTTGAGTAGTCGGCATGTAAGCCGTATAGGTGTCTGGCAAAAAACTCTCGTAAGGATCCCAGTTGCTAGGATTGAGCTGGAAGTAGAGCACTCGAACGCTCTGAACTCGCGCCACGGTTGCGGCGGAGGGATCAGTTGCAATGGCTAAGGCCGTTGAGAATACGTGGTGATCGCGGAAGCCGGCGGTGCTGACAACAACCTTCTCGAGCTCTCCACCTGGCGCCGTCACCGAGCTGTGCTGGCGGAGCTGGTGGGCGAGAGCTTCGCCCCCAAGGGCTCCGCAGCTAGACGTCAACTGGAGCGCCCACTCCCATCTGTCCGCGGGTTGCCCGAGCGTTAGAACTTGATGGGCGAGACGACAATCGGTACGGCGCTGAACCTCTTGCGCACGTAGCCAAGCAGCTTTGCGCTCCTCGACTGATTGAGATGCGAGCGGCGCGGCCGTAACGCATGTGAGCACGGTTGCCGAGAGTAGGCTGAGAAATATGAATTTAGTCATTACCACCTCAGGGTGTGCGCAGGGACTGTAAAGAGACAGGATGGCTCCGGAGGGTACATCCCGCTGTGAGTGATATCCGCAGCTTCGTAGGCCATGCCGATTACCGCCTGGTCCATTCGGATTAGCTGCTCACGAAATGACACTGGATCAGTATAGCCGACGTGCTGCTCGATCCAAGCATTGACGTGCCTCTGGTGCCACCGGCTACGGTAGAGTGCGAAGTGAACCATTTCGTGCTCGTACACGTGTCGAGGGAACACCTCTGGTGCGCAAAATACCTCTGGATCCGTGTTATGCAGCTCTGCCTGCTTCTGATATATTGGATCACCGACCTGTAACGCTTTGTTGAGGATAATAATGGCGCGGTCATGGACAACCGGTCGGTCTGTTCCGCTGAAGTATTGCCATCCTCTGTTTGGACCGACAGAAACAGTAGCCGCTCGCTCCGCTAGTGCAAAGCGCTTCGGTGCGAACTCCAGATATCCCAGCTGCCCGTGTTGCTGGGTGGGCGGATAGCGGAGCCGACATGTGTCGGATACCACAGAACAGCCCAGGTACTCGAGCACGACCCTGTCTGTTGCCGTTTCTGTCCACAGCCTGCTGCTCACGTGAAGCGTGGTTGATGCAACTGTTCCATCAGATAACGTTGCTGTGACTACCCCGTCTACGATAGCTGTCCCGATCCAATCCCCCGATGTGGATAGGTCTTGGACGGTGGTACCCTGCCGCTCGAATTTCCATCCAGCTACCGCCGCTGGTTTGCCTCCCTTAGTCGCACTACAACTTACGGTCTCGCCACGGCGTACAGGGCTGGGGCTGCAGGCGACCTTGAGGGACTCTTCCTCCCCTAGCACGACTGTAACATCGTCGACCGCTCCTCCGCCCTCTACCGTACAGATGCGAAAATTAGAGCCAGTTACAGACAGGTGCTCCCACGTACGGGTAGTCGTAACAACTGAGTCCACGACGCTCAGCCCCCCCCAGCATCCGAGCCATAGCAAGTGAGTGTTCTCGTACCACTACCCAACGAGTACAGAGATACGTGCGAGGCGGGCCGCGCGAAGTGAAGCGGAAGGGAAGTGCCGTTTGTCGGATGAATTGTGGAAAGCCCGGAATAGGAATTCTCGAGCGCAAAATCTAGATTTTGGGGATAAGTCGCGACCAGATTCACGTAGTTGCTGACCACAGCTCCCACGCGTGAGGGCGAAAAATGCGGCCACCAAAAGTATACACCCGTATCATCGTAATGACGCGGTACATAGGAAAGATATTGGGCCGGGTCGCTGCTGATCCAAGCCGTCGCATCCTCAAAATCAAAAAAGACGGTCGTGGCTCCCTCGTGGTCTTCTGTTGGTGCAACTGAGGTTTGGGGCACAATCTCAGTCGGCGTGGTGAGTCGGTCATTACATCCACTTAGAAGCAACTGGAGGGCAAGGACGCCCAGCACGGGCCGGAAAGAAGTTCGTGTGATCATGGAGCGTATCAGCCCAGTACAAGGCTGGAGGAGGATTCTGGAGAAAGTACAGAAAATGGGCGCGGTGTATACACGCGTGTGGCGATAGGACGGGAGCAGAATTTGTTCTCAGATCATAGAGGAGATCGACATCTGGAGAGACGGTGAGCTGGGAGAGGCGGGAGCAATATAGCGCGTGCACGCCGCTACAGCAACATGTACAGTGATGGTGTTGACCTGACAGTTGCCCCTGCGGGGGAGTAAAGTCAAGCGGCGTTGGTTTCTCCTTTCGGGTGGAGGTAGAGGGTTTCGGCAAGCCGGTGCGGAAGACCTCTTCGGGGGTGCGTCCGTTCATCCCGGATCCTGCACGTAAGGCAGGATCCGGGTTCAAATTATCGCAATGGGCGCCGACGTCAAGTCCCTCGCATCTCGGGAGCGTATCCCGTTATCGAGAACGCCTGAGCCTCCGCGCGCCGATGGCCGGGATCGAAGGGCCCGCTTCACATCGCCAGCGGCGCGCTCTGGGGAGCGTCGAGGAATCCGCGGATGTCGTCGGGGCGAAGAAAGAACTCCCCAAGGCCGGCGTGCAGCGGCCCGTGCCAGTCGGAGCCGCCGGTGATCAGGAGGCCGAGCTCCCGAGCGGCCGCCTCGAACAGCTGCGAGTCTGCCGGGGCCATCGTCGGCCGCAGGCACTCGACCCCATCAATGCCCGCGTCCGCGAAGCCGCGGATCTCCCGGTCGAACAGGTCGCGCGGCGGGTGCGCCCACACGGCGAGCCCCCCGGCGGCGTGGATCATCTCGATCGCATCCACTACGGAGGGGAAGCCCTCCGCCACGAAGGCAGGACCTGTGTCGTTGATGTATCGCTCGAACGCCTCGCCGTACCACCGCGTGTGGCCGCCGGCGAGCAGAGCGCGCGCGAGGTGTGGACGCGCCAGCACCGCGGCATCGGGCCCCGCGGCTTCGATTACGTCCTCGTACCGCACCGGGATCCCCATGTTCTGGAGCTTCCCCACCATACCCTGCATCCGGTCGGCCCGCCTGCGCCGCGCCGTCTCCTGATGCTCGAGGAACGCGGGGGAGTGGATGTCGATCCAGTAGCCGAGGATGTGCAGCTCATGATCTCCGTGACGGGTGCTCACCTCGACTCCCGGGATGACGCGTAGAGAGTACGCACGCGCGGCCGCCTGCGCCTCCTCCACACCCAATACCGTATCGTGATCGGTGATCGCGATCACATCCAGCCCTCCGGCCACGGCCGCCTCCACCACCGCGGCAGGAGAAAGCCGGCCGTCGGAGACATGCGAATGGACGTGGAGATCAAACTTCTTCATCACAGTGCGTGTTCTTTTCAGTACAGATTACAGGGCACGAGGCCGGTCGCCGGTCCCCGCGATGGAGATGCAGCCCGTGTTACTGTCGCCAGGAGAAGCCCACGCCCCAGCCTGCCGTGGGATCTCCCAAGCCGAAGCCGATGTGGAAGATCACATTCTGCGGAAACGAAAATTCGAACCCGACGTCCGCGAGAACTTCCAGATTCAGGTTGTCGGAGGGCCCCAGATCATTCACTGCCGCGATGCGCGGGTGGATGTAGGGAGTCACGGAGAAGTCTCCTGGCTCGAATGTCTGCCCGATCGTCAACCCACCCTGTACACCGGCTCCACTGGCGTGACCGAGCGCACCCTGCACGGCTGCCGTAAACGCTACCTGGAGCGGGACCTCCGCGAGATGAAGGGGGTTTCTGAACTCGCCGGCGAGCAGAAGGGTCGCCCCACCGGTATCGGCGATCCCGCCGCGAAAGCCAAGCGCGTACCCGCCGAAGGCAAGACGCCAGATCCCCTCGGTAGAGAACGAGCCCGGCCCATCGCTGAGGAAGATCCCGGTCTCGGCACCCGCGCGCGGCGGCATGAACGTGGGCGTGAAGATCTGCGCCTGCGCCACCGAGGCGGAGGCAGCCATCAAGAGTGCAACGGAACCGCACATCACGCTTGTTTTCATCATACCTCTCATGGATTCTTTAGGGTGAATCTCTGCGAACGGCAACCGTGGCATCGGGCAACGAGCATGCCGGCAACACCACACCCCCGCAGCCGGAGAGGGACGGGGGTGTGGGATAGAGAAAGCCACGCAGGCTGCCGGGACGAGACCTTACGCCACTTCGGCACGCTCGCTGAGCACGGTGACACGATTATCGATCACCTGAAGGAACCCGCCTGCGACGTGGAACCGCTCGGTAGCCCCACCTCTTCGGATGCGGAGCTGCCCTTCGCCGAGCAGCGCCATGAGCGGTGCGTGGCCCCGCATGATGCCGAGCTCGCCATCCCAGGCCGGCGCGACGACGGAATCCGCCGCACCCTCGTAGACGGTGCGCTCCGGCGAGATGACGGAGACGCGGAGCGCGTCCCCACCCGTTGCTCCTGCTGGAGCCGCCATCAGCCGCCCTGCTCCAGCTTGCGGGCCTTCTCGACCACTTCCTCGATGCCGCCCACCATGTAGAAGGCCTGCTCGGGAAGCCCGTCGAACTCACCGTTGACCACGCGCTCGAAGGACTCGATGGTGTCCTCGAGCTTCACGTACTTGCCCGGCGTGCCCGTGAACTGCTCGGCCACGTGGAAGGGCTGCGAGAGGAAGCGCTGAATGCGGCGCGCCCGGCCGACGATGACCTTATCCTCTTCGGTGAGCTCGTCCATGCCCAGGATCGCGATGATGTCCTGCAGCTCTTTGTAGCGCTGCAGGATCCGCTGCACGGAAGTCGCCACCTGGTAGTGACGCTGCCCCACGTATTGCGGGTCCATGATCCGCGACGTGGAGTCCAGCGGGTCCACCGCGGGGTAGATACCGAGCTCGGAGATCGCGCGGGAGAGCACCGTCGTCGCGTCCAGGTGCGCGAACGCGGTCGCGGGCGCCGGGTCGGTCAGGTCGTCGGCGGGCACGTAGATCGCCTGCACCGAGGTGATCGAGCCCTCGCGCGTGGAGGTGATCCGCTCCTGCAGCGCGCCCATCTCCGTGGCCAGCGTCGGCTGGTAGCCCACGGCGGACGGCATGCGGCCGAGAAGGGCCGACACCTCGGAACCCGCCTGCGTGAAGCGGAAGATGTTGTCCACGAAGAAGAGCACGTCCTGCTTCTCGACATCGCGGAAGTACTCGGCGACGGTGAGGCCGGTGAGCGCCACGCGGAGCCGAGCGCCGGGCGGCTCGTTCATCTGGCCGTAGACGAGCGCTACGGCGGACTCGGAGAGGTTCTCATCCTTGATGAGCCCGCCCTCCTTGAACTCCAGCCAGAGGTCGGTGCCCTCGCGGGTACGCTCGCCCACACCGGCGAACACGGAGCGGCCGCCGTGGCCCATGGCGATGTTGTTGATCAACTCCATGATCACGACCGTCTTGCCCACGCCGGCACCGCCGAAGAGCCCGATCTTTCCGCCCTTCACGTACGGGGTGAGCATATCGAGCACCTTGATCCCCGTCTCGAGGATCTCGGTCTTGGCCTCGAGATCCACGAACTTCGGGGCGGGGCGGTGGATCGGCCAGCGCTCGGCAGTCGCGGGGATGTCACCCGCCTCGTCCACCGGGTCGCCGGTCACGTTGAGGATGCGGCCCAGCGCGGCAGCGCCGACCGGCACGCTGATCGGGCCGCCCGCGTCCTCGACGCCCATGCCGCGCACCACGCCGTCCGTGGACGACATCGCGACGGCACGCACCATGTTGCGGCCGATGTGCTGCTGCACCTCCAGCGTCACATCGAGCGCGGGCCGACCGCCACCCGCCGGCCGACGCAGGTGCAGCGCGTTGTAGATGTCGGGGAGCTGCCCGTCGCCGAACTCCGCGTCGATCACGGGACCGATCACCTGCACGACCTTGCCCATGTTGGTGCCGGCCGCGACGGTCGCGTTCCCAGGCATTGTGGCTGCCATATATTCTCCGATGTTGATTGTTATTCCAGCGCCGCTGCGCCGCCCACGATCTCGGCGATCTCCTGCGTGATCGCCGCCTGGCGGACGCGGTTGTACGTGCGCGTCAGGTCCTTGAGGATGTCGCCGGCGTTGTCTGTCGCGCTCTTCATGGCCGTACGCCGAGCGCCCTGCTCCGCGGCGGCCGTCTCCAGCATTGCGGTATAGACCGAATTACGTACATACAGCGGGAGGAGCCGCTCGAGGATCTCGTCCGCGGAGGGCTCCAGGAGGTACTCGACACCTCCGCGCTGCTCCTCCGCCGTGGGCGGGTCGATCGGCAGTACGCGCAACGTGTTCGGCGGGGTCGAGAGCGCGGAGTTGAAGCTCGCGTGTACCACGTACACCGCGTCCAGATCCCGGCGCACGAAGCGCTCCATCAGCGGCTCCACCAGGGAGCGCGCCTCTTCCGCCGAGGGACGGTCCCCGATATCGCTGCGCGAGGTGAGGATCTCCTCGCCCTGGAAGCGGAAGAAGGAGATCCCCTTCTTCCCCGTGATGTGCAGCTCCGCACTGACTCCATCCGCACGCAGGCTCACGAGCAGCTGCCGGGCCTCGCGGATGAGGTTCGCGTTGAACGCGCCCGCGAGCCCGCGGTTGGAGGTCACCAGCAGAATCGCCGCGCGGCGCACCGTCTCCGGCTGCCGCAGCAGCGCGTATCGGGCCGCCAACTCCGGAGTCAGAAGCCGCCCAATCACCTCGCGGAGCTGCCGCGAATACGGACGTGCGGCGCCGAGACGGTCCTGCGCACGCTTCAGCTTCGAGGTTGCCACCATCTCCATCGTCCGCGTGATCTTGCGCGTATTCTGGACGGAGCGGATCCGGTCTTTGAGTTCCCTGGCTTTGGCCATGACCTAAAGTACGTGAGTGCGTCAGTGCGTGAGAACGTCAGTAGCTCTGCCGCGCACTCGCGGCGCCCGCCGCGGGGCGGCTCGCGAGGCGGAGCTGCTCCTCCGACATCCGGCGATCCGAAGCGGTCTCCTGCAGGATCGGCGAGTCCGCGTAGTTCTCCGTACCGACGGGAGACTGCGGGTCGGCGAACAGATCGCTGTACAGCTTGATCGCGTCGACGAGCTCCTGCTCGCGCTCCTTGCTGAGCACCTTGGTGTCCCGGATATCGCCGAGAATCTGCGGGCGCTGCGTGCGCATGAAGATGTGGAAGTCGCGCTCCCACGCTATGATCTGCTCCGGCGCCACCTCGTCCAGGTAGCCGTTGGTCAGCGCGTAGATGATGGCCACCTGGTGCTCGACCGGAACCGGCGCGTACTGCGGCTGCTTGAGCACCTCGACCGAGCGCTGCCCGCGCGCGAGCTGGCGCTGGGTGACGGCGTCGAGTTCGGAGCCGAAGGCGGCGAACGCTTCCAGCTCGCGGTACTGCGCCAGCTCGCCCTTCAGCTTGCCGGCGACCTGCTTCATCGCCTTGATCTGCGCCGCGCCGCCCACGCGCGACACCGAGATGCCGACGTTCACGGCCGGGCGCACACCGGAGTAAAAGAGGTTCGACTCCAAAAAGATCTGCCCGTCCGTGATCGAGATCACGTTCGTCGGGATGTAGGCGGACACGTCGCCTGCCTGCGTCTCGATGATCGGGAGCGCGGTCAGCGAGCCGCCGCCCATCTCGTCGGAGAGCTTCGCGGCGCGCTCCAGCAGGCGCGAGTGCAGGTAGAACACGTCGCCCGGATACGCCTCGCGGCCCGGGGGGCGGCGAAGAACCAGCGACATCTGCCGGTACGCGACGGCCTGCTTGGAGAGGTCGTCGTAGATGCAGAGCGTGGGCATACCGCGGCCGTTCTCGTTCTTCGTGTACATGAAGTACTCGGCGAGCGCGGTGCCCGAGTAGGGCGCGATGTACTGCAGCGGCGCGGGGTCCGAGGCGGATGCCGCGACGACGATGGTGTAAGCCATCGCGCCGGCATCCTCGAGGCGCTGGACCACACCCGCGATCGTCGAGTTTTTCTGGCCGATGGCGACGTAGACGCAGACGACGCCCTGGCCCTTCTGGTTGATGATCGTGTCGACGGCGATCGCGGTCTTCCCGGTGCCGCGGTCGCCGATGATCAGCTCGCGCTGGCCACGGCCGATCGGGATCAGCGCGTCGATCGCCTTGATCCCCGTCTGCATCGGCTCCTTCACCGGCTGACGCAGCACGATTCCCGGCGCCACGATATCCACCTCGCGCCGAGCCGCCGGGTGGATCGGCCCCTTGCCATCCACGGGCTCGCCGAGCGAGTTCACCACGCGGCCCAGGAACTCCGGACCGACCGGGATATCGAGCACGCGCTCGGTGCGGCGCACCTGGTCGCCCTCCTGGATATGCGTCCAGTCGCCCAGGATCACGGCGCCGATGTTATCCTCTTCGAGGTTCAACGCGAGCGCGGTGATTGCAGCGCCTCCACTGACGGGAGTCACTTCGAGCATCTCGCTGGACATGGTGCCCGTGAGCCCGTAGATACGGGCCACGCCGTCCTTGACCTCCAGAATCGAGCCGATCTCCTCGGCGCGAATCTCGTTCTCGTACTGCTCGATCTCGTTCAGCAGTACGTTCTTGATCTCACTGGCGCGAAGCTGTGTCTCGACCGTAGCCATGATTGTATCCTTTCAGGTCCAGCGGTGTCCCGCTGGTGAGTTCGCGTAACGCAACAAACCGATGGATGGCGCTCGAATTGCCCGGGGCCGCCCGCTGCTTAGACCGCCTTTCGGCGGGGTAAATCCGCCGCGAGCAGCCGGCGACGCAGCTCGACCACGCGGTTCCGCACCGAGCCGTCGAGCACCCGGTCGCCAACGTGCACCACTACACCGCCGACCAGGCTCCGGTCCACCTCGAACTCCGGCAGTACCGTCTTGCCGAGCATGCGCTCCAGCGAGGTTCGGATCTCGAGTTGGAGCGCCGCATCCGCCTCGCGAGCGAGTGTGACCCGAGCCCGCACCCGGCCCCGCACCTCATCCACGATCTCGTGGTACGCGGCGGCCACTTCACGGAGGGTCGCCGCGCGCCGCTTCTCGACCACGACGAGGAGGAAGCGGAGGAAGAGATCGGGGACACGGCCCGCGAAGGAGCCGCGGATCGCCCGCTTCTTCGCATCGGCATCTACCCGCGGAGTCTCCAGGAAATAACGGATTCGCGGCTCCTCGGTGAGGAGTGTCGCCACCTCCCGGATCGCGACACCGTACTCGTCTACGGTTGGGTCGCCGCCATTCCGCTGCGCCAGCGCGAACAGCGTCTCGGCGTAGTTACGCGCGACAATCGAGGTGCGCACCGATCAGACCCCCGCGGCGATCGACGGGGCGCGCCGCTCGGCCTCGCCGAGGAAGTCGCGCACCAGGCGTCGGTTCTGCTCGTCGTCCAGGTTGCGCTGCACCAGCTTCTCGGCGGCGGCGATCGCGAGATCGACGGTTTCACCGCGGATGGTCTCCATCGCGCGGTCGCTCTCGGCCTGGATGTCGCGGCGCGCGCGTGCCAGCATCTCCTCCTGCTCGCGGCGGGCCTGCGCGAGCAGCTCCTCGCGCATCCGCTCGCCACTGGAGCGGGCTTCGGCGAAGAGCTCCTGCGCCTGCGCGCGCAGCGCCTCGTGCTCCTGCTTCTGCTGCGCGAGGATCTCGTGCGCCTCCGCCCGGTCGCGCTCCGCCGATGCCAGCAGCTCGCGGATCCGCTGCTCCCGCGCTTCTACGGCGCCGAGGAGGTGGGGATAGGCGAACCGGTACAGCACCAGCAGAACGATCGCAAAGACGACGAGCGTCCAGAGCATCAGCCCGCCCTCGGGCGTCAGGAGTCCACCTTCCCCTTCCACGGCGTTCACCGGGGTGGCGGCGAGCACGCTGAGAGCGGCGAATGGCAGGAGCGTTTTCAGCTTCATCAGTCTAGAGCCAAGGGATGTATGGCGAAGAATGCCCGGTGGGCGGCACTGGCCGCCCACTAGCGACTCAGGTAACGATCAGGATCATGATCACCAGAGCGAACAGCGTCGCGCCTTCGATCAGCGCGGCCAGAATGATCGCCGCTGTCTGGATGTTGCCGGCAACCTCCGGCTGCCGGGCCATTCCCTGCACCGCGCCGTTGCCGATCCAGCCGATGCCGATCCCGGCCCCGATGATCGCGAGACCCGCACCCAGTGCGGCCCCCATGAATCCTATGCCCGCCTGTGCTGCTTCTACCGGTACTTGCATCGATTTCCCCTACGGGTTCGACGTGAAGAGTTCGGGTATCGCTCCACGCGGCACGTGCCGCTCGCGCTACAAGGCCGCGCCCCGCGGGGCTGGTGTCCGGCCTCTGAAAGAGACCGGGCGACCGCGCGCTCTTCCCCGGCACCCATCTCCGGGTACAGTACGACGGACAGTGAGCTACGCTGCCCTCCGACGCGGCAGTTCAGGTGGCCGCGTGCACCGAAAAGGTGATGAACCGGCTCAGTGCGCGTGCCGGATCAGGCCGATGAACACGCTGGTCAGCAGCGCGAAGATGTAGGCCTGCAGGAACGCCACGAAAATCTTCAGAAACGTGAGCGCCACCGTCATCACCAAGGGGCCCACCACGATCCACCAGCTTCCGAACAAAAAGATCAGGCCGAGCAGCGAGTAGATCACGATCTTCCCCGCCGTCATGTTCGCCATGAGGCGGATGGCCAGCGCGAACGGCTTGGCCAGCTTGCCCAGCAACTCGACCGGGCTGAGGATCAGCAGCATCAGAACCCGTAGCGGGAGCGACAGCTCCTTGTTCCAGTAGAAGATCGTGTTGAGATAGCCCCATCCCAGCTGGCGGATCCCGGCGTACTCGATCACCACCAGCGACATCACCGCAAGCATGGCCGTAACCGAGATGCTCGCCGTGGCCGCGCCGCCGTAGGGCACCAGCCCGAGCAGGTTGCTGATCGCGATGAAGAAGAAGAGCGTCACGACGAAGGGGACGAACCTCTCGCCCCCGTGCCCGATATTGGGCATCACGATCTGATCCCGGAAGAAGAGGATGATCGCCTCGATGACGTTGTGCCCGCCGTGCGCGGCATCCCCCTTCTCCCGGACGCGCTTGGCCGCGCGCGCGGCGGGCAAAACGACCAGCAGCACCAGCAGGCCGGTCAGCCAGAGGAAGACCACGTACTTGGTCGGCGTGACATCAATGGGGCCGAGCATCCACGAGCCCGCGGACGGAAGGTCCACGTAGCCGACGAAGGGCACGTTGAGCACGCGCTCGTCGAGCACGTGGTGCATGATGTCGTCGCCACCCTCGGGCGGATGGGGCGCGGGCTCCGTCGGGATCCCGGCCGGCGTTTGGACCGGAGCGCCCGGACGCTGCTGTTGCATCGGGGCGAGAAGTGCCAGGAAGAAAAGAATGGTGGCCAACATTCAGCTTGCGCTCTTGGTTTCCAGCTGGAACGTCAACGGCTCCAGCAACGTCGTGAGGGCGAACACCGCGACCAGCGTCAACAGCACCGGGGCGAGCGGCAGACCGGCCCGGGGAGCGATGATCGCCGCTACCCCTACCATCAGGAGGCGGCCCATCATCCCCAGCCCGTAGACCAGCACCGGGCGGGTGGGGAAAAACACCACTCCCAGCAGCCAGTAAGCGAGCAGCTGGAAGACCACGGCGGCTCCGACACCGGCTGTAACGGCGGCCACCTCCGTCGGCCAGACAATGCCGGCGCCGAGAAGAAGTACCAGCACGGCCACGCCTGCCGAACCGAGCAAAAACCGCCGACCGCCTTGGCTCACCCCTTATCTCCCTTCTTTCGCTCTTCCCGCTCGCGCGGCACGATCACCAGCTGCCGGTAGATCGAGTAAAAGCCCGCCCCCGCACCCACGAACACCCCGATCAGCAGGAACCACGGGCTCGTATCCAGCCGTCCATCGAGCCACCGCCCCACCAGCAGAAACATCACGATCGAGCCGGCGAACTGGAGGCCGACTCCCATCGCTTCGCCCGCGTGGATGAGCGGCGGGCGATCGTCGTTCGGGTCCCGCGGCGGGTGAGCCATGCGCGTTCAGTTCCTTCCAATGCCCTGGTAGCCCGGCAATATAGGAGCTTGTGAAATTTTTCGCAAGCACAGGATCCGCGCCTCCGGTAGCCTGCTTGACGCCTGCCGCGCCGCATCTCTATTATGCGGCTGGCGCGACAGGCTTTCCGCGCGCGGCGCGCTTTTCGCTCTGAATGCGGTTGATCGGCAAACCGCAATGGCTCGCGGTGATCCGGCTCCCGCGCTTCGGAATAACACTTGCCCGCATTTCTCCCGATGAGCTTACTGCGCCGTGGTATAGTTACCGCCTTTTTCGCGATCTTTTCGGTCCAGGGTTGCGCTCCGGCGGGGATTTCGCCGGACCCGCAACCGGACGCAACCGCCGAGGATACCGTGGCAGAAACGACGACACTCGCCGCCTCCGTTCAGGCGGAAAGCCATGGAGACAGCGCACGATTCATCCTCCAGGTGACGAACGCTTCGGAGCGGCCGGTGCAGCTGACTTTCTCGAGCGGCCAGTCGTTCGACTTCATCGTTCTCCGGGAGGAACGGGAGGTCTGGCGCTGGTCCAACGACCAGATGTTCACGCAGGCGATCCGCGAGGAAACGCTCGCGCCCGGGGAGACGCGCAGCTACGACGCGATCTGGAACCCGCCGGCGGGCACGCGAGGCGAGTTCACGGTCCGCGGATTGCTCACGGTACAGGAACATCGAGTGGAGCAACAGACGGGCTTCCGCCTCCCGTGACATCTCGCCTGGCCGGCAGGGTGGCCGGGGAGAAGCGGGCCCGTAATTAAGAATCGCGCGCGTATCCTGGCCGGAGCACGCAGTGGATCCAGACCCAAGCATACGACCGTGCATCACCGAGCGATGGCGCGTTAGCCTCCCGTGATCGGCTCGCTCGTAACCCTCGCCATCCTGATCCTCCTCTCCGGGTTCTTCTCCGGTGCGGAGATCGCGCTCTTCTCCCTCGGTGAGGCGCGGGTACGATCCCTGGTGGAAGAAGGGCGCCGCGGCGCGCAGGCGCTCGCGGATCTGAAGAGCAATCCCGAGCGCCTCCTCGTCACGATCCTGATCGGCAACAACATCGTCAACATCGGGGCGGCCTCTCTGGCGACGGCGCTCGCGCTGGATGTATTCGGCAACCAGGGCGTCGCGTACGCCACGGGCGTGATGACGCTGCTCATTCTGATCTTCGGGGAAATCACGCCCAAGGGATTCAGCTCCGTCAACAATGTCCAGGTCGGGTTGGCGGTCGCTCCGGTGGTTCACCTGCTCTCGCGGGTGCTCTATCCCATCGTCCTGCCGCTCGAAGCGCTGACGCGCTGGTTCCTGCGTCGCAGCGCGCGGGTCGGAGCGCCGAGCGTGACGGAGGGGGAGATCCGCGAGATGACGGCGATCGGCCACCGCGAAGGCTCGATAGACGAGCACGAGCGCCAGATCATCGAGCGCGCGTTCTGGCTGGACGAGAAGCGTGCCTGGGACATCATGACCCCGCGCGTGGATATCTTCGCCTGGCCGGCGACCCGCACGCTGGCGGAGATCGCCGACGAACTCAACAC
>JACDHR010000361.1 GCA_013820915.1 Gemmatimonadota bacterium
CGATACATCTGCGCGAAGAGGCTCTGGATCGCCTCCTCGATGAACCTCTCGCCGTTCAGGAAGATCATGATCACCGAGACCGTCGGCGTCGCGCTGCTCATCAGATGTGTCCTACGTCAACCAGCGCGGCCGCCAGAGCGAATTGACGCCCATGGTGAGGTGGCAAGGCGTTGCAGGCCGTGCCTTGCCAGTCTCTTGGCCGGAGTCGGCAGCCAGTGCTTGAGCCGGGGCCGGAGCCAGGTGACAAAGCGGAATTTGGTATCCCGTGCTACCGATGCCGGCCAGTAGAGGGCGGGATGGCGATACGGCCGCAGCGTTTTCTGCAGTTCCTTCCAGGCTTTGGTACCGCGCATGCCTCTGCTTTCCAGATAGGTCTCCAGCCAATGCAAGAAAGCTTCGCGTGCGGGATACGGTCGACCCGGCCGGTACTGCCCTTTCTTCTTCGCCACCGCCCAGCAGGAGTCCGGATGCTGGCGGTACAGATCCCAGCACCGATCCGCCACGAAGACGGGAAAGTGCAGAAGGATCTTCAGGAAGAGCGTCATGTCCTCGAACGTGTTGCGAAAACTCTCCTCGAAGCCGCCCACGGCGTCAATTGCCTCTCGCCGGGCAAGGACGCTGCTGGGAGTCGGATAGCAGTGAGGATCCCGCATGTTGCACGTGAACAGCTCAGGAGGCTGAATCAGCGTGTTGCGTTTCCCGCGTGGTGCGGCCTTGGTCAGCTCGTCGCGCCACATGTCTTCCGGATTGTCGTTCCAGGTGTGCCAGAGGCGGGCGCGACCGTACAACATCGCGGCCTCGGGCAGGGAGTCAAGCAACGGTACCTGTTCCTCCAGTTTGTGGGGGAGGTAAACGTCATCAGAATCGAGGAAAGCGATGTATTCGCCCTGTGCGTTCCGCACTCCCAGGTTGCGGGACGCGGCGGCTCCCCGATTCTGGTGGCCCGGGTGTTCGAGGTAGCGCACCTTCTGGGGATGCGCAGCGGCGTAGCGGCGGGCGATGGCGGTGCTGCCATCCGTGGAGCCATCGTCCACCAGCAGCAGCTCCCACGCCCGATACGTCTGCGCGAAGAGGCTCTGGATCGCCTCCTCGATGAACCTCTCGCCGTTCAGGAAGATTATGATCACCGAGACCCGCGGCGTACTACTCACTAGCTGAACCCTCGGCGGAGTGGCAGGCAGGAAGCATGACGGTACTCCAATTCTCTATGCAGCGGCCGTGGCAGGTGGAGCCCTGAGCTGTCGGCAGCCAGTGAACGCATCCCGGCACCGGATTAATCCGCTGTTGGCTGTGGAGCATGTCTAGCGGCCGAGCGGGTGGCAAGCAACGACCGGGAAGGCATGCTCAGAAGCGCACGCAATCCTCGGACGCTCGTTCGCAGCGCGCGGAAGACGCGGTACAGCCGCGGGTATCGGTACGGAAGGAGGTGGAGCCTGACGAGCCGACGCACTTCCGGAGCGTGGATCGGCTCTCTCTCGAGGTACCCGTGTAACCAGGTCAGGTACATACCGCGAACGGCGTTCGGGCTCCCCCCGACGTAGGCTCCGGCCTTGACCGCGACTGCCCAGGAGGAATCCGGATGCTGCCGATAGTAGTCCCAGCATCGATCTGCCACGAAAACCGGGTGCCGAAGAAAGATCTTCGAGTAGACGACCATGTCCTCATAGCTGGCGCGGAACGCCTCCTCGAATCCTCCCACGCTCTCCAGCACCTCTCGCCGGAAGAGCACACTGCAGGTGCAGGGGAAGTAGATCTCGTGCCGGATATGGGCGGCGAGCTCGACGGGCGGCGGCACCAGCGTGTCGAGGTAGGGAGAGGCGGCGGTGAGGAAATCCCGCTCCTGGTCCTGGGGATCGCCCGTCCAGCTGAACCAGTAGCGGGTCCGGCCGTAGAGCATGGCGGCCTCGGGATGCCGGTCGAGCAGTGCGACCTGCTCCGCGAGCTTCTGCGGCAGGTACACGTCGTCGGCGTCCAGCAGCGCGATGAACTCCCCGCGGGCATGCCGCAATCCCAGGTTACGCGAGGCGCTCATCCCGCGGTTGGCGTGCCCGGCGTGCTCCAGATAGCGCACCCTCTCCGGATGCTCCGTGGCGGAGCGGCGAGCGATCTCGCTGCTGCCGTCGGTGGAGCCGTCATCGACCAGCAGCAGTTCCCAGTCATGGTACGTCTGCGCGAAGACGCTCCGGATCGCCTCCTCGATGAACTTTTCGCCGTTCAGAAAGATGGTGATCACCGAGACGCGCACGGACGCAGGCATTCGGTGGCTACTCCGCGGCATGGGTGTGTGCGCGCAACGGCAGCAAGGCCGTGACCAGGCGCACCGGTGTGGTCTTTCCCTCCCGGTACAGTCGCACTGCCTCCCTGGCGTAGCCGCGCCGCAGGAGCCCGAGAACGGTACGCGCCTGCACCCGGCGGACGCGCGCCAGGGCCTGCTCGCGCGCCAGCCCCTCGAGCGGGCAATGCGGGCTGGTTAGCGCCTCGACGTTAACCCGGTATGCGAGGCGGGGATAGACACCCGCCGCAATCCCCTGCGCATACTCCTGCCCCTCGTGCTGCCGCCACCAGGTGAGGCCAGGGGGGAGCAGGACCACCGGGAAGCGGGCGGCGAGCTTCACCCACAGCTCGAGGTCGCCCACCAGGTTGATACCGCTGAAGCCGCCGACCATCCGGAAGGGCTCCGTGCGGATGATCGCTGCGAGAGGACCGTGACCGAACAGGTCCTGCTCCCGCAGGTAGTACTCGCGGTACGCCTCCTCGGGGGTGAGCTGCACGGGGAAAGGCGTGTCGGGCCGGGCCGGCAGGTCGCTCATTCCCAGCCCCGCCGCAGGAAAGCGCTCCATCGCCTCGACCATCGCGTCCAGCGCGTAGGGATAAATGATGTCGTCCGAGTCCACGTACTTGAGGTACTTTCCCTGTGCCAGCGTCGCCGCGCGGTTCCGGTTCGGGTAGTCACCGAGGTTTTCCTCGTTGCGGAATACCCGCACGCGGGGGTCGGATTCGGCGAACCGCTGCGCGATGGCGAGGGTTCTGTCCGTTGAGGCGTCGTCGACCACGATCACCTCAAAGTTCGGGTACTTCAATGCCAGCACGCTCTCCAGTGCCTGAGGGAGGTAGCGTTCGCGGTTGTACGCGGTTATCAGCACGCTGACCAGCGGTTGCTCGCGCATCATGGTCTTCCTGCCGGCTCGGGCGGTCCGATCGCCGCAGGCGCGCGGCGGAGGTGCGGGATATAGGTTCCCGCAATGGCACGCCCCGCACGGGCGAGAGTTCTGGGATGCAGGAAGACCCGCCGGTCGAGTCGCCAGGCATGAGCGAGCAGCCTGCCGCGCACACCAACGCGGTCCGAGCTGCAGAAGACCGTCAGCATCACCAAGTTGGCAGCGATCCGCGCGCGCAGGGAATGTGTGCGCTGCTGGACCTCTTCCGAGCGGATCCCTTCTCGTTCGTAAAATGCCGCGTGCAGTTCGAGCAGATCCGCGGTCGCTTGACTCAGACGGGCAGGTTCGAGATTCATCGCCCAGCCGAAGTACAGCGCGCTGATTGCAGCGAGGCGAGCTTCTCCGGTAGTGTCTCCAGAGTTCTCCCATTCGAGGAGAGAGTTGATGCGAGCCATACGAAGCCGGGTGAACTCCGGAGTGGCATCGGGATACGTCGACGTCATCGACGCCCTGTGTACGCGGCGGCTGGCAAGGTGCTCCGGTAGGTTCGCTACGAGGAAGCGATCCGCGATGCGGCACCAGAGCTCGTAGTCCTTGGCGTAGACGCAGCTCTCATCATGCAGACCCACCTGACTGAGCACCGGCTTGCGGCGCAGCATTACGGCGCTGTTCGCAAATGGGTTGTTAAAGAACAGCTCCCATCGCAGTTCCCGATCCTCGCACGGCGGCCGTACCTTTTCGAGGTAGGTGCCCTTCTCGTCGATGAGCAGGAACCAGCTTCCCAGCAGCGCGACCTCAGGATGGGCATCCAGAAAGGCGACCTGCTTCTCGAGCCGATGGGGCTTACAGAGATCGTCGGCATCCAGCAGCGCGATGTAGTCCCCGCGCGCACGGACCATAGCCAGGTTAAGCGAGGCGCTGACACCGCGGTTCTGACGTCCGTCGTGCTCCAAGCAGAGGATCTTCTCCGGGTACCGCTCGGCGTAGCGTTGGGCCACGGCACGGCTCCCGTCCGTCGAGCCGTCGTCAACGAGGAGTAGCTCCCAGGCTGGGTAGCTCTGGGCGAGCACGCTCTCGATCGCCTCGGTGATGAACGGCTGCGCGTTCATGAACGGCACGATCACGGAAACCCGTGTAGATGTCGCTCTCATGCTGCTCATTGCGCCCGGCAGCTCAAGATGCAGGTCCGCCCGCGGTCGCGGGCGCCGTGCGGAGGTAAGGGATATACGTCCCCGCGAACGCTCGCCCGACCCGTAGGAGGGTTCTGGGG
>JACDHR010000072.1 GCA_013820915.1 Gemmatimonadota bacterium
CTGCCGTACATCGCCGCAGCCGAGCAGTGGCTGGCAGAGACCGCCACCCCCGGCGACAGCTATCTCTTTTTAGGCGGCGGCGCCTACACGCTTCCACGCCGCGTGGCCGAACGGGATTCCGGTGCCAGGATCACAGTGGTAGAGCTGGACCCGGAGGTGACCCGCACAGCGTACCGCTTCTTCGGTCTGCGGCGTCAGTACGGGATCGCTTCCGTGCACGGCGACGCACGCGCCTACGTGGAACGCGTCCCCGACAGCGAGTTCGATCGGATCTTCGTGGATGTGTACAGCGGACACGAGTCGCTGCCGTATTCGCTGGTAACGCGGGAAGCGTTCACCGCACTCGAGCGCCGGCTGCACCCCGGAGGGACGCTCGCGCTCAACGTGATCGGCGTCACGGCGGGTGAGGGGGAACGGCGCCTGTGGTCGCTCGTGCGCACGGTGCGGGACGTTTTTCCGGCGGTCGCGCTATACACGCATCTCGGTCGCGACTATCCGGAGCGGCAGAATGTGCTGCTCACCGCCTCGCCAAAAATCGACTGGAGCTTTCCCGCTCAGGCTGGCATCTTCGAGAGGTGGCCGGAAGCGGAGTGGCCGGCGGCGGGGACGATCGTCTTCCGCGATCTGTTCCCCGCCGAGCCAGCCGAGCGCTCCGCACCGCGCGAGAGGGAGACGCGCGCGTCGAAGACCCCATAGCAGACCGTCTCCCGGATCAGGTGTTGGTGCCTGATCCGGGAGACGGTATCAGGCCGACGCGACGGGTGTCGCTTCCGGCAGGGTCCCCTCTTCATATTTCACCGCGGTGCCGGCCGCGCTCACCATCAGCATCCCCCCAATCCCCCGCATGTTGATGAACTCGTAGTCCAGGCTCACGCTCAGCACCGCGTTTCCGCCCCGCGCCGTCGCCTCTTCCACCATCTCCCGCAGCGCGATCTGCTTCGCGTTCCGCAGCTTCTCCTCGTACGCAGCCGAGCGGCCGCCCACGATGTCTCGCAGGTTCGCCAGGATGTCACGAAAGATATTGGCCCCCACAATCGCCTCCCCGGTCACGACGCCCAGGTACTGGGCAACAGTCTTCCCCTCGACGGTCGGCGTGGTCACAACCAGCATCTCTCTCTCCTGTGATGAAATTCTTGATGCCGGGCGTGCGGTGCGCACCTCCGGCGCCTTCTCTACGGCTCTGCTGTCGCTAAAGTTTCACGTGCCTGTGCGGCTACGCCCGTGCGACGGGTGTCCCCCCTCACCAGCATGACGCCCCCGATCGTCAGCGCCGCGCCGATAACGGAGAGCACCGTGAGCCGCTCCCCGAGCGCGAGCGCGGCTACCACCAGCGCAACGGCCGGGGTAAGATTCGAGTAAATCGAGGTCCGCGTGTTGCCGATCCGCTCGACGCCGCGGTACCAGAGCAGATAGGCGAGGCCGATGGAGAGGAAGGCGGAGAAGAAAAGACCGCCCCAGGCGAACGCGTTCACCGCCGCCCACTCCTGCGCCGCAAGCGACGGCAGGCCGAGCGCCACCAGCAATACCGTGCCGGACCACATCGTCCACGCGGTGGTCTGCACGGAGCCGTACCGCTGGATCATGCCGCGCGAGCCGACAGTGTAGAACGCCCAGACCATGCCGGCCCCGATCAGGATCGCGTCGCCGAGCAGCGTAAGCGCCGTTCCCTCCAGCCGAAGCGAGCTGCCACTGACCAGCGCCACGCCGATAACGGAGCAGCCCCCGCCCAGCCAAGTGCGCGGCCCGGGATGCTCGTGCCCCATCCGCCAGGAGAGCAGCGTGATGAAGAGCGGTGTGAGCGCCAGCATCAGGCTCGCGTTTCCGGCGCGCGTGAGATCCAGCCCGAAGATGAACCCGAGCTGGTAGAGCACGTTACCCACCACCCCGAGCAGGATCAGGCGGGGGATGTCGCGTCTGTCCGGCCAGCGCACCGGCCCCCGCGCGCGCAGCACCACGAACACGAACGCCGAGGCGAGCAGGAAGCGCAGCGCGTTGAAGCCGAGCGGGTCGAACACATCCAGCGCGATCTTGACCACGGAGAAGTTAACGGCCCAGATCAGCACCATCAGCGCAAGGCCGGCTTCCGTCCACCCGCGAGCGGGTACCGGCCCGGATGCCTGCGCTCCCGCGCTGAGGGCATCGGGAGCGGAGCGGCGGGCGCGGCGGTCGGTTTTCTGATCCGGCATACGGGATTGCGCGATCATGGAACAACAAAAGCCGGGGAAGGAAAGCCAGGCCTTCCTTCCCCGTACGAGCGTGACGCCTGATACGCCGGAGCCCCGGCGAAGTTCGGCTTAGCCGTTGCGGCCGAGCGGCGAGTCGTCGAACTGCTCCAGCAGCTCGCGCGGATCCTCATAGACCGCGATCGCGCCACCGAGGTCCTCGTCGCTCCACCCCCCCGTGCGGACCGCGATGATCCGCACGCCCGCGCGAGTGGCCGCCTCCACATCGTAGGGGGTGTCGCCGATCATCACCACCTGATCTACGGGGAAACCCGCCTGCTCCAGCGCCGCCTCCACGATATCCGGATTCGGCTTGGACTCCTCCGCGTCGCTCGCGGAGGTGGCATCCTGGATCAGATCCGCGATCTCCGCCTGCTCCAGCAGCTCCCCCATCTCGTCCTTCTTCGCGGAGGTGGCGACCACCAGCTTCATCCCGTCGTCCCGCAGGCGGTGCAGGAGCTGCCTCGCTCCGGGCGTTGGCTTCAGCGTCGGCAGGTAGCGCTCCTTGAAAATCTGCTTCTTTCTCTCGGCCACCTTCTCGCCTTCTTCACTGTCCTCTTCTAGCCCCGCCGCGCGCGGAAGCAGCTTGTCGCCGCCCATGCCGATCAGCCGGCGCACCTTCTCGAACTCCATCTTGTGCCCCAGCTCTTCCCCCGCATCGATGTATGCGCGCGCGTGCGCGTCGTTGCTGTGGATCAGCGTTCCATCCACATCCAGGATCACTGCACGTATACGGTTCATCGGCTACCTCCCTTGTAAACAAAATCCGGTAACTCTCAACACACGCAGACCATAGATCGCCCGCGAAGAACGGAGCGCGAGGTGGCCAGAATCGCGCCAATGCGGATTTCGCGAGCCAGGAGGAGGGGTAAGCGGGATATTGAAGGAGCGGAACGGCACCGCGGGAGAACGATCCCTAATCCAGCGGGCACCCTGTTATACTATCCAAAAAAACCGCGGAGCCGGGAAATCCCCGCTCCGCGGTTGCACCTTCCTGAGCACTGAGCCGCGCGACATCGATCGGCAGGCCTCCGCCCTCATATTACACGTTCGGGTTCGTCACGCGCTCCACGGCAGGAAGTGGGAAGCAATTGACGTCGCCGTACACACCGCCCTGCCGGTAATTGGTGCCTGGCGCGGGGAGCTGTGGCAGGTTGAACCGACGCAGGTCGTTCAGGTGGTGCCCTTCGAGGAACAACTCCCGCTGCCGCTCCTCGATCACCTGTCGCCGGATTGCGTCACTGTCCGCGCTCTGGAAAAGCGGGAGCCCGTGATGCTGGCGCAGGATGTTGATCCGATTGACCGCCTCCTGCCCGCCCTCTGCCTCGGCGATGATCAGGTGAGCCTCGCGCCAGGTCGCGACGGGAACCGAGCCGGTACGGAGGTCGGCACTACGCGCCGTGCCAATCTTTGCCGCCAGCCATACGGTATCACTGCGGTTGTGACCCTCACCTGCCAGAACCACCCGCGTGCGCGGGTCTACCTCTCCGTCGACCACGAGGTTCCTGTATGCCGGCGCCACCGTCACGTTCCCGGCAAAAAACTCCTGACCGATCCGGTTCCAGCGGCGAGACTCGGCGACCGAGGCGGTAGCCATTCTCTGGAACGTCGAGTTGCTGGCGAGCACCGCGCGTGCGTCGGTGGCGGCACCCGCTGTATTGCCCCTGTTCAACCGAATCCGCGCACGGCCCATGAATGCCGTGTTGAGAGTTTCGGTGTCGTTGGCCGCAGTGGCCGCCTCAATCGCCCGATTGAATCGCTGCTCGGCCACTTCGAAGACCTGCGCCGGCTGCACCTCTGGACCCAATTCCGTGATCACAGCGCTACAGAAGCCCTCACCCATCAGGGTAAGGGAGTAACCGGAGTGTGCCGCCGCCTGGCCAATCAGACGTGTCCGGTTCTGCACCTGCGCATCGGTCCACCCTTCGAGGCGCTGTAGCGCGTTGTTCGAGGACCAAATCGCGGTGGCGATCGGAACGTAAACGCCCGGTGGGTTGCCCGTGCAGGAGTTCCCGCCGTACGGCGAGGCATCGTCGATGTTTCGCGCGTCGAGAGAGAATCGCGCCGCCGTGACGGACGCGTCCCGCAGCTCGTTACCGAGCAGCGCGCCGTTGACAATGTACGCGCCCAGCGCACACTCGAAGTCCGCGATCGCGCCGGTGACCAGTAGTTGGGCGTGCTGGGGATTGGCCATTTCCTCGGCATCGACGATGCCGGGTGCTTCAACGCGCAACGCTGTGTCCAGCGCGTCACAGGCGCCCAACGAGGCGGCTAGGACGAGGACGCCGAGCTTGCGCGTCAACGTGTTATTGTACCAGCGACGGCGGGAAGCCGCCATGGAAATTGGCTGCATTTTCACCTCGGAAGGAGCCGAGGACTGATGGTTGTCTTGGTTTCGCATGTTCGTTTCCAGTTAGAAGCTCAGGTTGACTGTGGTCACGAACTGGGTCAGCTGCGGCAGATGGTTCTGCTCCAACTGCATGAAGCCGCCCCGGGCCCCGGAGAGGAACATCGCCTCCGGCTCCATCCCGGTCCAATTGGTCCAGGTATAGAGGTTCCGTGCGGCCACTGAGATCGAAGCGCGGGAAGACCCGAACCGACCCGCGATATTCGCGGGCAACGAGTAGCTGGCCGAAACCTCGCGCAGCTTGGCGAAGCCGGAATCGTTGATGTACTCCGCGCCGAACGCATCGCCGGTCTGGTAGGCGGCCAGTTGTACATTGTTGGCCGAGGTCGGATCCGTGCTCACGAACTCGAGCGGCGCGACGTTCTCACGACAATTCCTGAACAAGCTGCAGCGGACGCGGGTTACATGGTCCCACTTCTGGTAGCCGCGCTTGAAATCAACCATGCCGTACAGTCGCAACCGCTCGAAGAGCGTAAATGTGGTCGTCACGGCGCCCTCGTTCTGAGGCAGTGCCTGCCCAAGGAAAACCCGTGGGGCCACCACGGTGTTGCCGCTGTAGCAAGCTGTTGTTCCGCCCTGTCCGTTGTCGCACAACATGGAGGCACGGTTCACCTCTCCCGCTTCGTTGAACTCGGCGCTCACGATTCGCCGGTGATACCAGCCGCCAACCGGCATGCCGAGGCGGTGCTCGATGCCGAACCCGCTTTCGACGATCGACTGCTCACCGCCGAGATCGACCACCTCGCTGCGGCTGCCTGAATAGCTGAACGTCATGTCCATAGACAAATTGCGGCCGGCGTACGGCTGGCCGCGAAGCATGACCTCGAACCCGCGGTTGGCGAGCTCACCCACGTTGATGAAGCGCGAACCCGCGAAACCCGTGGAAGGGGCGACGGACTCGAGCAGGATCGCATCGCGCGTGCGTTGGTTATAGAAGGTGAACTCAACGCCGAGACGGTCCTGCAGGAAGCCCGCGTCGAAGCCGACCTCCAGCTCGGAAGCGCGCTCGGGACCGAGCTCAGGATTGCCGACGGAGCCGGGGCTCACCGTGCTGATGTCACCGGGGCCGGCGACCGCGACAAAGGTGCGCAGTGCGTCGAATGCGCCGGGCTGCTGGCCGGTATGGCCGTACGCCGAGCGCAGGCGGAATGTGTTCACGAACGGCAGCGTGAAGAAGGGCTCCTCGCTCACCACCCACGTGGCGCTGACCTTGGGATAGGTGACGATGGTGAAATCCTCGCCGAACGCGCTGTTGTCATCCGCGCGGAGTCCGGCGGTGACGAACAGACGGTCGCGCCAGCCGAACTGCTGCTGGCCGAAGATGCCGAGCGTGGTGTTCTGGACGAAAGTCTCGCCGGCGCTGGTCTGCGCGGCGGCATTGATGACTCGAAGGCCGGGAAGCGCAAAGTCGCTGCCCGAGGCGCTGACGAAGCGCGTCTGACGACGGTACATCTGCGCGCCGAAGGAACTGATCGAGTTCAGCCCCTCCGTGAGCGGCAGGTTGACGGAGCCGCTGTAATCGACCGTCAGGAACGTCGCGTCGCGCCGGCCGACGGTTTTGCCGCCGGTTCCAGTGGGGAACCACTCCTGGTACTGCGCTGATCGCTCCGCGATCGTCTGGTTATCCTCGCGGGTTTCGTCCGTACCGAAGTTGAGGCGCTGCGTGAACCAGCGTAACGGGCGGTGATTGACCTGTATGCTGGCGGTGGTGCGGCTCAGGTCCTGGAAGCGGTCCCAGATTCCCCAGTACGCCTCAGGTGTGAGGGTGCGCGCGCCCCGCCGAACGTCCCCGGCCTGCGCAAACTGCGGTGTGGAGAAGTACGAGGCCCATGTGGTGCCGCCGCACCCCGCTTCACAGCTCAGGTCTGTCCGGCCGCGAATGTAGCCGAAGCTGCCGGTGACGTCGAGCGACTCATACGGGTTGATCGTCAGGTTGGCGCGGGCGCTGGCGCGGCGCAACATGTTGTCGCGCTCGGCGCCTTCCTCATTGTCCCAGTCACCGGCCACATAGTAGCGGACATTCTCGGCGCCGCCGCTCATGTTCAGGTTATAGCTCTGAACATGACCCGTGCGCCAGATGGGCGTGCCCAGCGCACGCTCGGTGACCGCGAGGTTGATCGACTCGACCTGGTTCGTTGCCGGGTTGCGCCAGTAGTTGGTCGGTACCCGGCCGTCCGCGTTGGCGAACCAGTTCGCGCCCTGCCGAACCGTGAGGTTCATCGCCGGCGCGCCAGCCGCGCCCTTCTTGGTGATGATCTGGATGACACCGTTCGATGCTTCGGTGCCGTACAGCGTCGCCGCGGCTGGCCCCTTGATGATCTCGATGGATTCGATATCGCGCGGGTTGAAGTCGTTCAGGCGAGAGATCACGCTGGAACCGAACCCCTGCACCACTGGGCCGGTTGCCTGCGCGTTGTCGACGCGCACCCCGTCCACATAGATCAGCGGCTCGTTGGACAGCGACAGGCTGGATGCGCCACGCACCCGAATCCGTGACCCGGAACCCACCATACCCGTGCCTGGCGTCACGACGACGCCGGGTGCGCGGGCATTGATCAGCGACTGGAGGTTCTGTACCGGTGCTATCTCGACCACGTCGGCCGCGCGGATCTGCGAGACCACGTTGCCGATCGCGCGGCGCTGCGTGCCGCCCGCAACGCCGGTGACGAGAACCTCGTCGAGCTCGACCGCGGCCTCCGCCAGGCCGATCCGGACGCTGGTGTCACCGACGCGCGCGGCCCGGGTGGTCGCCCGGTACCCGAGCATCACGACCCGGAGCGTCACCTCCGTGCCGGTTACGCCAGTGATGAGAAAGCGGCCGCTGGCGTCTGTCAGGGTGCCGCGGTCGGTCCCTTCAACGAGGACCTGCGCCCCGGCCAGAGGACGCATGGACTGCTCGGCCACCACTACCCCGCCGATCGAGCCCTGCTGCGCGAGTGCGGGCGAACCACTCAATACAGCCAGGAACAGGGCCATCGTTGCCGTCAGCCACCTTCCATGGCGAGCCCGGCAACAGTCGGGAAGTAGGGGAGTGTCGCACTTCAGGTATTGCATGGTCGGTTTCCTCCGGAGTGGGGAACGGAATCAGACCGACCTGCGATTCGAAGATCGGCCTACGCACAGGACGACGAACGTGGAGGGGAGAGGGCAGGCGACACGCACGCGACGCCGGGGTAGAGACGCGGAAAACGACGGATATGGCCGGAGAAGGCGGGACCGCTTCCGGCTGCGGCTTCAACATAGAACCGTATGCAATATACGCGTGGAGCTTCGTCCGCCGCAAGAGAGGCGATGCCCCTACCAGCTCCCCCGCTCCCCCATCATCTCGATGACCTGGCTGAGTCGCTCGGCCGCGTTCCGCCAGTTCACCTGCACGGCACGTTGCGACCCGTCCGCATCTCCCTCTCGGATGCGCTCGATGATGACGGTGTGCTCGTCGATGGAGATCCGGCTGTCGTGCGCGAAGATGTTGCTGTAGATCCTGCGGTAGCGCTCGGCCTGCGGCTTGATCCCCTGGTGGAGCGCCTGCAGGCGCGGCGCATCCAGCGCGGCAAGGCACTCCCAGTGGAAGCGGGTGTGGAGATCGAAGACCTCGTTCGGATCCGCCGGAACGTGCTGGGCGGCCGCGGCTAGAGTCGTGTTCACCTCCGTCAGGTCCATCACGAGGCGAGCCCTGCGCGTGGGCTCCAGCTCCGCCGCCCACCGGGTGCCCAGCCCTTCGATCTCGCCGAGGATGCCGAAGACCTCCCGCGCATCCTCCTGCGTGAGTGGCGCCACGCTCAGGCGGAGCTGCTTTCCCGGCGAGGAGCTGAGGACGAAGCCCTCCTGCTGGAGCCGTTGCAGCGCGCTACGCACGGGGGTGCGGCTCACCTCCAGGCGGGTCGCAATGTCGCTTTCGATGATCCGCGTACCCGGAGCGAGGCGCCCGCGGACGATGAGATCTCGAAGCTCGTGATAGGTTTTCGTGATCCGATCCGTGGCCCCGGACGCCCGCGCTGTAAATGACCTGCGAGAGAGGTTTCGGGCTGTCATGAGGTTTCGGTGAGAGTGCGAACCAGACCGCATGGGAGGAGCAGATCTGTATACAAGCCTGCCGCAGAATAGGAGCGTTCCGGCTTCCGCACAAGAGGCTTCACGCCGTGGCGGGCGGTGCCGCTCATCGAGGGGTAGCGATGGGTGGTCCCCGGGCGCCATATTGAAGGACGTTCCCGTATGCATCCGGCTTTTCCACGGCTGCGCCTCACCCCTCGCTCGATGTGAAATGCATGCGCCGCCTGATCCTGTTCGATATCGACGGAACTCTCCTCTCGGCGGGTGGCGCGGCGGCGCGTGCATTCCACCGCGCGCTGCTGGAGGTGTTTGGCACCGCGGGCCCGATCGACGACCACAGCTTCGCGGGGAAGACGGACCCGCAGATCGCGCGTGAGCTGCTCATGGCCGCGGGCCTCGGCGAGGAGGAGATCACCGGTCGGCTTCCCGAGCTGTGGAGCACCTACCTGCGCGACCTGCCAGCGGAGCTGGAGGTCTCCAGGATCCGCGTCTTCCCCGGCGTGCTGCCCCTGCTGAAGCGCGTTGAGCAGAGTAACGGCGACTCGGTGCTCGGCCTGCTGACCGGCAATCTCCTGGAGGGTGCGCGGCTGAAGCTCGACGCTTCCGGCATCGGCTTCAACCGCTTCCGCCTGGGCGCCTATGGTTCCGACCACGCGGATCGCCCCGAGCTCCCCGCCGTGGCCGTGCGCCGGGCCGAGGAGCGATTCGACCACCGGTTCGAGGGCAAATCCGTGGTGATCATCGGTGATACGCCGTACGACATCGCCTGCGGCGAGAGCCTGGGCGTTCGCACCCTCGCGGTGGCTACGGGGAGCTACTCGGAGGAACAGCTCGCCGCCTGCGGGCCGGACCACCTGTTCTCCTCGCTGGAAGATGTGGATGCGGTATGGCGCGCGGTCTTTGAATGAAGGGCCGATGTCAGTGAGCGTGTCTGCACCGCGATCGCCGCTCCCGTTTTACTTCCCTGTTCCCGACACCCGGTTATGAAACGGCAGAATATCAGCTCGGATACGCCGTGGGAGCCGGTGGTGGGGTACTCCCGCGCGGTGAGCGTGGGCGACCACATCTACGTGTCCGGCACCGCGGCCACAGACGCGGCGGGCGCGGTGGTGGGGATCGGGGATCCGTATGCGCAGGCTCGGCAGGCGATCCGCAACATCGACGCGGCGCTCCGGCGCGCGGGCTCCTGCCTGGAGGACGTTGTACGCACCCGCATCTACGTCACCGACATGGATGATTGGAAGGCGGTCGGGCGGGCGCACGGCGAGGTGTTCGGCATGATCCGTCCCGCTACCAGCATGCTGGAGGTGCGCCGGCTGATCTCGCCCGAGATGTTGGTGGAGATCGAAGCCGACGCGGTCGTCACCGGCACAGCACTCTGAAAGGTGAAGCTACCGATCCGGGGGTACGCCGTTCGCCGGCCGCGAGATGGTGGAGTCCGCGCGCTCCCTGCCGGAGCGTAATCTCCCGGGCGGTCATCCCATCGCCCGGACTGCGGCGAGCGCCGCATTGACCTCCTCGGGCGTATTGATCAGCCCCGGCGTGACCCGCGCGTAGGAGGGGGCATACGGCGTGCGGCTCGCGATGATGCCTCGCTCGCGCAGCCGCCCCACCACCTGCGCCGGCGACATGCCGCGCACATCGAAGCATACCAGCCCGGCGGAGAGTTCTTCGGCCATCGGCGTGTAGAGCGCGACGTGCGGCATGCGCGCGAGCCCTTCCTTCATCTGCCGGTTCAGCGTGTGGATCCGCCCGGCCACGCGGGCCTTCCCGATCCGCTGGTGGAACTCGAACGCCTCACGAAGCGCCCAGCGGTGCTCGAAGGAGTGGAAGCCGCCCGGCGTCATCAGTCCGCCCCAGCTGCCGTCGCGCGTGAAGCTGGGGATGGTAGGCGATGCGGCGTCCTGCGCACGGGGGTGGCCCCAGACCACGCCCGTTCCGCGCGGCCCGAAGAGCCACTTGTGCGTGCCGGCGATAAAGAAGTCGCAGCCCAGGTCTTCCACCCCCGCGTCCTCGACGCCGAAGCCGTGGACGCCGTCCACGCAGAGCAGCGCCCGATCTCCCTCTGCGCGACCCGCATTCACGCTGGCAAGCGCGTCCGCCATCGCGCGGATCGGCAGCTTGAGTCCCGTGCTGGAGTGCACCCAGGTGACCGCGACGACCCGCGTCTCCGGGCGCACGGCGCGCACGAGAGCATCCACGATCTCCTCTGAGGAGACGCCGTTGAGGCGACGGTAAAGCGGGATGCGGCGTAGCGGGGCACCGGAGCGCGCCGCCCTATACTGCAGTGATTCGTGCGTGGCGCGGTGGTCGTGCTCGGTGGTGAGGATCTCCTGACCGGCGCGCAAGTCCAACCCGTTGTACACCATCGCCAACCCCATTGTGGTGCTGTCGGTCAGCGCGATGTCCGCGGGTTTCGCGCCCATGTACGCGGCGGCGGCGCGCCGCACCTCCCTCTCAAGCCGCGAGCCCTCGCCGTACAGGTAGTGAACGGGGTTGCCGTTCAGCCCGCGCCGGTGCCGCTCGATTGCCTCGCGCACGGGAGCAGGGTGCGAGGCCAGCAGCAACCCGGCGAGGTGGATGTACTCGCTCGAGAGGTCGAACTGCGCGCGCACCGCGTCCCACTCGTTCGTTCCCGATGGGGGCAGAGGCTCCGGCGCGGTCGTGCCGGAGAGCGCGGACAGCGCGGCGGAGCCGGGAATCGTGCCCGCCAGCGCGCCAGCGGCGAGGCCTACCCCGGTACGACCTAGAAAAGCTCTGCGCTTCACCGCAACCCTCCGGTAATGTGTATATCGAGTGTCTGGGCCGTACTACTACTCGCGGCAGGATCGCGGGATCCCCTCCGCGGCGCGCATCACATCGTCTGCCGCACGGGCTGGGCACGGCGGGCAGCTCGCCGTGCTTGAGTTTTTCCCCGCTCTCGCCGACAATTCTCCCTAGCAACCGACCGCGCACGCGGCCCCTCCGAACGAATGATGAGACAAGCATTATGAACAAGGCCGTAGCTCTGCCATCGCAGGTACAGGCGGAACCCGTGGAGATCCACATCCACTCGATGCAGATGATCTCCTTCGAGGCCGACATCGAGGGTCACCATGGATATATGTACCCGAGCATGATTCTCGGCTTCACGGAAAATCAGGACATCACCGTCGGGGTCCCCACGCTCGACGGTACCGAGATCCCTGTTCCCACGGGGAGCCGATGCACGTTCCAGACTACCCAGACGGATGGGATTCGCACCTTCGCCACCCGCGTACTGCACAGGGTAGACGGCGCGTTCCCTGCGCTGGTACTCGCCTGGCCGGAGGGCGTGGTGCGGATGAACCGACGCGATAGCGTACGCATCCCCGCGCGGGTACTGGTGGACATCACGTTCTGCCGCACGCTGGACGAAACGCCCGTCGTGCTCCGCGGCTGGACCACGGACCTCAGCGAGGGCGGGATGAAGCTTCTGGCCGCCGAGTCCATTCCGAACGGTACGTACCTCTCCGTGCGGCTGCACCTGCCCAATACCGAGGATATCCATGTTTGCGGCGGCCGCGTGGTCCGCACCGGATCGAGCCGGATGCCGGGAACCGGGGAGCGCCAGTGGGTCGGGGTGGAGTTCAGCAACGTCTCCTCATCCATCCAGCGCAACCTGCGCCTCTACCTCTGGGACGTCCAGAGGGAATGCCTGCGCAAGGGGATCTGCTGACTTCGTAGCGGACGGAAAGGCTACGGACCCTTCAGGGCTCCCGGATGAGCACCGGCTGCTGAGCCGAGCCGCGGCCGGCTCGGATGATCCTCCTCGAGCTGCAAGCCTCAATGCACGGGTAGTCAAGCTTTCGGTAAGTTAGGCCGATAAACACATAACGGAGAAACTGTCATGATAATAAACAGACTGTCCCAGACGCCACGGACGAGCTGCGGGGAAGTCACCTGCCAGGTAACCGGGAGATTCCACCGAGAGAATCTCCTGTCCATGGCACGCCGCGCCGACAGCGTGCTCACTTCCGACGCCGGATATGCGTCGGCTCAGGCCGTCGTACCCGTGGTGCGGGATCCTGGCGCCGAGCTGACCCCGGAGCAGATCTCCAGGCTTCTCCACCGGATCGAGACCGGCGCCTATGATTGCCTGGAGATCGTCGACGCGGTTGCGCGCCGGATCCTCGCGAGCGGGGGCCTGGCTTCTCCCCTGTTCGCGACTGGCGAGTAGGAGTCAGGAGACAGGAGACAGGAGACAGGAGACAGGGGGAAAGAGGCCGAGCGGCTTCATCGGCCGGGGCCCGCGCACGCCGGTGAAGGGCTCATAGGATCAGCCGTGCACGCCGGAAGCGCGCCATCGCCACCCCGAGCAGCGCTACGCCGGCCACAGCCAGAAGTGCGAGACCCGCGGCTACGGCACGCTCCACGCCGAGGCGCTCGAACCCGTCGATCAGGCGATCCAGCCACGCGGCGGGAAGAGTCGGGAGCAGCACCGCCGGGGTCATGAAGAGCACCATGATCACGAACCCGAGGCGCTGGTGCGCCTGCCGCGCAGTGGGCACGTACATCGAGATCAGCACGCCAATGGCCGCGATCAGCAGCCCCGCCAGCAGGCTCGTGGCCGCCGACGCGAGCAGGATGTATGGATCGACCCACGGCATCCCCGCAAAGCCGTGGATCAGGTTCGCGGCGATGATACCGGCGGGGAGCACCGCCAGCGCGATCGCCCACCCATAGGAGACAGCGGCGGCCACCTTGCCGAGCAGGATAGCGCGGTCCGGCAGGCGGCTGGCGAGCAGGGTTTCCAGCGTATGCCGCTCGCGCTCGCCCGCGAACGAGTCGGGGACGACGGTGGTCACGAACATGATCGAGAGGAAGGAGGTCAGCAGCACCGTCAGCCCGGAGCGGCCGAAGTCCGGGTCCACCTGCCAGCCCAGGAAGACGCCGCCGGCCGCCACGAAGAGCAGCCCGCGCAGCGGCCCTATCCGGCGGGTGCGCTCCTGCTGCACGTACTCCTTCCACTCCTTCCACGCGACGGTGTAGATGTCGTAAATCACCGCTCCGCCTCGACCAGGGTGATAAAGGCGTCCTCGAGGGAGGCGCGGCTGCGGCGCACCTCCTCCACCTCGCCACCGAGCTCCACGATCAGGCGGACGATCGGCGCGGCGGGCACGTCTCCGCGCAGATCGATCCGCAGACCTCCGTCCTCCAGCCGCGCGTCCGCCACGTTCGGGCTCGCGAGCAGTGCATGGACCAGATCCGGCCCGAACCGCCGCCCCGCGACATCCACGTACGGGTCACCCGCGCGTGCGCGCAGCTCGGCGGGCGTGCCGACCGCCATTAGCCGCCCCGCCCGCACAACGCCCACCCGCCCGCAGATCTTCTCGGCCTCGGCCAGGTTGTGCGTGGTCACGAACACGGTGAGGCCCTCGCGCTCGGCGAGCGCCACGATATCCGCGCGCAGCGAGACGGCGGCCACGGGGTCGAGCCCGGCGGTCGGCTCGTCCAGAAAGACCAGCTCGGGACGGTGCAGCAGCGCCCGCGCGATCGC
>JACDHR010000362.1 GCA_013820915.1 Gemmatimonadota bacterium
CGGGTACTCGTCGCCGCCCAGCTCGATGGTGTCGGGAAGCGCGAGCCAGCGGCGGCGCTCCTCCAACGGAATGATCTCGTCCGGGTCCATTCGCAGCTCGGTTTCCTGGAACTCCGCACTGGGGCATCCATCTAAGCGGACTAATCCCCGATCGAACGCCAGGCGCGGTTCGCAGGGGGGTCGCTGGAGGCTCGGCGGCTTGCCACGGTGGCGCGGGGAGTGGGGTGCCGCGCCCGCCAGAGATCCCGGGCGCTGCCTGGATCAACGGCCGCGCGACAGCGGAGTCTGCTCACTTATAACGACCGCGAAGTGTCTCAACCGTCTTGACAGGCACCGGCCCGGACACGGGGCTCGTCACCAACCTCGATCGCGGAGTGAGGACCGACACACTCCTGTAAGCACCCGCGGCATTGGCGTCCGCTCGCCAATGTCATCGGCAGACGTTATCTTTCCTAAGTCTGCCCCGACGTGCCGCCGGGATTACGTAACCTCAGGCGTTACACCAGTCGCTGCCCCGCTATTCTTCCGACGGCGCCCTTTCCGAGATCCAGAGCCACCTCTGAGCTTCGCGCATGGACAACCGGTTCTTCGAGCGCCCGATCCTCAACTCCCCGTACGAGTACCCGCTTCGTCACTGGGAGCTGGACAAGGATGGCCAGCCGACGCAGAGCATCATCGAGCAGCGCCGCCGCGCCGAATTCATCACGCCGATTCCGAAGCCGAAGAAGCGGAAGGGTGGCGCCGCCATACAGCAGGCGATCGTGTTCGACGAAGGGCTTGGCCTGTCCACCGAGGGGCAGGCCTATGATCCCACGCCGATCATCAACGAGTTGCGCTCGCAGGTGGACCAGTGGCGTGCGCTGCCGCAGGGCTCGTGGCAGGTGACACCGGAGACCGCGCGCCTGCTCCAGCACTGGCGCCACCACTCCTTTAACGGTGTTCGCCCGTTCTTCTGTCAGGTGGAAGCGGTCGAGACGGCGATCTGGCTCACCGAGGTGGCCCCGCAGGCAGGCTCGAGGGGGAAGCGGTTCCTCGAGCACCTCGCGAACGCCAACCGCGATGCGAACCCCGAGCTGATGCGCCTGGCGCTGAAGCTGGCGACGGGGGCCGGTAAGACCACCGTGATGGCGATGCTGATCGCGTGGCAAACCGTGAACGCGGTGCGCCGCCCGAACAGCAAAAGCTTCACGCGCGGCTTCCTGATCGTCGCGCCGGGGATCACCATCCGCGACCGGCTTCGCGTGCTGCAGCCCAACGACCCCGACAGCTACTACGCGAGCCGCGAGATCGTACCCGCGGACATACTTCCGGAGCTGGACAGGGCGAAGATCGTCATCACCAACTACCACTCCTTCAAACTTCGTGAGCGCATGTCGCTCTCCAGGGGCGGCCGGCTGCTGCTGCAGGGGCGCAACGGCGAGCCGCTGGAGACGCTGGAAACCGAGGGACAGATGATCCAGCGGGTGATGCCCGAGTTGATGGGTCTCAAGAATATTCTGGTGCTGAACGACGAGGCGCACCACTGCTACCGCGAGCGGCCGGATACGCAGGAAGAGGACGACCTCAAAGGCGACGAGAAGAAGGAGGCGAAGGAGAACAACGAGGCGGCACGCCTCTGGATCTCGGGACTGGAGGCCGTCAACCGCAAGCTCGGCGTGCGCCGGGTGACCGATCTCTCCGCGACGCCGTTCTTTCTGCGCGGCTCCGGCTACGCCGAGGGGACGCTCTTTCCCTGGACGATGTGCGACTTCTCGCTGATGGACGCGATCGAGTGCGGCATCGTGAAGCTGCCGCGCGTACCCGTCGCGGAGAACATCTCGGGCAACGAGGTGCCGATGTTCCGCAACCTCTGGGAGCACATCCGCAAGGACATGCCCAAGAAGGGGCGCGGCAAGGCGAAAGACCTCGACCCGCTCGCGCTGCCGACTCGGCTGCAGACGGCGCTACAGGCGCTCTACGGGCACTACGCGAAGACCTTCGAGCTCTGGCAGCAAACGGGCGTCGGCGTCCCGCCCTGCTTCATCGTGGTGTGCAACAACACCTCGACCTCCAAGCTCGTCTACGACTTCATCTCGGGATTTGTCCAGACGGCCGAGGACGGCAGCAGCCGCCTGATCAACGGGCGGCTGGCGCTCTTCCGCAACTACGACGACTTCGACAACCCGCTGCCGCGGCCGAACACGCTTCTCATCGACAGCGAACAGCTCGAGTCGGGCGATGCGCTGGACGCCAACTTCCGGGCGATGGCCGCCGACGAGATCGAGCGCTTCCGCCGCGAGATCATCGAGCGCACGCGCGACCCGCACGCCGCCGACAACATCACCGACCAGGATCTGCTGCGCGAGGTGATGAACACCGTCGGCAAGCCGGGGCGCCTGGGCGAGGCCATCCGGTGTGTGGTCTCCGTCTCCATGCTCACCGAGGGTTGGGACGCCAACACGGTGACCCACGTTCTTGGGGTGAGAGCCTTCGGGACGCAGCTCCTCTGCGAGCAGGTGATCGGCCGCGCGCTGCGCCGCCAGAGCTACGAGCTGAACGAGGAGGGGCGGTTCGACGTCGAGTACGCCGACGTGCTCGGCATCCCCTTCGACTTCACCGCCAAGCCGGTGATCGCGCCGCCACAGCCGCCGCGCGAGACGGTGCAGGTCAAGGCCGTGCGCCCGGAGCGCGACCCCCTGGAGATCCGCTTCCCGCGCGTGCAGGGCTACCGCGTGGAGCTGCCGGAGGAGCGTCTGGCCGCGGAGTTCACCGACGATTCGCTGCTGGAGCTGACGCCGGACCTGGTCGGCCCGTCCATCACCCGGAACCAGGGCATCATCGGCGAGGCGGTGGACCTGAATTTGGAGCACCTGGGCGACGTGCGCCCCTCGACGCTCCTCTTCCATCTGACCCAGCGGCTGCTCTATACCAAGTGGCGCGACCCCGGTGAGGCGCCCAAGATGCACCTCTTCGGGCAGCTCAAGCGGATCACCAAGCAGTGGTTGGACGGCTACCTGGTCTGCAAGGGAGACACCTTCCCCGCGCAGCTCATGTACCAGGAACTGGCGGATATGGCGTGCAACCGCATCACCGCGGCCATCACCCGATCGTTCGTCGGTACGAAGCCGATCCGCGCGCTGCTCGACCCGTACAACCCGGTCGGCTCCACGGCGTATGTGAACTTCAATACCAGCAAGGTCTGGCGCTGGGAGACGGACGCGAACCGCTGCCACCTCAACTGGATCGTGCTGGACAGCGACTGGGAGGCGGAGTTCTGCCGGGTGGCCGAAAGCCACCCGCGGGTCCGCTCCTACGTCAAGAACCACAACCTCGGTCTCGATGTGCCGTACCGGTATGGCTCGCAGAGCCGCATCTACCTGCCCGACTTCATCGTGCGGGTGGACGACGGCCAGGGCGAGGACGACCTGCTGAACCTCATCGTAGAGATCAAAGGATATCGACGCGAGGACGCGAAGGAGAAGAAGTCCACCATGGAGAGCTACTGGGTGCCGGGCGTGAACCAACTCGGCACCCGGGGGCGGTGGGCGTTCGCCGAGCTGACCGAGGTGTACCAGATCGAGAGCGACTTCGAAGCGAAGGTGGAGGCGGAGTTCGACCGAATGATCGATAGCCAGACAATGACGAGCGGCATCGAATGATGTATATTTCATGCACACGTCAACCGGGGGGCTACCATGCGCACCACCATCAACCTGGACGACCGGCTGATCGGCGAGGCACAGCGTCTTACGGGTACAAAGGAACGGACAGCCCTGATCCACGAGGCGCTCCGGGCGCTGATTGAGCGCGAGAGCGCACGGCGTCTGGCGAGGCTCGGCGGCAGCGAGCCGCAGCTGCGGCCGCCGCCCCGCCGCCGCTCCGAGCCCGCGTGATTCTGGTAGATACCGGGGTCTGGATCGACCACCTGCGCGCCGGCGACCCGGTGCTTGCCGTCGCGCTGGATGGTGGCCGGGTGTTGATGCACCCCTTCGTGATGGGAGAGTTGGCGTGCGGCAACCTGCACAATCGCAGGGAGGTGCTGGAGTTGCTCGGCGCGTTGCCGCCCGCGCCCATCGCCACCAACGCCGAAACGCTGGGATTCATCGAACAGCGCACCCTGATGGGGCGCGGCATCGGCTACATCGACGTTCACCTTCTGGCCTCGGTGTCGATCGCCGGCACCGCGCAGCTGTGGTCCCGCGACAGGCGCCTCGCGGCGGCGGCCGCGGAGCTGAAGGTGGCCTTCAACGAAGAAACCTGAGCGCAACCCTCATGGCGAAACCATCCCCGTCCCGCACCATTGAAGCCGGATCCTGCACGGGGGTGGTGAAATCGGCGGCGGGGTAATGCGAAACACCGCCTGAGGCCTTACGTTATC
>JACDHR010000363.1 GCA_013820915.1 Gemmatimonadota bacterium
GACGAGTTCTACGCGCGGCCGACGGCGCCTGCGGCGTGGTGGGAGGATGCGCCCGAGCTGCTTGCGGGGCGCGACCTGCAGGCGGGTGGCACCTGGATGGGAGTCACGCGCGGCGGGCGCTGGGCGGCGGTCACCAACTACCGCGACCTGCCCTCGGAGCGCACCGGCGCCCGCTCACGCGGAGAGCTGGTGAGTGAGTTCCTGCTGGGACGCGAGACGCCGGAGGCGTACCTGCGGCAGATCGAGGCGCGGGCGGGCGAGTACAACGGTTTCAACCTGCTGGTCGCGGATCGGGAGAGCGTGTGGTACTTCTCGAATCGGGGGGGGCGTACCTGTACAGCTAGAACCCGGCGTCTACGGGCTGAGCAACCATCTTCTCGACACCCCCTGGCCGAAGGTGGTGCGGGGGAAGCAGGCGCTCTCCGCGCTGCTGGCGGATGGCCCAGCGCCCGCGCCGCTCTTCGAGATCCTCGTCGACGCCGATCCGGCGCCGGAGGCCGAGCTGCCGGACACGGGGGTTGGACAGGAATGGGAGCGGGCGCTCTCCTCGCTCTTCATCGCGACGCCGACCTACGGCACGCGCGCTTCGACGGTGCTGCTGATCGACCACAGCGGCCGGGTGACCTTCGTCGAGCGGAGCTTCGCGGCGGGCGCGCAGCGGGGGGAGGAGGTTCGCCACACGTTCGAGATCGGCTGACCTCCACGAGGCGCGTCAACCCCTTTGCCTGGAATGCAGGGTCGGCGTACAATGTAGTCGTCCAAATCCAGGAAGGGGTTGGATGCCGATAACAACCACGTATTCCCACGCGCGAGACAACCTCGCTGCCCTCTGGAATGCCGTCGAGGAGGAACGCGAGGTGGTGATCATCGAACGGCCAGGACACCGCTCCGTCGCGTTGATTCACGCGGCCGAGCTGCGGCCTCTCGAAGGGAACGCACACCTGCTGCGCTCGCCCGCCAATGCGATTCGCCTTCTGACTGCGCTGCATGGCTCTCTACAGGGGAAGGGCACTCCCTTCACTGTGGAGGAGCTGCGCCGGGAGCGTGCGGTTGCTGAAGAAGGGTAGGCGGAAGCCGCTGGCTATTCCGCCCGCCAGATGCCAAACGTGTTTCGTGCCATCGCTGTAGAGCAACGAGGCGTTGGCAACCTACCGCCACCTTCCGAACCGCGACTACAGGAAGCCATGAGAGATGCTCAGATACGGAAGGCGCTAAAAGGAAGTCTTCTCATGCGGCACAAACAGGACCCCCATACCCTCGTTGTTGACGAACTCGGGCTGAGGCACGGCCGCGCGCGTGTGGATGTTGCCGTGGTGAATGGCTCAATCCATGGCTATGAGATCAAGAGCGACCATGACACGCTCCGACGCCTTCCGGAACAGGTCCTTATCTACGATTCCGTGCTCGACTACGCGACCCTGGTGATCGGTATCCGCTACGCCGAACGCGCCCTGCCTCTGCTGCCAGAGTGGTGGGGGATGGAGCGAGTCGAGATGGACGAAGATGAAGAGGTGCAATTCTCCACCCTTCGTGCCGCGCAACAGAACCCCTCATTGGATCCCGTAGGTATCGCCAAGCTGCTCTGGCGTAGCGAAGCGCTTGCACTGCTAGAGGAAATCGGTGCGGCAAACGGGGTACGTAGCAAGCCCCGGGCTGAAGTGTATGCCCGCCTTGCGGAGGCGGCACGGCTAGACTGGCTCCGAGCTAGCGTGTGCCGCCAGTTGAAGAGTCGAACAGGTTGGCGAGCTGGACGACCACAAACGCCAGGTGATGATTGACACCCGCCCGGAGCCATGTGGCAGGGTTGCCTGTGTGCTTCCTTCCGATTCGAACGTCATGCAGGTATTTGTCACCCGCGCTGAAATGCTGCCCGCAGTATTCAGAGCGTGCGCAGAGCAGCTGCGCCAGCGCGGGATACTGCTGGTGTCCGCCGCTGTTCTCGGTGTGTATTCCTCGCCCCCGCATGACCAACCACTGCTCGTCAGTCGTGAAACGGATACTCGCGCTGGGATTCATCCCTGGAATCCATTCCGACAGAAACGGGTGAAGTATTGTATAATCACCGAAGGTTGGTATGCGAGGCAAAGCCTGGCAGATCTGGTTCTTCCATGCACGCCATTCCCAGCGCGGCACATAATTCGAGCCTTCCTCCATACCTTGAAGGTCTTGCGGGAATGAGCTACCCGCAACCGTGAAGGTCCGCCAGCAGGCGAGATAGGGTAGGCTAGCGCAGATTTCCACAAGGTTAAATCCGGGTTCGCCTACGATCTCCAGATCCACGACCAAGTCGGCTTCACGTGGGTGAACACGAAGGCGCATCAGGTGCGCGTCGATCAGATGTTGCAGGTTCGAGCTGGCAAGTTCCTCACGCAAAAGCCGCACGCAGACACCGTGGCTGTCCGTCGCTACAACGTTCCGGACAGCCTCCTGAAAGGAAGAGTTCCTTCCTAAACCCGTGACCGGAATCAACCGAAGACCGTATTCGCGCGCGGCCGAAAAAAACTCCTCGACCGGATGAGCAACATTCGGGAATAACGCCACATCACGCACGCGGAGATCGAAGAAGGCGTAACCACCTCCCCAGTTGCTCGCCACCTCAGCGGCGACCTCTATCATGGTTTTCTGCTTCCCGTCGCGCGGCGGATCACCTGCCGATTTCGGAGCGGGAAGCTCAAACAAGGGAGTAATTCGCAGCTGATCGATCTTCGACATGTCGCGAATCGCTCCTATTTCTCCACCTTTCCACCGCAGAATCGGCACGTAGTGCTGGTGGTCGAAGCCGATGCTCATAGCTACCCCCAATTGATCTCCGGGAAACAAGCCCGAACTTCGCCACGGCCGACCAGGTGATGAAGGATCTTGTAATTGCCCTCAGCATGCTGCTTGTGGCCCGCAACGATTGCTGGGTGAATTCCGAGCTGATCCGCTAAGTCCTGCGCGGCGTCGGGTGAACGGAGCACGGCGGCCGGGCTTTGCCTCCAGACTGCCTGTGGGATCAGTGCCTCACCCGCCAATTCATCCGCCTCTGCTTCGCGCGGGTCACCTTGGTTTCCCACCTCCAGATCATCGTAGAACTGGGGAGTGGACGGATCGAGGTGCCGCGCTACATGTACCAGCTCATGCATGAGGCAGAACCAGAAGTTGTCGAGGCGGTCATGACGCAGGGTGAGACCGATAACTGGCTTGCCTTCTGGACCGATCATCGCCGCTCCATCCAAATGGGTTCGGGGCAGGTGTGGCTCGACGATCAACGCGATCCCGTGTTCCTCCAAGAAATGCCGTGCTGCCAGGGGGCCCCGACCGGAGGTGCTGAGCCGCGCCAGTTCCTGCATGAAATCAAAGGTGACGCTACCTGGTTCATACTCTCCTGAGGGCGCCTCTTCCCTCGCCCGCAGCAACACCCGTGCAGTCCAGGCATGCAACGCGTACTCGTCCATCTGACGAGCGGAACGGATATGACCGGTCTTGCGGTAGAGCGCAGCTACCGCTGACGGCGGCCCGAGCGGAGCAAAGAATCCGCGCAGCAGGTCTTCGGCTTCCTCACGTACGTTCTTCGCATTCGCCTGAATCCAGCCCCGCGAGATCATTTCCCGAATGGGAAAGCGCTCCCACTCCACCTCCGTGTCGTCCAGCAGGGTAGGATCACGTTCCTGCAGCAGGACTTTGGCTGGGATTCCCAGACCGTTGTGGAGGGCTCGGATCATGGAGAGTGTTAGAGGGCGCTTGCCGGCAAGCACCTCAGAAACCTTGCTTCGGCCCCCCAGGTATGGGACTAGGTCCCGTTGCGTCAGTCCCTGCTGCTCCATACGGAACTGGATCGCCTCTACCGGATCAGGGAGAGTCGCAGGAAACTCTTTCGTCTCGTAATCCTGTACGAGCAGGGTAAGCAACTCCAGCCGATCCGCCTCCCGAGTACCAAGCTGCGGATCGAGGTCAATCAGCGCCTCGATCTGCTCGAGTGCCGTGGTGTAGTCGTGCCGATTCTTGATCACCTTGACATCCATTGCACCCTCCTCAGAACTTCCACGAGTTGTACTCGGCATGGGTGCCTATTCTCTTGACCAGAACTACCTGGCTTTGATAGCTGATCTTCACGTCCAGGCGGTAGCGATTCCCCTTCAGGTTGAACACGACCCGGTTGTCTGCCATGAAGCTAGCATGCGCATAGCGCGCTTTGACGTCGAGCGGCGTCTTCCACTCCGCCTCCTCTGCCTCAGCGAGCCAGGCGTTGACCTGTGCTCGAACATCGCTATGCTTCTGACAGAACTCCTCAAGTCGCTCCCGCCCAACCACTTTCATGAAATCACGTCGATGCGGATTCTAGACGAGGGCCAGAAAA
>JACDHR010000073.1 GCA_013820915.1 Gemmatimonadota bacterium
ATAGCTGGCATCCGCCATCAGAGTGGCGGGCAGCTCATCCACAGCAGGATCGAAGACGTGGGGCGTATTGCTCATGAGGAGACGCGTGGAGGAAAACGCAGCGACACGGAAGCGCTCCGAATCAGGGTACCCTTCGGATAAAGAGAGGACCGTACGCGCCGGAAGATACACAAGCCGGTGTGACGACTGCAAGCTCCGGATGCTCGCCGGGAGCCTCTCAGCTCAGCCGTCCTGCGCGGGCTACTCTCTGGCGGCGCCCTCCGGCTCCAATGTGTGGAGTGGGGCATCACCCCAGAGCCGCTCGAGTTGGTAG
Organism: Gemmatimonadota bacterium; assembly: GCA_013820915.1. GTDB lineage: Bacteria > Gemmatimonadota > Gemmatimonadetes > Longimicrobiales > Longimicrobiaceae > JACDHR01. The sequence goes on from JACDHR010000073.1 coordinate 314, forward strand.
AACTCGCGGGCCTCGGGGTGGAAGACGTGCACGACGAAGTCCACGAAATCGAGCAGCGCCCAGCGTCCCCCGCGGAGCCCCTCCACGCCCACCGCCCGCACACCGGCCTCCCTCATCTCGTCGAGCACGTGATCGGCCACAGCGGACACGTGGGTGTTTGATCGACCGCTCGCGATCAGGAAGTAGTCCGTAGCGGTCGAAATTCCTCGCAGATCCAGCAGCGATACGTCGATCGCCTTCCGGTCGAACAGCAACTCGGCGGCACGCACCACATCGGGCGTTACATCCAAAGTCGCGGGTGCAACGGGCAAATTGCTCATCTGATCTCCTTACTTCGCGCCAGAATACATGATCCGGGGAACAGGTCCTTGTCACGCGTTTCCCGAAATGGTTGGTGGCAAGAGGAGGACCACCGGGCCGGGGCATCGGCGCATAGCCATCCCGGCGAAACGCGGCGAGGGAGCCGCCCCTCGTTGAGTCCGCCGGGACTTCACGTGGAGCGGCTCCCTCAGGACGCCGCGGGTACGAGCAGCATCCGCGGCTACTCCTCCTTAATCACCCAGACCTTGATCTCCGGGCGAACTTCACTGTGCAGACGGATCGGCACGGAGAATACACCCAGCGCCTTGATCGGCTCGTCGAGCTCGATCTGGCGACGATCGATGCTCACACCCTGCTCTTCCAGGCGGTCTGCGATATCCGCCGAGGTGATCGAGCCGAAGAGCCGGCCCTCCTGCCCCGCGCGCGCATTGAAGGTAAGTGAGATGGCCTCGATGGAGCCGGCCCGCGCCCGGGCGCCGGCGAGTTCCTCGGCGGAGCGAGCCACAGAGAGATTACGCTCACGCTCGATACGACGCACATTCGTATCGCTGGCCTCGTACGCCAGCCCCTGCGGGATCAGGTAGTTCCGGGCGAAACCCTTCTTCACGTCCACGATCTCCCCGGCGTCGCCGAGGTTCTCCATGCGTTCCCTGAGGATAATTTGCATGGTATAAGACTCCTTGGGTGTAGTCCGGTGCACGCGATCGCGCACCGTATAACGTCAGACCCGGGCGGCCGCGACGGCGCGACGCCGTACGTCCAACCAGGTGTCTCCCAGCCCCACGAGCAGTGCGGCCGTGAAGACAAGCGGATAAAAGAATACAGCGGCCAGCGCTCCCAAAACCAACGAGGTGGCAGTGGGCGCACCGCGGGCGAGAAACACGAAAACCGCAACGCCGCGAAGCGCGTACAGCACGACCATGAACACGAGCAGATTGTAGCCCGCGCGAGCGGCCCACTCTCCACCCGGCAGCACGAGCAGGAGCAGCCCGGCAGCCAGCACCCACACCAGGGAGTCGTGGAAGCGGAACTCGCGCAGCGGGCGAACTCCGCTCCGCAGTGCCCGACCACGGCGGCTCTGCGAGAACAGCCACCACGCGAGCGTGAGCGCGGCCAGCGACTGCAGCGCCAACAACGCAGGGAAAAGCACTCCCTGCGCCTCGGCCATGCGGCCACCGATGGCGGAGAGATCAGCGGCCCATCGCGCATCGGGGAACCGCCCAAAGAACTCCCGGGCCGTCAGAGACGCGATGGAGCGAAAGTGCTCCGTCATCGCCCAGTCCACCCGCTCCCACCGGCCGCCGAACGCCAGCCAGACGCCCATTACACCCAGACTGGCCGCGACGGCGGCGAGGCCTCGCGAGAATACCCCCCAACGCGGGCGCAGAAGTGATGCGAGCAGGAACGCACCCCCGAGAAGGAGCGCCCACCCACGGCTCACCAGGTACTGCGCGCCCCCTCCCGGAACGAGAGCCAACGCCCACGCCAGCGCACCGAGAGCCACCCACGACCGGCGCTGGCGGGGTGCGAACCCCAACAGCAGGACCGCGAGCGGAAGTACGATGAGGGGGAACGCAGCGAACACGCCCAGCAGGAGCACTACGGCAGTCAGCGCGACCGCGGTACCCCAGTGACTCCGCCGCGAAGACCGCGCGAACGGACCCGAAGCCGAAGCTTCGGGTCGCTCTCGGGTTCCGCTCTCCGGAGCCAGGCCTGCCATCACTCAGTTCTCGAAGCCGGCGATGTAGGGGAGCAGCGCGAGGAAGCGGCCGCGCTTGACCGCGGTCCCGATCTGGCGCTGGTGGCGCGCGCACATCCCGCTGATGCGACGCGGCAGGATCTTGCCGCGCTCGCTGATGAACCGCGAGAGCAGGCGCTCATCCTTGTAATCGACGTACCGGATCCCGGTCTCACAGACCGGGCAGACCTTACGTGGTGCCGCCATGATCAATCCTCCTCGTCGCCGTCGTCGTCATCCGACCTCGTCGGCTCCGGCACCACCGGCGTTGTTGCAAGCTCACCTTCGTTGATCACGACCAGGTAACGGAGCAGCTCCTCATCCAGCTTGAGGATGCGCTCATACTCCGGCAACGCGGTCGGCGCGGCCGTGAAGTGCGAAACGACGTAGTAGCCGTTGTCGCGGTCCTCGATGGGGTAAGCGAGCTGCCGCTTTCCCCAGTGGTCCACCGCGGTGATCTCACCGCCGTTCCCGCCGGTCAGGAGACCGTGGTAGCGATCGATCTTTTCGTTGATTCCCGACTCTTCCAACGACGAGTCGAAGATGTAGACGGCTTCGTAATCCCTCAACACTCACCTTCCTGTGGACATGAGGCCCTGCGCCGGTGCGCGCAGAGCAGGCTGACTCCCCCGCCCTCGTGGCGAAGATAGCCGGGGAATATAACGGTGGTTGCGGCGATTGCGCCAGCTTTGATGGTCGGCCGGCATTCAGAGATTGCGCAGTCTACACGTTGAAGCGGAAGAGAAGAATGTCCCCGTCCGCTACGAGGTACTCCTTTCCTTCCGAGCGCATGAGCCCCTGCTCGCGAGCGAGCTTCACGGAGCCGATCCGTTCGAAGTCGCCCCACCCCACCGTTTCGGCGCGAATGAAGCCGCGCTCGAAGTCCGAGTGGATCTCGCCCGCCGCCTGCGGCGCGGTGGCGCCGACGGAAATCGTCCAGGCGCGTACTTCCTTCTCCCCCGCCGTGAAGTAGGTCTGAAGCCCCAGAAGCCGGTATCCGGCGCGGATTAGCCGGTGAAGCCCCGGCTCCTCCAGCCCGAGCGAGGCGAGGAACTCCGCCCTCTCCTCGATGGGAAGCTCCGCCAGCTCAGACTCGATCTTGGAAGACACGACGACGATTTCGGCCTCTTCCACACCCTGTTCCACGGAGGCGCGGAGCGCCCGCACATGCTCGTTATCGCCCTCCGTCAGATCGTCCTCCGCCACATTCGCGAGGTAGAGGACCGGCTTGGCGGTGAGGAGGTTGAACGATCTCAGCAGGCGCTGCTCCGCCGGGGCGGCTTCCACGGTGCGCGCGGCGCGGCCCTCGGCGAGTGCGCTCTGCAGCCGTTCCAGGAGGTTCTGCTCCGCTATCGCCTCCTTGTCCCCGCTCTTCGCCGTTCTCCGGACACGTTCGAGGCGCTTCTCCACGACGGCCAGGTCCGCGAGCACCAACTCGATGATGATGACTTCCCGATCGCGGACCGGGTCCACCGAACCCATGACGTGCACAACGTCGGAGTCGTCGAAGCAGCGGACGACATGGACCACGGCGTCGGTTTCCCGGATGTTGGTGAGGAACTGGTTTCCGAGCCCCTCTCCCTGCGCGGCGCCTTCCACGAGACCGGCAATATCGACGAACTGGACCACCGCCCGCACGACGCGCCGCGGCTGTACGCGCTCCGCGAGCAGGTCCACACGCGGATCGGGGACCTCCACCATTCCGACGTTCGGCTCCACGGTGCAGAAGGGATAGTTCGCGGCATCGGCGCCGGCCGCGGTCAGCGCATTGAAAAGAGTCGACTTCCCGACGTTGGGGAGCCCGACGATACCAAGCTTAAGCATGAAAAACACCTCTCGCGCGTTGCAAAAAGCGGCCGGCCCCTTCGGGGGGACCGGCCGCTGCCCATGCGTGAAAACTATGCCTTCTCCCCCGAACCGTCAACGCTCGCGGCGCCCGGATCGCAGAGGCCAGAGAAGAGCGTTGCACGATCCTTGCTGAACACGGCAGGACCGGCCCCCGGCCGGACCGCTTCGCTTCCCGCACCTGGAGGTAGTGATGAGAACGGTATTTGTCATCGCGCTGCTGCTGGCCTTCGCACCCACGGCATACGCTCACGAAAGCGATCGCCCGGCTCCTGCCGACACGGAGGTACAGGCCCGGATCGTCGATCAGGGCAATGTACCACCGCAGATCGCCCCGGTTCTGACCCCCGCTGTCGTGAGCGAGCGGCAGCCCGCTGAAACGCAGAACATGGCAATGGCGGCCCAGCAGACGCGCGGCTGGGTGTGGACGATCGGCGCGATCGTCATCGCGGGCCTGATCCTGGCCGGGCTCGGCGTGATCTGACGCGCATCCCGAGTCACATGGAACGAGAGCCCCCGGCCGAACGGCCGGGGGCTCTTTTCTCTCCATCATCCTGCACAGCACGGGCGCGAACCGTGCCTAGCCCAGGATCATGGCGACCGCACCACGCAGGGTGTCGAGCAGCGAACCCATCTGTGTTGCATCCGTGCCCGCGATGCCGTGCACCTGCACGAACCACGGCGCGAGCACCAGCGAAACCACGCTCATCAGCTTGATGAGGATGTTCATCGAAGGGCCCGAGGTGTCCTTGAACGGATCGCCCACGGTGTCGCCGACCACGGCGGCCTTGTGCGGGTCCGAGCCCTTCCCGCCGTGTGCGCCGCCCTCGATGTACTTCTTGGCATTGTCCCACGCACCACCGGCGTTGGACATGAAGAGCGCCATGAGAACACCGGTTACGGTGGCACCCGCGAGCATTCCGCCCAGCGCAGCCACACCCATGAAGTACCCAACCGTAACCGGCGCGGCCACCGCGACCACACCGGGCAGGATCATCTCGCGCAACGCGGCGCGTGTCGAGATGTCGACGCAGCGGGCGGAGTCCGGCTTTGCGGTGCCCTCCATCAGCCCCGGAATCTCACGGAACTGGCGGCGCACCTCCTCGACCATCCCCTGCGCTGCCCGGCCGACCGCCGTCATCGTGAGCGCCCCGATATAGAATGGCAGCATGCCGCCGATCAGAAGCCCGATCACGACCAGGGGATCGATCAGGTTGATTCCCGTCTCGCGCAGCCCCACCGCCGATGCGTAGGCGGAGAAGAGCGCCAGCGCGGTAAGCGCCGCCGAACCAATGGCGAAACCCTTCCCGATGGCGGCGGTGGTGTTGCCGATCGCGTCCAGGCCGTCGGTGATCCGGCGTGTCTCAGGCCCGAGATGGCTCATCTCGGAGATCCCGCCCGCGTTGTCGGCGATGGGACCGTACGCGTCTACGGACATTGTCACACCCACCGTAGCCAGCATGCCGACGGCAGCGATGCCGATCCCGTAGAGGCCGGAGAAGGTAAACGCGACCCAGATCGCCCCGCAGATCAGCAGCACGGGGACGGCGGCGGACTCCAGCCCCACCGCCAGGCCGGCGATGATGTTGGTGGCCGAGCCCGTCTCCGAAGAAGTTGCGATGCGGCGCACCGGCCTTCCGGCCGTGTAATACTCGGTAACGAGCCCGATGAGGATCCCCACGATCGATCCTGCCAGGATCGCCCAGAACGGGCCAGTCGCCCCGTAGATCCGCCCCGTAACGGGGTCGGTCATGTCGAAACCCAGGCCGACGACCACGAAGTACATGGTCACCAGGAAGATACCTGCGGCGATAAAGGTGACGTTGCGCAGCGCGGCCGCGGGATTGGAGCGTTCCAGCAGACGCATCAGGAGAATGCCGATCACGGAGGCGACTAGGCCCACCATGATGGTGAGGATCGGGAGCGTGACGGCTTCCAGGCGGTTGGCCGCGAAAACCGCGCTCGTCGCGCCGATTGCGATGGTCGCGATCACCGAGCCCACGTACGACTCGAAGATGTCCGCGCCCATGCCGGCGGTGTCGCCCACGCAGTCGCCCACGTTATCGGCGATCGTCGCGGGGTTGCGCGGATCGTCCTCGGGAATCCCGGCTTCGACCTTGCCCACGAGGTCCGCGCCCACGTCCGCGGCCTTGGTGTAGATGCCGCCGCCGACACGCGCGAAAAGCGCGATCGAGGAAGCACCCATCGCGAAACCGGAGATGACCTGGGCGAAGCGGAGCACCTCAGCCTGCACCGGGAAGCCGAGCTGATAAAGCCCGAAGTAGTAGATCACCCCGATCCCCAGCAGGCCGAGCGAAGCGACCGCCATTCCCATCACCGCACCGCCGTTGAAGGCGATCCGCAGCGCGAGGCCCTGTCCACTGGCGCGCGCCGCCTCGGAGGTGCGCACGTTCGCCTTCGTCGCTGCCTTCATCCCGATAAATCCGGCACTCATCGAGCAGAGCGCACCGAAGAAGAACGCCATGGCGGTCCACATCTCGATCGCCCACCAGAGAAGCCCTCCGACAATCAAAACGAAGACCACGAGCACCGAGTACTCGCGCTTCAGGAACGCCATCGCTCCCAGTTCGATCTGCGCCGCCAGGTCCCGCATCACCTCGTTGCCCGGAGACTGTCGGCGAACGTAGAAGTAGATCCCCAGCGCGATGAGCAGGCCGACGGCACCGAGCGGTGCGGCCAACCAGGTGAGATCCATCACAGGCAAACCTCCAGGAGGGGAGTAGAAAGGTCGCTCCGGATGGAGCGGCCGGTGGAAACTGCAGCGATCAGCGGTTGAAGCGGTTCATCGCTGCCTCGGTCCCTTCCTCCATCCAGAGCGCAACACCCTGGATGAGATCCGGAACCACTTCGTCGATCTGCTTCCGGTCTGCCTTCGACGGTGACGACAGAACCCAGTTGGCCAGGTCCGCGCCCTGCGGGGCAGACCCAACGCCGATCCGCAGGCGCGCATAGTCGCCGGAGCGCAGTGCGGACTCGATGGATTTCAGGCCGTTGTGCCCACCCGCGCTCCCGCCCGGACGGAAGCGAAGGCGGCCCGGCTCCAGGGCTACGTCGTCCACGACTACGAGAAGGTCCCGGGCAGGATCGAAGGAGTTGAGCTTGAGAAGCGGGGCCAGTGCCGCGCCGCTGCGATTCATGTAGGTGAGCGGCTTCAGAAGCCGCACCGAGTACTCCCCTACCCGCCCCGATGCCACGGCAGCGTTGCCCTGCCTGCGGAACCGGCCGAGCTGCCACCCTTCGGCGAGCGCATCGAGCAGCCACCACCCCACGTTGTGGCGGGTGGCGGCGTACTCCGGCCCCGGGTTGCCGAGACCGACGATGGCTTTGAGTGCCGCCATGGACGGCCGCCCTCAGGCTGAGAGGAAGGAACCCGTGCTCAGCCGCCCTGATCCGTGGTCGGGACGTCGTCCACTCCCTCGCCACTCCGCTTGAGCAGCTCCGACTGGACCTCTCCACCCACACCATCCTCCGTCTCCGGCGGCTCGGGAAGCACCGCCACCGTTGGTTCGGTCACCGAGCAGATCGAAAGTTCACTGTCGTTAAGGATCGTGACGTTCCGGATGGCGACATCGCGAACATGCACGGAATCATTCATTCCGAGGTCGGTGACGTCGATGTGCACCACCTCGGGGATGTGCCGCGGCAAGCACTCGATCTCCAACTCGTGCAGCACCTGCTGCAGGACGCCGCCCATCTCACGCACGCCGATCGGGGCCCCGTCCAGCCGAACGGGTACGTTGAGCCGGATCGCCTCGCCAGCGTGAATCTGGTAGAAGTCCACGTGCAGCACGATAGGCTTGAAGGGATGCCACTGCACCTCGCGGATCAGGGCCCGCGTCGAGTCGCCTCCCTCGAGTTGTACCTCGACGAGCGTGTTCTCGACGCTGATCGAGGAGAGCAGCCGCTCCAGATCGAGGCTGTCGACCGAGAGCGCGCGGGTTTCGTCTCCGTGACCGTAGATCACGGCCGGAACGCGGCCCTCACTACGGAGCACGCGAGCGGCGTTCTTGCCGCGTGTGGCGCGCGGGGTGGCATTCAGTGTGGCTGCCATATGGGTACTCCTTCTTCAGGGTCGGAAAATAGAGGCTGCCGGCGCTGGACGTACTGTTGCGCGCTCGGACCAGCCTAATCGAACAGCGAGCTCACCGACTCGTTCGAGTGGGTGTAGCGGATCGCCCGGGCGATGAGGTCCCCCACGGAAAGAATCGTGAGTTGCGGGAACCGCTTCTCCTCGGGAATGCAGATGGTGTTGGTCACCACCACCTCAGCTACGGCGGATTTCGAGAGTCGCTCCACCGCGGGGCCGGAGAGCAGTGCGTGCGTCGCGCAGCAGTACACGTCGCGCGCGCCCCGCAGCTTTAACGCGGTCACCGCCTCGGCCATTGTTCCTGCCGTATCGATCAGGTCGTCGGCCAGCAGGCAGTCCCTCCCTTCCACGTCACCGATGACGTTCAGCACCTCGGCGACATTGGCGGTGGGGCGCCGCTTGTCGATGATCCCGATCGTACCGTGGAGCCGCTTCGCGAACCCGCGCGCCATCTTGGCCGCACCGACGTCGGGCGCGACGACGACCACGTTCGAGATTTCCTTTTCGCGGAAATAGCGGGTGATCACCGGTGCCGCGTAGAGGTGATCGACCGGAATATCGAAAAACCCCTGCAACTGGTGCTGATGGAAATCGACGCCGAGAACGCGGTCGGCGCCCGCGGTGGTGATCATGTTCGCCATCAGCTTGGCACCGATCGCCACCCGCGGCTGGTCCTTCCGGTCCTGCCGCGCGTACCCGAGATAGGGTACCACGGCTGTGATCCGCGCCGCCGATGCACGGCGGGCTGCGTCGATCAGGAGGAGTAGCTCCATAATCGTATCACCCGGCGCGGTAGTGGACTGGATGATATAGATATCACGGCCGCGAACGTTCTCGTTGATGCGGACGAAGATCTCGCCGTCGGCGAAGCGACGAATGGTTACATCCCCGAGTGGCATACCGATGTGCTGACTGATCTCTTCGGCGAGCGGCCGGTTGGCCGACCCGGAGAGCATCATCATCGGACCCGACGAAAGCGATTCAGACATAGCTACAGGGAAGCGACTTCTCGGTTCGGCAACAATGGGCACTCCGACGTGGGCATCTCCGCGCCCGCTCGTTCCGGCTACCTTTCAGAGCGCGAGCAGCGGATCGCGCCCTTCCGGCAACTGGTTCGCCGGTCCGTTTGATAAAACAGCCCGGCATAATAGAGCGGGATCTGCACACCGTCAAGCGGACCGGCGCGGAGAACGTGCGAACGGCCGGGTGCCAGGCAAGGACTAGCGAACGAATTCGTCCAGCGCGCGGATCTCCACCGCACCGACCGGCAGGTTACGCAGCCCAGCCTCGATCGTCTGCCGGTCGCCGACCACCACGACAGCGGAGCGGTCCGGCCGGACGTACTCGCGTGCCACGCGCTGGACGTCTTCGGCCGTGACGGCCATCACCCGCTGCACGTAGCTATCGTAGTAGTCGAGCGGAAGGCCGTAGATCACCAGTTCGGCAGTGCGCGCGGCGATCTGGCCCGTCGTTTCGAACGACTGCGGGAGGCCGAGAGCGATATAGCGCTTCGCGCGCTCCAGCTCGTCGGCGGGGACCGCTTCATCGCGGATCCGGTTGAGCTCCCGGAAGAACTCGATGACGGCGCTGTCGGTCTTCACCGTCACCACCGCGCTGGACGCAGTGAAGGGGCCGGCGCCGCGGCGCATGGAGAACGAGGAGCCGGCGCCGTAGGTGTAGCCGTGCGTCTCCCGCAGGTTCTGCATCAAGCGGCTCGTGAACGAGCCGCCGAGCAGCGTGTTGAGCACCGCCAGCGAGTAGAAGTCCGGATTGTCACGCGCCACCGCCGGGTGCCCGATGCGGATCTCAGACTGCGCCGCACCCGGCTTGTCGATGAGATAGATCCGCGTGGGTCCGTTCTCCGGCATCACGGGTGCCGCGGCCGCGGCGACGGCCGCACCGCGCCACGCACCGAAGATCCGTTCGACCTCCGGGTGCAGCGCCGCGTCCACGTCTCCGACCAGGATCAGGGTAGAGTTCCCCGGGCGGTAGAACTGACGGTGGAAGTCCGCGAGCGCGCGGCGGTCGATTCGCCGCGTCGTCTCGGTGGTCGAGACGCGACCGTACGGGTGGTCGCTTCCATAGACCAGTGAGGCGAATGCGTTGCCGGCGATGATCCTCGTCTCGTCTCGGGCACGGGCGAGGTCGGTAAGCCGCTCATCACGCACGCGGGAGACCTCACGCTCCGGGAAGTCGGGCCGGGTCACGACATCGGCCATGAGCGTGAGCGCTTCAGGAAGCCGGCCGCGCAGCACCTGGAGGTTGACCTGCGCAGCATCCCACGCCGCGCTGGCCGAGAGCGAGGCGCCGAGCTGCTCGATCGCTTCCGCGAGCTGGAGCGCGTCGCTACCGGCCGCCCCCTCGTCGAGCATTTCGGCCGTGAAGGCGGCGAGGCCGGGGAGGCTGGCAGGATCGTCGCTCAGCCCGCCGCGCGTGACCAGCGTCGCATTTACGATTGGCAGATCGCGCCGCGGGACGTAGATCACCGTCAGCCCGTTCTGCAGCGTATGCCGCACGGGGGCGGGTAGCGCCAGCGAGGGCGTGGGCCCCAGCTCGGGCGGCGTGCGCGGATACTCCGGTCCCGGTGTGGCGGGTGCCGGCGTCGTGGATGCCGCGGGCGGCGCGGCAGGTGCGCATGCCACGGCCAACAGCGTTGCGGATGCCAGTGCGATCAGACGGTTCATCGGGCGACTTCCTTTCCGCCGGCGGCGAGCGCCTGCTGCCCCGTGGGTACGATGCTGATGGCGATGCGGTTGCGGTCTGCCAGATACTCACGAGCGACGCGCTGAATGTCGGCGGGCGTCAGCGCGCGATAACGCGCCAGGTCGCGTTGCGCGTACCCCGCGTCGCCGGTGTAGTAGAGATAGGCATTGAGCTGGTCGGCTTTGCCGCCCACCCGCTCCAGCGATCGCACAAACTGCGTCTCAATGCCGTTGATCACGCGCTGCAGCTCCGCGGCAGCGGGTGCGGCGGAGGCCACCTTCGCGATCTCCTCCAGCGTCGTTTGCTCCAGCCGGTTCAGGGGGACGCCGTCACGCGCGGTGATCCGCACGTAGAAATCGCCCGCGAGCAGCTTGCCTTGGTTGAACACCGAAACGGACTGCGCGACCTGCTCGTCGTACACAAGCCGCTTGTGAAGCCGGGAGTTCTTTCCACCCGCGAGGATCTCCGCGAGCGCGTTCAGCGCGGCATCGTCGGCGGTATAGATCGGCGGCGTCCGCCACATCAGGTTGATCTGTGGCAGCGTTACATTATCCTCCAGCGTGAGGTGTCGCGTCGAAGCGAGGCTCGGCACCGGGAGATCCGGGCGGCGGACTTCCTCACCGCGCGGAATCCAGCCGAAGAAGCGCTCGGCGATGCGGCGCACCTCGGCGGCATCCACATCGCCGGCCACCGAGAGCACCGCGTTGTTCGGCGCATAGTAGCGGCGGAAGAAGCTCTCCACATCCTGGAGCGAGGCCGCGGAAAGATCCTCCATCGAGCCGATGGTGGACCACGAGTACGGATGCTGTGCCGGGTAGAGCGCCGCGGACGCAGTCTCCCAGAACATCCCGTAGGGGCGGTTCTCGTAGCTCTGTCGGCGCTCGTTCTTCACCACATCGCGCTGGATGTCAAGCTTCTGCTGGCTCATCGTCTGGAGCAGGCCACCCATTCGGTCCGCCTCCAGCCAGATCGCCAGCTCCAGCGCGATGGCCGGAACAGTCTCGAAGTAGTTGGTGCGGTCCACGTTCGTGGAGCCGTTGTTGCTGCCGCCCGCCGCCTCCAGCAGCCGGTCGAAATCGCCGCGCGGCACGTTGGCGCTTCCCTCGAACATGATGTGCTCGAAGAGGTGGGCGAACCCGGTGCGGCCCGGCTCCTCGTAGCCCGAGCCGACGTGGTACCACACATTCACCGCGGCGATCGGCATCGAGCGGTCCTCGTGCACGATCACACGCAGCCCGTTCGGCAGCTCGAAGACGCTGTGGGGAATGCTGACGTCCTGTGCCATGGCAGGGCTCGCCAGAAGGGCCAGCAACAGCACGGAGAATTTTTTCATCGACTCGTCTTGTCGGGAATGGATGCGGAGTCGCGCCGACCGAATGCAGCCGCTCGCTCCGCCGGTGGCGCAGCGCGCGGCTGCGGCAAGGCGAGGGTACCCGGAGCGGGAGCCGCGGGTTCCGCGTACGGTGGTGGTGGTCCCGTCGTTGCCCGCTTTGCCGGGAACGACGAGACCGTCGCCTACCGCACGAGCAGCACGACAACGACGATGGCGATCAGCAGCGCGATCAGCGCGATACTCCAGCTCGGCAGCCCGAACCGGGTGGAGGGCGGGCTCCCGAGCGGCGTCGCATCTTCCTCCTCGTGCGGTGGGAGCTCCGGATCACTCGGCTGCCAGCGGTTCGGATCAGGTCCCGGGGCCATAACTCCTCGGGTGTGAGGGGGCGTCCACGATCAGGAGAACGATCCCGCAAAGCGGGTACCACGCTACGGGAAAGGGGTGGGGGTGGGGAGCCGCACGAGCACCGCGGATCCCGCTGGTGCGCTCGAAGGTGAACAGGTAGACGAGGGATACGGGAAAAGGCTGGAAGCTCCCCCGTGAAGGAGCTTCCAGCCCAGTTGCCCGACCAGGATTCGAACCTGGACTAGAGGTTCCAAAGACCCCTGTGCTGCCTTTACACCATCGGGCAGACAACGCTCCTGCTCGGATCGGGAGACGCACCGTGCGCCGGCTTGCGCCGCACCGTTCCTCACCTCGCACAAGCATACAGAACAGCAGGTGTTAGGCCAGTAAAGCTACCCCACGGGAGCGGCCCGGTCAACCCGTGGCACAGGCATAACGGTGAGCGTCTCCGCAGCCCGCGTGGAGAACCCGAGTGGGCCCACTGTGGCCGCGGCCGCATCGCGTGCACGCGCATCGCCGAACACCCCGAAGACGGCGGCACCGCTGCCGGAGAGCATGGCGATTTCAGCGCCGTGTGTCTGCATCGCCACGACCGCAGTGGCCAGACCAGGAATCTCGGCGCGCGCGAACGGGTCGAAATCGTTGATTGCCACCGCCGCCACGCCACCCCACCGGGCGAGTGCCTCGAGCTCGAGAGCAGACGCCGGCGCGCGGTAACTTTTGCCCCGTGAATCCGCCAGGCGCCGGAAAGCCGCGGGCGTCGGCATCGCGATCCCCGGGTGCGCGATGAGGACGGGCCGGGCAGGGAGCGGCGGGAGAGTTAGGAGCCGCTCTCCCCGTCCCCAGGCGAGGGCGAGCGAAGAGCCGCACAGGAAGAAGGGTACGTCGCTTCCGAGCTCGCTCCCCATCTCCAAGAGGCGATGCGGCGGGAAGATGTCTGCGTGCAGAATATTCAGCGCGCGGAGGGTGGCAGCCGCGTCGGAGCTGCCACCGCCGAGCCCGGCCGCGGCGGGGATCCGCTTGCACAACTGCACCTGGAGGTGGGCCGTACGCCCGATCTCCCGATAGAACCGCTCGGCCGCACGCACCACCAGGTTCTGCTCCGGAGGCCCGAGGACTTCGTTTCCGTCCACATCGAGCTGGATCCCGCGGTCTCCCTCTCGCAAAGTGATCCGGTCGGCGAGCGAGATCGCGCAGAACAGCGTCTCGAGCGCATGGAACCCGCTCGTCTCCCGGCCGAGGACGCACAGGCGGAGGTTGATCTTGGCGGGCGCCTCGACGGAGACAGCCTCAGTC
>JACDHR010000364.1 GCA_013820915.1 Gemmatimonadota bacterium
ACTTCTGCATAGACTTCTGCGGTTGAGGAAGGCGATTCATCCCCCGCAGGAGCGTGGTTGTGGAAGGCAGGAGCAGGTCCGAGCGGCAGGTTGGGCGCGAGCAGCTCGAGGAGTTCGTCGAAGGCACCTTCGGTGAGGAGATTCACGCCAAGCGTGTGGCCTCGCTCACCGACGGCGTGGATGGGGTGCTGCACGCCGCCACCGTGGGCGTCCGGGCCATCGGGCAGGGCTTGGCTGCCGCCCAGGGGCGGGTGCCGAAGCACGCCATCAAGCAGGTGGACCGGCTGCTCTCGAACACCGAGCTGGACCGCGAGAGCCTCTTCCATTGCTGGGTCGGCTTCGTGGTAGCCGCGAGGTCGGAGATCATGATCAACTTCGACCGGACGGAGCTGGAGGACTCCGATCAGTCGATCGTGGTGCTCGGCATGCAGACGGGGCATGGGCGCAGCACCCCGCTGCTGTGGAAGACCGTCCGGCGCTCCGCGCTCAAGGATCGCAGGAACGACCAGGAGGACGAGCTCCTTGGGCTCTTGGCTGCCGTGCTGCCCCGGGGAGTGCGCGCCACGGTGGTGGCGGATCGCGGCTTCGCCGACAGCAAGCTCTTCGTCTTCCTGAAGGAGGAGCTGGGTTTCGATTACCTCATCCGCTTGCGTGCGAACCTCTACGTGGAGGCCCAGAGCGGAGAAGTCCGCAAGGCGGCCGAGCGGCCGGCGTAGTCCGTCGCGCGCGCGGCGTCCCCCTGGGACGCTGCGTACTCATCCGGCTCACAGCCGCGCAGCGTGGTGCCGTCGGGATGACCGAGCAGCGTGAGCCGCGGCGTCGGGACTCGGATGATCTCGCCAATCAGGTATGTCCCCGGCGCGAACTGGACGGTGCCGCCTTGCTGGACCCGCTCGAGCGCCGCCAGGATGCTGGCCCGGTCGGTCTCCGCCTCGCCCGTGGGCGGGGCGACGTGCACTACATCGGACTCGGGCGCTGCGGGCAGCGCCGCGGTTCTTCGGATCCCCCGCACCTCTCGCTCAGAGCGAGAGGCGCGGGGGCGCGATCCGAGGTGAGCACGGAGGCGCCGCCTCCGCGCCCGTCTCACCGCGGCGCCTCCTCTCGCCGCGCTTCCCGGCCCAGCAGCAGGCCGCGAGCCCCGAAGCGCCCTTCGAGTCTCCGCGCCGCCTCCGCACCCTACACGACCTGGATTCCGGCCACTACGAGGTGAGATACTGGCACAGCCTGTCGTAGTCCCCGTGGTAGTCCTGATGGGGGCCGGCTTCGAAGACGACCTCTCCCGTTACTGGGTCGAAGACGGCGCGGCCGGCATCGAGCAGGATCACGCCCAAACCCGGCGCGGTATAAACCCCGTTCAAGCCAATCACTTGCAGCTGAGTCGGGTCTCCCTGAACGTCGTATTGCAGGATGATCGGGCCCGCGCTATTGCTGCTCACCGACCTGTCATTGCCTGTTGCCGTCACGTCCACACCCTGCCAGACGGCGATCTCACGCAATGCACCGGTAATCGGGTGTCGCATCAGCATCAACCTGATTTGACCCTCCCTGTGTACGAGCAGGTCGAACCCATCGGGAAAGTCGCCATACCCGGCGCAGAATCCGGGGATCTCGACCTCCTGATCGACGTCGATGACCACGACCTCCGGGTTCTGCGGGCCCTGTCCCTGACCGGCCAGGAGCGCACCGGTCGGGGTGGGCTCGAGCGGCGGTGCGTGGTCGGCGCAGCCCGCGGCGAGCAGCGCGAAGCATACGAGGCCGCCAAAGGCGAGACTTCGGGGGGTCTGGATGCACATGGTTGTCCTCCGGCGTGGAAGTGGGCAGTCAGGCGGGTATCTCTCGCCTGACTGTACTGCACGTCTCACGGGGTACTGTGCTCGGGCGGGGAGCAAGCTGCGGAAGCCGGTCCTCGGCCGGCGCGGCCGAATCGGATCCCGGACGGTACGCCTGACGGCCCCGCGCCGTTCTCCGCGCGGTGAGACCCCGCGCGGCACCCGCTGCACGCCAATGCGAACGGCAGACGCGGAGCAGGGCGGCCCGGAGAAGTATTGCGTGGCAGCGGTCGGTTGACCATCGTATGATCATGCGATGCGAACCGCTCGAGCGAGCAGCCTTCGGCGCGGAGCACCCTCTGGCGCCCTGGCCGCCGGCGGCCGTTCCATCCCTCACCGCACCCTCACCGCGATGTCCTGCGAGTGCGGCGGTGGGGTCATGCACACGGCCCGCGTGTCGCCGGGCGCGATGGCGGGGGTAGTGCTGCCGGGCCGGCCGCGGTCGTCGCACCCTTCGGCACCGACGTTCAGGACCCCGACTCTTTCGTCCTGGAACTGCTTGACGCCCGACGGGAAGTACTCCTCAACGTCCTGCGCCAGCAGCGCTCCGCGCTGCGTAATCCGCCACTCGGCGCCGAGCAACTCCTGGCCGCACTGGAGAAGTCCGGGCTGGCGCACAGCGCGCACCAGCTTGCGCGCTGGATGGATCAGCTCTGAGGCTCCGCCGGTCGTTCTACTGCTGAGCGTGGAGCTGAGCGGGTCGCTACTCCGTGCCGAGCCGTAGCGGATCGGCGACGGTGAGCCGTACCCCGGTGCATCCGGCGACCCGCTCGTGGATCTCGCTCCCCCTGTCTCTCCGCAGCTCCGCGCGGCGCCGTCTGCCGCGCAGCTTCCCGGTCCAGCCGCAGGCATCGAGCCCTGAGGCGCTCCCGGGGTCTCCGCGTCGCTTCGGCACGGCCCGCCGCTACGGACGCACTTGCGCCTTAGTGTTCTTGCTGGTCGTTCACCTGCGCGGTTCCTCGTTGCTCTCGGGCAGACCCTGCGCTACCTTGCACGGGTCCACGCCTGGCGAAGGAGGAGAGATGGATTTCAGCGATACGTTTCGGGCGCTGGGGGGTGCGGCCGTGCTGGGGAAGGAGGTGACCTCGGAGGCCGAGCTGGTCGAACGCATCGAGCAGGGGCTACCCACCGCGAGCCTGGAGCGGCTGAAGCGCTATACCCGCCTCTCGGATCGGGACCTGACCTCGTTCCTCCCGCGCCGGTCCCTGGTAGGGGCCGCCGGCAAGGAGTGGCTTTCCCGGGACCTGTCCGACCGGGTGGCTCGTGCCGCGAGCGTCGCTGCGCTCGCCAGGCGGGTCTTCGGTGATCCGGACGCGGCGCTCGAGTGGCTGCGCACCCCGAATCGTGCGCTCGACGGCCGAGTACCGCTCGCGCTGCTGAAGACGGGTAGCGGTGCCGACCTGGTGAAGGAAGTGTTGCTCCGCATCGAGCACGGCATCTACGACTGATGCAGGTGTGGCGGCTGGCGAGCGGCGCGTATCCGCCGCTCACCGGAGAGGGCGCACGCCTGGCCGACGGCCGCTGGCATTCCGGCGGCCGTCGCGTCGTCTATACCTCTGAATCGCTGGCGCTCGCCACCCTGGAGTGCCTCGTCCACCTCCCCGTGCGGCTGCCCGCGGGGTACGTCGCGTTCCGCATCGAGGTTCCGGAGGGCGAGATCGAATCCCTCGCTCCTGGTCTGCTCTCTCCCGGCTGGCAGCAGCACCGGGTGGAGACGCGGGAGATCGGCAACGAGTGGCTGGATCAGCAACGCAGCCTGGCGCTGCTGGTGCCTTCCGTCGTCGTGCCGCACGGCTCGAACTGCCTCATCAATCCTGCTCATCCAGCAGCAGAGCGCCTCCGCGTACTCGAGCAGCGTCCCCACCGGTGGGATCCGCGGCTGCGCCCGCCGGAGCCACCGGCGTAGGAGTGGCGCTGCCAGCGTTCCTGCTTTCGTGCGCGTGGCATCGCCACTCCACACCCGCACCGTAGTGCTCAGCGCGGCGCCCCCTCCCGCGCAGCCTCCCGGCCTGGCAGCAGGCCGCGAGCCCTGAAGCGCTCCCCGAGCCTCCGCGCCGCTTCGGCACGCTCCGCCTCGGCCGACGTCGCACCGGCGCGCGCGCCCGCGGTATTGCCGCTCACCGACCTGTCATTGCCTGTTGACGTCAGGTTCAGACCCTGAAAGACGTGGATCTGACGCAATGCACCGCTGATCGGGTGTCGCAGCAGCATCACCCTGACTCGACCCTTTGCGTGGTTGAGCACGGCGAACCCATCGGGAAAGTCGCCAAACCCGGCGCAGAATCCGGGGATCTCGTCCTCATGATCGACATCGATGACCACGACCGCCGGGTTCTGCGGGCCCTGTCCCTGACCGGCCAGGAGCGCACCGGTCGGGGTGGGCTCGAGCGGCGGTGCGTGGTCGGCGCAGCCCGCGGCGAGCAGCGCGAAGCAGACGAGGCCGCCAAGGACAAGACTTCGGGGGGTACAGAACGACGGCCCGGAGGCGCCCAC
>JACDHR010000365.1 GCA_013820915.1 Gemmatimonadota bacterium
GGGAAGGTGCTGCCGTCGTAACCGGCGATTCAGAGGCTCGGGAGCGATACCTCCGCCTGGCGGCCGAGTACGACAACTTTCGGAAGCGCACCGAGCGGGAGCGGACCGAGAGCTGGACGCGCGCCCAAGCCCAGCTCGTGGAACGCCTGCTCGACCCGCTGGACGACCTGCAGCGAGTCGCGCATGTGGATGCGGAGAAGGCCTCTGCCTTTTCGCTGCTGGAGGGGGTGCAGATGGTGGAGCGGAAGCTGCTCCGTATCCTGCAAGGCGCGGGGCTCGAGGTCGTAGAGGCGGAGGGTCAGCCATTCGACCCCGAGGCGCACGAGGCGATCATGACGTCGCCGGCCGAGGAACGGGAGAGTGACGACACGGTGGCGGAGGTGTTCCAGACAGGCTACTGCTTCAAGGGCACGCTCCTCCGGCCGGCGCGGGTGCGAGTCAGCAAATACGAGGGATAGCCCCGGGCGGGGTGCGAACGGTTCCGTGAGGGACGGGTCGTATCGTTGGATACATTCGGCTGGATTATGGCCACACAGACGAAGGACTTCTATCGCATTCTCGGTGTGGCCGAGAATGCGACCGCCGACGAAATCAAGAAGGCGTATCGCAAGCTGGCGAAGCAACACCATCCGGACGCGAACCCGAACGACCCTGCCGCCTCGGAGCGGTTCAAGGAGATCTCGGAAGCGTACTCGGTGCTCGCCGACGAGCAGAAGCGCAAGCAGTACGATCAGGTGCGCAAGTTCGGCGGCTTCGGCTTTCCGGGCGGCGCCGGCCCGTTCGGGCGGGGCGGCGCGCGCGGCGGGGGTACGGGGGGCGGGCCGAGCGCTGCGGAAGGCTTCTCCTTCGAGGACCTCGGCGGGATTGGGGGGCTGGGCGATCTCTTCGGCTCGATTTTCGACACCGGTCGCCGCCGTAGTACGCGCACCCGGGGTGCGCAGCGCGGGCAGAACATCGAGTACGCGGTCGAGATCCCGTTCGAGCTCGCGGTACGCGGAGGCAAGCTCCCGGTCTCGATCCCGGTAACGGAGGAGTGCGCGACTTGCAGCGGCTCCGGTGCCCGGCCGGGCACGACGCCCACCCCCTGCCCGGAGTGCAAGGGGGCCGGAACGGTCACCTTCGGCCAGGGCGGGTTCGCCGTGAGCCGCCCGTGCCCGGCGTGCTACGGGCGGGGCACGATCCCCACGGACCCCTGCCCGACATGCAACGGCCAGGGCCAGGTGAGGCGGCAGCGCCAGATCCAGATTACCGTCCCATCCGGCGTGGACGACGACTCGAAGCTCCGGCTCTCCGGGCAGGGAGAGCGTGGGCCGGGTGGCGGGCCCGCGGGCGATATCATCATTACATTCCGCGTGAAGCCCGATCGGTTCTTCACTCGTGACGCGATGGACGTGTACTGCACGGTGCCCATCAACATCGCGCAGGCCACGCTCGGCTCGAAGATCCGCGTGCGCACGGTAGATGGGAAGCGCGTCGTGCTCAAAATCCCGCCCGGCACTCAGCCGGGGACCAAGTTCCGGATCCGGGGCCAGGGTGTGGAGAAGGCGGGCACGCGCGGAGACCAGTTCGTCCGCATCCAGGTAGCCACTCCCGAAAAGCTGGATGAGCGGGAAGAGAACCTGATGCGGGAATTCGCGCGGGAAGCGGAGTTGAAGTTCTGAAGAGCGCGCGTGCGGAGGTTCTCGACCCGCGCGTAACCGCCGGAGCTGGCCGGTACCGACACCCGATATCAAAGCGCGGACAGCGGATTATGTACCCTCAACAGGCCCCATCATGAGCCGAGTATTCGTCGACGAGGATCTGCTGTCGTGGGAAGTGTACGCGTCGGGTGGCCAGTACGGACTACCGGATGATCCGAAGATCGTCTTCCACTGCGTCTCGGATCCGTCGCACCGCCCGCGTTTCGTACGCTTCGGCGGCAGTAGTGCGACCGCCGTGCAGGCCGTGCACGACTTCCCGATCGAACGGTTGCGGCAGGTGCTGAACGAAGCCGAAGAGCTGGACTAGACGACGAGAGCGGGGCGCGGAAAACCGCGCCCCGCTCTCGTCTCGTTGCCATCAGCACTCTCGCGGACCTCTATCCCGTGATCCGGCCACCTCCGAGCAGCACATCTCCGCGGAAGAGTACCGCGGACTGTCCCGGGGCCACGGCACGCTGCGGCTGACCGAACGCGAGCCCCACCGAGGTGTCATCACACTGCGCGACGCGGGCCGCGGCGGCGGCTGCGCGGTGGCGGATCTGGACCTCGATCTCCTCGCCGACAGATGGAGCGGGAGCGAGCCAGTTCATCTCGCCCGCGCTCATCTCGCTGCGGTGCAGCTCGTCCCAGCTCCCCACCACCACCTCGCGCGTCTGCGGCTTTGAGCCGAGCACGTAGAGCCGCTGGCCGAAGCCTCCCCCGATCCCCTTCCGCTGACCCACGGTATACCGCGCGTACCCGGTGTGCTCGCCCACCGTCTCTCCCGTCGAGGTGACGAGGCTGCCGGGCGTGAGCGCCGCGTGGTCGGCTCCGAGCTGCTTCTCCAGCACATCCACGTAGTTGCCGCTGGGCACGAAGCAGATCTCCTGGCTCTCCGGCTTCTCCGCGGTGACGAGCCCGAGCGCGCGCGCCTGCTCGCGAACCTCCGGCTTCGTGAGCTCGCCGAGTGGAAAGAGCAGCTGCGGGAGGAGCTGGCGCGGGAGCGCCCAGAGGAAGTACGCCTGATCCTTATTGCGGTCCAGCCCGCGCATGAGCACCGGGTTGCCCGCGGCGTCCTTCCCCATCCGCGCGTAGTGGCCGGTGGCGATCGCATCGCAGCCGAGCATGCGCCCGCGCTTGAGGAGGTCGGCAAACTTGGTGTTCCCGTTGCAGCGCACGCAGGGGTTGGGGGTGCGGCCGGCGGCGTACTCAAAGACGAAGTCGTCGATCACGTCACGCGAGAACTCGCGCTCCACGTCGAACACGTAGTGCGGGATGCCGAGCCGCTCGGCGACCGCACGGGCGTCCATGATCCCGTCAAGTCCGCAGCAGGTCTTCCCCGGACCGTCTACCTCCGAGTAGCAGAAGGTCTTCATCGTCACCCCGATCGCGCGGTGCCCCTGCGCAACCAGAAGCGCCGCCGCGACGGAAGAATCTACGCCGCCGGACATCGCGACGAGCACGGTGCGCTTTTCCATCGTCAGCTTCCCTTTCGTATCGGTCCGAACGTGTACGCCAGCCGTTTGCTACACCAACCGGCTTTTTACACCGATCGGAGGGGAAAGAGCCGGGTACTACCGCGAGGCCGCGAGCGCGCGCAAGCGCTGCACCACCTGCGGGAGAATTTCGATGGCGTGGTCGATCTCCTCCGCCGTCGTGCGGCGCCCCAACGAGATGCGGATGGAGGCGCGCGCGAGCTCAGGCGAAAGCCCCATCGCGATCAGCACGGAAGAAGCCGCGAAGGCACCGCTGGAGCAGGCCGAGCCGGAGGAGACGGCGATCCCCTCCATGTCGAGGGCGGGCAGGAGCGCCTCGGCATCGGTGCCGGGAACGCACAGGTTGGAGATGATGGGGCTGCGCGGCACGCCCGCGGCGTTGACGACCAGATCCGGCATCCGCTCGCGGAGTGCGGCCTCCAGCCGGTCGCGCAGGGTGCCGAGCCGGCGCATGGTTTCCTCGCGATCCCGGTCCGCGAGCTCCGCGGCCACCGCGAGCCCCACCGCTCCGGCTACGTCCTCCGTGCCCGAGCGCAGGCCCCGCTCCTGGCCGCCGCCGTGCACGAAAGGGGCGACCGCGGTGCCCCTGCGCACGTAAAGCGCTCCCACCCCTTTCGGCCCGCTGATCTTGTGCGCGCTCACGCTGAGCAGATCCACCGGAACCTCGTCGACGCGAACCCGGAGCTTTCCCAGTGCCTGTACCGCATCGGTGTGAAAGGGTACGCCTGCCTCCCGGCACCGCGTTGCGAGCTGCTCGATCGGCTGAATGCTCCCCACCTCGTTGTTCACCCACATCACGGAGACGACGCACGGCCGTGGCTCCAAAAGAGAAGGGAGGGCATCGCTGTCGACCACGCCGTCGCCGGATACGGGGAGCAGGCGGAGCGCTCGTTCCTCGACGGCCGCACGTGCGGCGGCGAGAACCGCCTTGTGCTCGAAGGCGGAACAGACCACCGGCGCGCCCTTTCCGCACCGTACGCGGCCGAACACCGCCAGGTTGTCGGACTCGGTACCTCCGCGCGTGAAGATGATCTCCGAGGCGCGGGCCCCGATCACCGCCGCGAGCCGAGCACGCGCATCGTCCAGTGCGGCCCGCGCCTCGCGCCCCCAGCGATGTACGCTCGACGGGTTACCGAACCGC
>JACDHR010000366.1 GCA_013820915.1 Gemmatimonadota bacterium
GGTTGTCCGATGTGACGACGACCAGATCCGCGCCGCGCGCCGCGACGTGCCCCATTTCGGGGCGCTTGCCCGGGTCGCGGTCACCGCCCGCACCGAAGACGACAATCAGCCGCTCGCGGGCCAGAGGCCGAACGGCGGCGAGCACGCGATCGAGCGCATCCGGAGTATGGGCGTAGTCGATGAGCACCGTAGGGCTGCCGGCAGGGCCGGGCACATGCTCCAGCCGCCCCGGCACCTGGGGGAGAGAGGCCAGTCCGCTCGTGATCTCCTCGCGAGGCCATCCGATGCTCCACAGCGCCGCGGCGGCACCCAGAGCGTTGGAGACGTTGTAGACACCATAGAGCGGAAGGCGCACCGCCGTCGCGCCGTCCGGTGTATGCAGCTCCCACTCGGTTCCGCCAGGAAACGGGGAGATGTCCACGGCGCGGATTTCGGCCTCCGCCCGCGTCCCGAAGCGTAGCGCGCCCCGGGTACGCTGCGCCACTTCACGCCAGACCGGGTCGTCGACGTTAAGCACCGCGGAGCCTCCCGGTTTGAGTAGATCGAGCAGGCGGAGCTTGGCATCACGGTACGCGTCGAACGTCTCGTGGTAATCGAGATGGTCGCGGCTGAGGTTGGTGAAGATCGCCGCATCGAAGCGCATTGCCGCGACGCGCCCCTGGTGGAGCGCGTGGGAGGACGTCTCCATTGCCACACCCCGGACGCCGTCGTCCACGAGCCGCCGCATCCACTCCGCGGTCTGGACCGGTCCCGGCGTGGTTAGCCCGGCGGTGCCGGGGAGCACCAACCCGTCCGCGCCGACGATCCCCAGCGTTCCGATCGAAGCGGCAGGCGCACGGCGTCCCAGCAGGTGGTGCAGGATTGCGGCGGTGGTCGTCTTACCGTTGGTGCCGGTCACGCCGACCAGCGTCAGCTCGTCCCACGGGTCGGAGAACCGCTCGGCCGCGGCGTGCGCGGCGGCCAGCCGCCCGTCGCTCACCACGAGCTGAGGGAGCGCGAAAGAGGGGTGGCGCCGCTCCACCACAGCCGCTACCGCTCCCGCTTCTTCCGCGGATACGAGGTAGCGGTGACTGTCCTCCCGGGTGCCCGCTACCGCGCAGAAGAGCGCGCCCCGGGTCACCCGCCGGGAATCGGCGCTCACCGTCCGCACCGCAAGCAGATCCCAGCCGCTCTCGGCGGGCGGCGTCTCCCGCAGCAGGCCGGCGCGGGCCAGGCGGGCGGCGATCTGCCCGAGCGTTACGCTCACGAATCCTCGCCGATCAGGAGGAGCGTGTCACCCGGCACGAGCAGAGACCCGGCGGCGGGGCGACTCCCCTGCACGTCACCGGAGCCGCGGAGGCGAACGTGAAACCCGAGGGAATGAAGTCGCCGCGCGGCGTCCCTCATCGGGAGGTCTTTCAGCGCGGGCACCACGACGCGCCGCCCCGCGGCGACCGAATCCAGCGCCGGCAGACCCTCGGAGAGGAAGAATACGAAGGGTCCCTCCCTTCCCGCCGCCACGGAGAGCTGCGCCGGCGGCGTGAGAGCCGTCCCCCGGCCGGGAGCATCGGGCTCCGGAGCCGCGCGCGCCGTAAGCAGGCTGGTGCCGTCCAGCGCCCGCGCACGCGCCGCCAGGATCCCCTGCAGCGTCTCGCGGGTGACGGGCGCGGCCGTAAGCCCGCCGTAGAAGGAGCCGCGTGGCTGGTCCAGCTTGACGAAGATGACGAGCTGCGGATCGCGCGCCGGGAAATAGCCGACGAAGCTCGACGTGTAGCTCCCCGCCTCGTAGCGCCCACCGCTCCCCGTCCGGCGCGCGGTGCCGGTCTTCCCCGCGACCTCGAAGGTCGCCAGGGCGGCGCGCGTAGCGGTGCCACCCTCCACCGCTGAGACGAGCACGTCGGTGATCTGCGTCGCGACTTTCCGGGTCATCACGCGGCGCAGCGGCTGCGCACGGCCACGGACGAGCACCTCGCCGCCGGTGGAGCGGATCTCCCGCAGCAGGCGCGGCTCCATCAGCACCCCGCCATTGGCGAGTGCCCCGTACGCCATGGTCAGCTGGAGCGGCGTTGCGGAGACCTCGTACCCGATGGCGAGGCTCGACGGGGTGAGCTTCGACCAATGCCGCGGCCGGCGAAGCCGGCCGCTCGACTCCGCCGGGTACTCCACTCCGCTCGCGGTGCCGAAGCCGAGGTCCCGCAGGTACCGGTACTGCTCGCCCGAGGGCAGCCGTGAGGAGAACTTCACCAGCCCGATGTTGCTCGACACCCTTAGCGCGTCCGCGAGCGTGAGCCATTCATAGGCGCTGACATCGCGGAAGATGCGGCCGTTCTCGTCGCTCCAGCGGCCATTTTCGGCGAACACCTGCTCACCCAGCGACGCGTAGCCACCTTCGAGCAGGTTCGCGACGAAGAACGGTTTTAGAGTCGAGCCGGGTTCGAACGGCTCGGTGATCGCGGCGAGGCTTCGTGCGGCTCCGGCACGCCGCGAGACGGCGGCCAGCACCTCGCCGGTGCGAGGGTCGGCGAGCAGCAGATCGCCACCCGACGCGCCGGTGGTGCGGATCGCTTCGCTCAGCGCTCCGTCCGCGATCTCCTGAAGGTGGAAGTCCAGCGTCAGATAGATGTCCGCCCCATCCGTGGGCGGAACAACGGGGAGGAAGATGGTGGATTGCGCCACTCCGCGCGCATCGCGACGAACGACCGAGTAGCCGGGGGTACCGCGCAGCAGCTCGTTGAACTGCTGCTCGATTCCGCCCAGCGCCCGGTCGTCACCCGAGACGGAGCCGACGACTTCACGCGCGACATCACCCTGCGGATAGAACCGCTCCAGACGCCGCTCGAAGTGGATCCCGCGTACGTCGTTGAGCGTCTTGCGCTGGTCCGCCGAGAAACGGCCGGGGAGCACGACCCAGCGGCGGCTCGGATCGGTTGCGCGGCGCGCCTCCGCGGCCGAGATCCCCAGATCGGAGGCAAGCCGAGCCGCCGCTACCTGGGGATCGCGCAGTTCATGCGGCGCGACGGCCACCCCAAACGTCTCGTGAGTAAGCGCCAGGGGCACGCCGTTGCGGTCGAAGATCCCGCCGCGGCGGGCCGGGAGCGGCGCGCGGCCGCGCTGCTGGTCGGCAGCGACCTTCTCCCAGTGCTCACCCTCGATCGCCTGAAGCTGCACCGCCCGCCCAATGATCAGCAGCACCACCACACCCAACGATCCGAGCAGCAGCCACAGACGCAGCGCCAGACCCGCGGATGTCATGGCGCGCGATTTCGCGGTCCGGCTCATGGCCGCCCCCGCACGTCGGAGGCGGCGGTAATCTCCGACCGCTCCACTGCAACCGGCAGGATGACGATCTCGCCGTCTGTCGGAAGCCGCATCCCGAGGCGCTCACGCGCCACGCGCACGATCCGGGAGCGGCTGCCGAGCGCCTGGATCCGGCGCTCCAACTCCATCCGCTCCGCCTCCGCGATTGTACGCTCCGACTGCGTCTCGCGCAGCGCGCGCTCACGAGCCACACCCACCGTCTGCCGCCAGGTGACGACGGAGAGGGCGACGAGGAGGAGCAGAACCCAGCCGAACACCGCGGCCGAGCGCCGGGCGCGCAAGCCTCTTCGCGAGCGCTTCACGCCCGCCTCCAGGCTCGCAGCCGGGCACTGCGCGCACGCGGGTTTTCGCTCACGTCAGTCCCGGTTGCCGAAAGCGGCTTGCGCGTGAGCGTCTCTCCCAGCGGCTCGCCGCGGCAGCAACACACCGGCAGCGCCGGTGGGCAGAGACAGGTACGGCTCCATTCCCGAAACGCATTCTTGACGATTCGATCTTCCAGAGAGTGATAGGAGAGTACCACCAGGACGCCGCCTGGCTGAAGCGCCTCGCGGAGGCTGTCCAGCGCGGCCTCGAGCGCTTCGAGCTCGCGGTTCACGGCGATCCGCAGCGCCTGGAACAGGCGCGCCCTATCCTGTGGGGTCGTGGCAGCGCCCAGAGCGCGAGAGATCGCCTGCACCAGATGGTCACTGGTGAGAATCGGCGACTCCTGGCGCATCTCTGTAATTACGCGCGCCAGGCGACGCGAGCGCCGCTCCTCGCCGTAGCGGAAGAACACGTTCGCCAGCTCGACCTCGGAAAGCTCATTGAGGAGATCCGCCGCGGTGGGCTCAGCGGCAGAACCCTTCCCCATCCGCATGTCGAGCGGCGCACCGGATCGGAAGGTGAAGCCTCGCTCCGTTTCATCCAACTGGTAGGATGACACGCCCAGATCGAGCAGTGCTCCGGCGAGCGAGGCGGGAGCGATTCCCGCAGCAGCGGCCGCATCGGCGAAGTTGGCC
>JACDHR010000074.1 GCA_013820915.1 Gemmatimonadota bacterium
AGGCTTCATCTACGCGCTGCAGGGCCTGGACAACGGCCGCATGGGGATCGGCGCGCTCGCGGTGGGGATCGCGCAGGCCGCGCTGGATCACGCCGTCAAGTACGCGGGAGAGCGCACGCAGTTCGGCCAACCGATCTCGCAGTTCCAGGGCATCCAGTTCAAGCTCGCCAACATGGCGACCCGGGTCGAGGCGGCGCGATCTCTCGTCCTGCGTGCCGGTGCGGCCAAGGACGCGGGCGAATCCGTGACCCGGCTCGCCTCGATGGCCAAGCTCTTCGCGTCGGAGGCCGCGATGTACGTGACCACCGAGGCGGTGCAGGTCTTCGGCGGATACGGATACATGAAGGACTACCCTGTCGAGAAGCTGTTCCGCGACGCCAAGGTCACCGAGATCTACGAAGGGACCAGCGAGATCCAGCGGGTGGTGATCGCGCGGGATCTCTACCGGAGATGAGAGCCGCCGGGTCGGGCAGGGAGGGAGGTGCACTCATGCACCTCGCACTCACGCACTCACGCACTTTATTAAAGCATGGAAATGTTCGAGATGATGGGCACGAACGGGCACGAGCAGGTAGTTTTCTGCTCCGAGCCCTCCTGCGGGTACAAGGGGATCATCGCAATTCACGACACCACGCTCGGGCCGGCGCTCGGCGGTACCCGCTTCTGGAACTACTCCAGCGACCGGGAAGCGATCGTCGACGTGCTCCGCCTCTCCCGCGGGATGACCTACAAGGCGGCGGTATCGGGGATCAACCTGGGCGGCGGCAAGTCGGTGATCATCGGTGACCCGCGCACCACGCGGCGTGAGATGGTCTTCCGCGCGCACGGCCGGTTCGTCGAGAGCCTGAAGGGCCGCTACATCACCGCCGAGGACGTCGGCACCTCCGTGGACGACATGGAGTACGTCCACATGGAGACGGAGCACGTCACCGGGCGGGCGGGCACCTCCGGCGATCCGTCGCCCGTGACCGCCTTCGGTGTGTACCGCGGCATCAAGGCGGCGGCCAAGGAGAAGTACGGCTCCGACGACCTGAAGGGGAAGACCGTCTCGGTTCAGGGCCTCGGGCACGTCGGCTACTACGTCTGCAATCACCTCGCGCTCGAGGGCGCGAACCTGATCGTGACCGACATCGATCCCGAGCGGGTGCGTCGCGTCGCGGACGAGTTCAACGCCGAAACCGTCGCCCCCGACGCGATCTACGGGGTCGAGGCCGAGATCTACGCACCCTGCGCGCTGGGCGCGACCGTAAACGACGACACGCTGAAACAGTTCAACGTCGAGATCGTCGCCGGCGCCGCCAACAATGTGCTGGCGGAAACCCGCCACGGTGATATGCTCCACGAGCGCGGGATCCTCTACGTTCCGGACTACGTGATCAACGCGGGCGGGTTGATCAACGTGTACGGCGAGCTGAGCGGCTGGACGGCCGAGCGCTCGATGCGCAAAGCGGGGGAGATCTACGGCACGCTGCTCCAGCTCTTCGATCTCGCGCGCGAGCAGGGAGTGCCGACCTACACCGCCGCCGACCGCCTTGCCGAGCGCCGCATCGAAGACGTGAGCCGCATCCAGCGCAACTGGTTGTAGCCATATCCGAGCGATGAGATTCGGGTCCCGCTGAACGGGCCGGAGCTGTAGCGGGAGAGATTGGCGGTGGAGTTGGCTGCTCCGCCGCCAATCTCGTATTTACGTCGCTCATCGACGTGGCGCGGCTCCGTACGGATGCTGCAAATGCACCGGCTCCATACGATTTCCCATCGAACCCACGGATGGGCATGGACATCTATCCTCCTCTGGTCATCGCGCTCAGCCTCGCGCTGACGCACCTGCTCGCAGACCACATCCACTCCGTCCACCGCATTCCGCGCAACGTGTGGACCTCTTTCGCGGGCGGTACAGGGGTCGCGTTCGTCTTCATGCACCTGGTCCCCGATCTCACCCATGCGCAGAACACTGTAGAAGAGACGGTAGGACAGGCGCTCGGGTTCCTCAACGATCACACCTACCTCGCCGGACTCGTAGGGCTGGCGGTCTATTACGGAGTGGAGCATACGGCCGCATCGCGCACGAGCCGCGGTGGCGGCGAGGGGGAAGATGGCGGCGAGGACCGGAGCGCGAGCCCGATGTTCTTCTGGACACACATCGGGCTGTTCGCGCTCTTCAATGGGGCGGTGGGCTACCTCCTGATGGCCGAAGACGGGGGGTGGGCCGCGCTGATCCCCCTCTGGCTGGCGTTGTCGCTCCACTTCCTCACCAACGATTATGCGCTGAGTGAGCATCATCCGGGGCGCTTCCACCGGATCGGGCGCTGGATCCTCGCCGCCAGCGTGCTCGCGGGGTGGGCGGTCGCGAGGTTCTTTCCGCTCCCCCCGGCCGTGTTCGCCCTTCTGCTCGGGTTCATCACCGGCGCGCTGATCCTCAACACGCTGAAGGAGGAGCTTCCGGGCCAGCGCGAGAGCCACTATCCGGCGTTCCTGCTTGGCGCCGGAGTGTACACGGGGTTGATGCTCCTGCTGTAACCCGGCCGAAGTATTCCTTTCGGCGTTGGCCCGGCGACTTGCTCCGGACTCGCGCGAGTCATGGGAGTGGGCGGGGGCAGATCCCCCGTGGTATATTATCGACCTACGGGATCTGTCGGCGCGTACCTTTCCCGCGGGGTGTTTGCCCGTCCCGCTCTACCCCGATTCGGATGATACCGAGCTTTCCTCTCGCCATACGTGACCTGCACGACGTCGCGTACCGCGCCACGCGGAGCGGGGCGTGAGCGATCTGGAAATCCCCGCGGACGGGGCGATGAGCGAGCCCGCGCTTCCTCCGCTGCGCCTCAGCGCGTCGCTGGTCGCGCAGTACTTCCGGTACCGCTGCGAGCGGCAGCTTCGCTACGAGATGGTGCCGGAGCGCCTCCGCGGAAGTGACGTGCCGGCGCGGAACTCCGACCCGGCGCAGGGTCCGCGTGTGGGGCCTCGCCCCGGTGCGGCGCTGCTGAAGCGCGAGGGCGCGCGCTGGGAGCGCAGGAAGCTGCGCGCGCTCATCGAGCGCGTGGGTGCGGACCGCGTCGAGTGCGAGGGGTGGACGGAGAAGGGCCACGCCCGCCGCCTCCCATACGAACGGCTCGTCGCGCGGCTGCGGGACCCGGGCAGCGTGGAGGTGATCGTGCAGCCGGAGCTGCGGCTGCACGACCCGGAGGCCTTCGCCGCGCGCTTCGGGCTGGATGTGGCCCGGGTGCAGCTTCTCGCGGCACAGCCGGACGTACTCCGCATCCGCCGAACCCGCCGCGGCGGGATCCTCTTCTCGATCATGGACATCAAGGCGAGCGGCGACGCGACCGTCGCGCACTATGCGCAGATCGCCTACTACTCGCTGATTCTGGAGGAGATCTGCCGCGCGGAGGGGATACGGACCGGCTCCGCGGACACGCGCAGGGGCTGGGTGTGGGCGCGCAACGGACGGGGACCGCGCGTATTCGCGCTCGGCGCCTTCCGCCACCACGTGTTGGAGTTCCTCTCCACCCGCCTTGCGGATGTCGCTCTCGCGGAGCCGGGGGAGTGTGCATGGCATCTCTCCCCCGCCTGCGCCGGGTGCAGCTTCTTTCATCACTGCCGCGCCGAGGCCGATCAGAGCGATGATCTGAGCCGCGTCGTCGGGGTCACGCCGTTGGCGAAGCATGTGCTCCGCGGCCGTGGGATCGAGACCGTCGGGCAACTCGTACGTAGTACGCGGCGCGATACCTATAGCGGCTGCCACGCGCTCGAAGCCGGTTCGGAGCGCCTGCGGAAGCGCGCGCAGGCGGTGCAGTGGGGAAAGGTGTTCGACCTCGACTCGCATACGCACCTGCTCGCACCGCGGGAGGATGTGCGAATCGTCGCGACGGTGGAAGGCGATCCGGTCACGGGCCGCTGCTTCGCTCTGGGGCTGAGGGTGGTCGGGGCCCGCGCGGTGACCGGAGCCGGCCCCGCAGGTGCGGACGAGGTCCTGCTCGCCGAGCGCGGTACGCGGCACGCCGAGGGGGAGATGTTCCGCGCCTGGCTCTCCCGTCTGGACGCGCTCCTCACCGGCGTTGACCGCGAGAACCGGGAGCGCGGCGGAGCCGCGCTGCTCACGCTGCACCTTTATGTGTGGGATCACGCGGAACTCGATCTGCTGCGCGGCCTGCTGCAGCGGCACCTGCATGATGTGGAGATGCAGCCCGCGATCGCAAGGCTGCTGCGCGTCGTCTCGGCGCGCGGCGCGGTGCCCGACCCGGAGGCGCTCCGCACCTCGCTCGGCACGGTGATGGTCGAGGCGGTGAGTGCCCTCTTCGCGCTGCCGGTACCGTACAGCTACGATCTCGCGGCCGTCTCGGAGCGGCTCGCGCCCGCGGCCGGCGGGTGGGTGCACCGGCCGCGCGGCGACTTCGCCTGGCCGCTCTCCAGCCAGGTCGCGTTCGAGCGGATCCACAACGTGTGGCGCCACCGACCGCACCGCACCGCCTCGAATGTCGAGACACCGGAGGCGGTGCGGGAGGAGATCCGCCGCACCGTGGAGTCGAAGCTGAGAGCCGTCGATTCCGTGCTGGCCGCGGTCCGTGAGCGCACGGCGCGCGGCGCCTCCCGCCGCGGCGGGGATCGCCTGCAGCTACGCAAGGAGCCCTTCCGCCTCGGGCACGGGGAGGACAACCTCGCGGACCCTACGCTGGAGACACTGCGGATCTTCGCCACCTTGGAATCCGTGAGCGAGGCGCTCGCGACGCGGCAGCTTCACCTGCTCCCGTCCGCGGACCGCGCACGCCGCTGGGAGTGCATCCGGGAGCTGCACCTGGTGGAGCGCTGCGAAGATGGCCGGCTAATCTTCGAGTTCGACCCGGAGTACCGTGACGCGAAGTTCAAAGCCGGCGACTTCAACCTCCTCCTGACCAACGACGACGGTCATGCGCTCGTCGATCTCGCGCGCAAGCCGTGGGAACGCCGCAAGCTGCAAGTCGAGCTGATCGAGTTCGATCTCCGTGCCCACCCGCCGCGTGTGGTACTCGCGCCCGGCCGCGGCTTCGCGAAGGCAGAGGCCGAGGGGTTGATCGACCTCGACCGCGTCTGCGTGCTGGACCGCGCGGGCTCGGACGTGAACACGCGGCGCGTGCTGGCCACGCTCCGCGCGCTGGCGGAAGGGCGTGGCGATGCGGCGTTGATCGGTGCGTTGCTCCGGACCGGTGTGCCCGAGGGGCGGCAGACCTCGTGGGGTGGCCCCGTTCTCGTGGATGCTGTCTTCCGCGACCTGCTCGCCCCGCTCGCTACCTGGCGCGGACAGCCGGTGCTGAACCCGGACCAGGAGCACGCGTGGCGCGCGGTGTTCGAGCGGCCGATCTCGCTCGTCTGGGGCCCGCCGGGAACGGGGAAGACGTATCTGCTGGCGTGGATGCTGATCGGGATGGCGGCGGCCGCGCAGCGGGAAGGCCGTGTCTGCCGTGTTCTGGTGACGGCCGCCACCCACCGTGCCGTGGTCAACGTGCTGACGCGGATCGCGAAGGAGATCGAGGCGGCGGGGATTCCGATCCCGCTCACGGCGGTGAAGCTGCGCGGAAGCGGGAGCGACGCCGACCGCGACCTCGAAGGCCTGCGCGTCGACCTCGTGGAGGACGCCCGCCTCCCCGGGCTACTGGACAGCCAGGAAAGTGGCGCGGTGGTGGTGGGCTCCACCGTCTGGTCGCTCTGGAAACGCCTGGCCGCGGGGGGAGGTGCGGATGAGGGCGAAGATGAGGAAGCGGGCGTGCCGGTCCGCCCCTGGTTCGACGTCGTGGTGATCGACGAAGCATCACAGATGAAGGTGCCCGAGGCGCTGATCGCACTCGCCGCGCTACGGCCCGGCGGACAGGCGATTCTCTGCGGGGACCATCGTCAGCTCGCGCCGGTGATCCGTGGGACCTACGGACCGGACGCCGGTACGCTGTTCGGCTCCGTCTTCTCCCACGCAGCCGCGCGGCACCCCGTTCTGCCGCTCCGCGAGAGCCGCAGGATGAACCAGGCGCTGGTGGAGTACCCGCGCGAGCTCTTCTATCCCGGGCTGGTGTCGCTTCGCCCCACCCACCGCATCGAGGTGGACCCGGTGCCGGAGCCGCAAGATCCACTCGATGCCCTGCTCGGGGAGCTGTTCCTCGCTCCGCATGATGCCGTCGTCTTCTGCACCTACACGGGGGTCCGCGCGGCGGCTCGCAACCCGTTCGAGGCTCAGCTCGTCGCGCGCCTGGTCCGGCTCGCGCGCCGCACGCTCCGCGACCCGGTGACGGGGGGGCGCTTCGCCGACGCCCGCTTCGTCTCCGACGCGCTGGCGGTGATCTCGCCGCACCGCGCGCAGAACAGCGCGATCCTGGCGGCACTCCGCGAGGTCGGCCTCGCGGAGTCCGAGATCCCCGTGGTCGATACCGTGGAGAGGATGCAGGGGAACGAACGCGAGATGGTGATCGTCTCGTACGCGGTGGCGGACCGGGAGTACGCCGAGGCCGAGGCGGAATTCCTGCTGGACCCGCACCGCTTCAACGTCTCGATCACCCGGCCGCGCGCCAAGCTAATCGTGCTGATGAGCGAGGAGATCCTGCACGCGGTACCGCGAGACGAGGCGGTGCTCGCCGCGTCGATGGCGGTGAAGGGGTACGCGGCGCACTGTTCGGACGCGGTGCGCGAGGAAGAACTCCCCGGACCGGAGGGCGCGGTGATCCGCGTGCGCTGCCGCTACAGGCGGCTCGGCGGCTGATGAGCCGGCGGAAGGTACGCGCGGGTCTCGACACACCCGCATCCGACGCTTACAATGCCACTCTGTTATCGAGTTTTCCCTGACCCCGGGTACGGTCCCATGGATGCACTCAATCTGTACGAGCCCGAGCTGAGCCTCGCCGACCCCGCGATCCACGAGCTGATCGTCGCGGAAGCGACCCGTCAGGAGGAGCAGCTGGAGATGATCGCCTCCGAGAACTTCGTCTCGCGGGCCGTGCTCCAGGCGATGGGCTCCGTGCTCACGAACAAGTACGCGGAAGGCTACCCCGGCAAGCGCTACTACGGCGGGTGCGAGGTTGTGGATGAGGTTGAGCGCCTGGCGCAGCAGAGGCTACTGAAGCTCTTCGGTGCGGATCACGCCAACGTGCAGCCCCACTCCGGCGCGCAGGCCAACATGGCCGTCTACTTCGCGCTTCTCGAGCCCGGCGATAAGATTCTGGGGATGAACCTCTCCGAGGGGGGCCACCTGACGCACGGCTCGCCCGTTAACTTCAGCGGGCGCCTCTACAATGTGGCGGCGTACGGTGTCCGGCCGGACGACCACCTCATCGACTACGACAGACTGCGCGAGCAGGCCCGCGAGGTGCGCCCGAAGATGATCATCGCGGGAGCGAGCGCGTACCCGCGGACGATCGACTTCGAGGCGTTCGGCGAGATCGCCCGAGAGGTCGGCGCCCTTCTCGTCGTTGACATGGCCCACATCGCGGGTCTGATCGCTACCGGCCATCACCCCAGCCCGGTGCCGCATGCCGACGTGGTGACGTCCACCACGCACAAGACGCTACGCGGTCCGCGCGGCGGTCTGATCCTCTGCCGCGAGGAACACGCCAAAGCGGTCGACAAGCAGATCTTCCCCGGCATCCAGGGCGGTCCGCTCATGCACGTGATCGCCGGGAAGGCAGTCGCGTTCGGAGAGGCGCTGCACCCCGACTTCCGGGATTATTCGGCGCGTGTGATTGAGAATGCCCGCGCGCTGGCCGACGGGCTCCTGGAGCGCGGCTTCGATCTCGTCTCCGGCGGGACGGATAACCACCTAGTGCTCGTGGATCTACGCAACCACGGCATCACCGGCAAGGCGGCGGAGAAGGCGCTGGAGCGCGCGGGGATCACCGTCAACAAGAACACGGTGCCGGGCGAGACGGAGTCTCCCTTCGTGACCTCCGGAGTGCGGATCGGAACGCCCGCGCTCACCACGCGCGGGCTCGGGACGATGGAGATGCGCATCATTGCCGGGCTCTTCGAAGGCGCGATCGCCGCGCGTGGCGATGCGGCGGCCGAGGAGCAGGTGCGCGGCGAGATCGGCGAGATCTGCGCCAGGTTCCCGCTTTACGGCGAGTGGGCCCGTACCTGAAAAACGGATCCCGCTTGCGCGGGTGGGGTACGGAGCGCTTTCGCCGGACCCCGATTACCTTGACGGACGAGCCATGTCCACGCAGAAAAAGGCCTACATAGAGACCTACGGCTGCCAGATGAACATCAGCGATACCGAGCTGATGCACGGCATACTGGCGGCCGAGGGCTATGCGGCGACCGAAAAGCCCGAGGACGCGGACGTCATTCTCGTCAACACCTGCGCGATCCGCGAACACGCGGAGCAGCGAGTGCTCGGCCGCGTCGGCCAGCTTCAGCAGTTCCGCCGGGGCCGTCCCGACGTCGTGATCGGTGTGACCGGGTGCATGGCGCAGCGGCTCGGCGCGGACCTGCTGGACAGGGCGGGCGGGGTGGACCTGGTGATGGGTCCGGACGCGTACCGCCAGCTTCCGGAGAAGCTCGCCGCCCTCCGCCACCCCGCTCCCGCGCTCCCGGTGCTCGGCGGAGCCACCGCCGCGGGTGGGCTCACCGTGCTAACTTTCGATCCGTTCGAGAACTACGAAGGCGTGGAGGCGCGCCGGACCTCCGGCGCCTCTGCCTGGGTCCCGATCCAGCGCGGCTGCAACTACCGGTGCACCTACTGCATCGTGCCCTACGTGCGCGGCGATGAGAAGAACCGCGCGCCCGAAGCGATCCTCGACGAGGTGCACCGCCTGGTCGCCGACGGGGTCGTCGAGGTCACGCTGCTCGGCCAGACGGTGAACTCGTACGAACACGACGGCTGGGACTTCCCGCGCCTGCTCCGCGCCGTCGCCCGCGTGCCGGGGATCCGGCGCGTCCGCTTCACCTCGCCGCACCCGAACGGCTTCACGCGCGAGCTCGTTGCCGCGATGGCGGAGGAGCCAACCGTGTGCAAGCAGCTTCATCTTCCGGTGCAGTCCGGCCACGACCGAACGTTGAAGCGGATGCTGCGGCGCTACACCGTGCAGGCGTACCTGGAGAAGATCGCCTGGGTGCGCGAGGCGATGCCGGAGATCGCGCTCTCTACCGACGTGATCGTCGGCTTCCCCGGCGAGACCGAAAAAGAGTACCACGCCACGCTCGAGCTGATGCGCACCGTGCGCTTCGATGATGCGTACCTCTACAAGTACTCGCTCCGCGATGGAACGCCCGCCACGCGCCTGCCACGGAAGCAGTTCGTCCCCGATGACGTCGCGCAGACGCGCCTGGTGAAGCTGATCGAGACGCACCGCGAGATCCAGGCGCAGATCAACCGCTCCGAGCTGGGCCGCACGCTCGAGGTGCTGGTGGAGAAGGAGGCAAAACGGGGCGGGCTCCTCGGGCGCACGGAGGGCAACAAGGTGGTGGCGTTCGCGGGCGCTTCCACGCTGATCGGTCACTTCGCGACGGTGCGATTGACGGGGACGACGGGCGCGACCTTCAGCGGAGAGAGGGTAGAGGATCAGCCGGTGCAGCGGGTCGCATGACGTGGGCCCGCTGGGTTCCTCTTGCGGTCATCATCCTGCTTTCCGGACTCTTCGCCTACTTCAACGGCGGAGAGCGCGTCTCGCTCAGCCTCGGGTTCGCGCAGTTTTACAGGCTCTCCCTGGTGGGCGTCACCTTCGGCGCCTTCATCCTGGGCATGATATCGATGTTCCTGATCGGGCTGCGGCACGACCTCCGCATACGTAAGCACCTGCGGGAGCGGCAGCCCTCCGCTCCGGAGACGCCACGCCAGCCTCCACCCGTGACGGAGTGGACGCCGCCCGTCTGACGATCCCACCTCGGCTTTCCGCCAGGAAAGCAGTGATCTTTCTCCCCGCCGGCGTGGGTCCCGATGGCCTCTCTGTCACGCCCGCTCGTTCTCGCGTTTCTCGCTTTCCTCGCAGGCCTCCTCCCCGGCCTGCGCTGGGGAGCGCCGCCGGTTCTGTTCGCCCTCGCCGCCGCGCTCTTGATCGGCGGGCTTCTGCTTTGGCGAGACCCGACCGCCCCGCGGAGCCGCCGATTTAGGGGTGCCGTCGTTCTGATCGCGTTCGTGCTCGCCGGTGGTGCGTTCGGCGGGGCGGGCCACGGCGCGGCCGCGGCGGACTGCCGTAGCACCCTCCCGAACGGAACGCAACTGCACGTCCGCGGCGTACTGACCGCCAGCAGCCTGCCGGCTGCCGCGGAACCAGGCATGCCGCCGCTCCTCCCGGTACGCGTCCGGGATCTCCGCACGGTGGACGGCACCACCGGCCGCTGCCGCGGTGAGATGCGCGTGCGCCTCCCCGCCGATTCGCTCTATATCCCCGCGGGCACAGTCGTGGAGTTGCGTGCCGAGTGGATGCGCTTCGCGCTGCCCGTGGCGCCGAGTGCATGGCCGCGTGATCCGCGCTTTACGGGGTTTCTGCTCGCCTCGTCGGCGACGGTGATCGCGCCGCCCTCCTTCACCGCTCACCCGCTCCTCCTCATGCGCGGCCGGATGGAGGCGCACCTTCAGCGTCTCTTCCCGCGCCACGCCACCATTGCCGAGGCGCTCCTGCTCGGCCGGCGCGAGCGCGTCGATCCCGCGCTCCGCGAGCGCTTCGCGCAGGCCGGCCTCTCGCACCTGCTCGCGATCAGCGGGATGCACGTCGGCCTGATCGCGGGCGTCCTCCTGCTCGTGGGGCGGCTATTGCGCATCCCGCTCCGGCGGCTCCCGCTCGTGGTGGTCGGTGCCGTGCTCCTGTACCTGGCGATGATCGGCGCGCCGCCCTCCGCCGTGCGTGCCGGTGTGATGATCTCGCTCGTGCTCGGCGGGTTCCTGCTGCAGCGCCCCTTCGATCCCCTCCCGGTCGTGGTCGCCGCCGCGTTCCTCATCCTCGCGCACCGCCCGGCAGCGGTTCTCGATCCCGGCTTCCAGATGTCGTTCGCCGGCGTGCTGGGAATTCTTCTGCTGCGGGCACCGATCGTGCGCCGGCTGCCCACCGGCTGGCGGCATCGGCGCTGGGTCCGAGCCCCGGTAGAGATGGCGATCGTCAGCACCGCGGCGTTCATCGCCACCGCGCCCGTCGTCGCGTGGCATTTCGGTCGCATCGCGCCCATCTCCGTTCTCGCGAACTTTCCCGCCATTCCGCTGATGAGCCTGGGCCTGACGGGGATCGTCACCGCCACGGCAATCGAGCCGGTTCTCCCGCCGCTCGGTAGGCTCCTGGCCGATGGAGCGGGCGCGATGCTGGACGGGCTCGACCGCGTGGCCACCGCTGCCGCGCGCGTGCCACACGGCAGTGCGGCCGTGCCACGCCCGAACCCGTGGCTCTGGGCGGCCGCCGCGCTCACATTCCTTCTCGTGGTGGATGCCGCCGCCAGGCTGCGGCGCGCGGCCCGCTGGGCGGTTGCC
Source organism: Gemmatimonadota bacterium (assembly GCA_013820915.1). Classification (GTDB taxonomy): domain Bacteria; phylum Gemmatimonadota; class Gemmatimonadetes; order Longimicrobiales; family Longimicrobiaceae; genus JACDHR01. The sequence goes on from JACDHR010000074.1 coordinate 11,408, forward strand.
GGTGGAGCCACGCTCTCGTTTCTGCTGGCCTGGCCCGCACTTGCGGGCGCCGGGCGCGCCGCCGACCCGGCGCTCGAGATTCACTTCCTGGACGTGGGGCAGGGTGACGCGACGGTGATCCGCACGCCGGCTGATCGCTGGATCCTGGTGGATGCGGGGCCGCGCGGCGACCGTTACGACGCCGGCGAGCGGCGCGTGCTTCCGTTCCTGAGGGCACAGGGTGTGCACCGCCTCGAACTGTTGATCCTGACGCATCCGCATCTCGATCATATCGGGGGCGCCCCCGCGGTTCTGCGCGGGATCCCGGTCGGCAGGCTCATCGAGCCGGGGCTCGCGGTCGGCAACCCGGTCTATCTCGAAACACTGCGCGCCGCGGAGACGCGCGGTGTGCCGTGGAGCGCCGCCCGCAGCGGCCGCTCCATTCATCTAGACGGAATCACGCTGGACTTCCTGTGGCCCGACGTGGAAACACTTGACGCTGTGACGGATGCGAACGACATTAGCGCCGTGGTACGGTTGCGATACGGCGATTTCGCGCTCCTCCTTCCCGGCGATGTGCCGGCCGCGGTAGAGGAAGAACTCGTCGTGCGGCACCCCGGTGCGCTGAAGTCGCAGATCCTTAAAGCCGCCCATCACGGCAGCCGCACCTCCAGCAGCGCGGCTTTGCTGGAAGCGGTTTCACCGGAGATGGTCGTGATCTCCGCCGCGCGGCGGAATCGGTACGAGCACCCCGCCCCGGAGGTGCTGGACCGGCTGGCGGACCGGGGCATCGCCGTGGCGCACACCGGGCATGAGGGGACCCTTTCCGTGCGGGTCGAGCTGCGCGATGGCGTGCCGCGGTGGCGGCGGCTCGTCCCGTGACGCTGATCGGCCGGGCCGTCGATCTTGTGTTCGGCCGGCGTATCGAGCCGCCGAAGCACCTTCCGGCGGAGGCGGTGCCCGAGGGTGTGGTGCTGCGCGAGGGCCGGCTGGTTCCCGCGATCGGCGGTATGCTCGCGCGGATGCGTGGGCCCGCCGCGGCCGTGACGCTTCGCCGCACGATCGTCGTGTACCCCGGAGTGCGCCTGACGGAGCGGCTGCTGGCGCACGAACTGGCCCACGTGCGCCAGTGGCAGGCGGACCCGCTCTTCCCCGTCCGCTACAGCGTCGAGACGCTGCGGCGTGGATACCGGGGCAATCGGTACGAGAGGCAAGCTCGGGAGGAGGAGACCTCCCCTACCCATTCCCGCGGACCGGAGAAGACGCTGTGAGCAGATCTGTGATTACCATCGAGCGGCACATCATCGAGGCCGAGCGCCAGTTCCCGGAGGCGACGGGCGCCTTCAGCAACATCCTCTACGACATCGCGCTCGCGGGGAAGATGATCAGCCGGGAGGTACGTCGTGCTGGCCTGGTCGACATCCTCGGGTATACGGGCGGCACCAACGTGCACGGCGAGACGGTCAAGAAGCTCGACGAGTACGCGCACGAGGTGATCTTCAAGGCGCTGGACCACTGTGGCCACCTCTGCGCCATGGCCTCCGAGGAGGCGGAGGACATCCTCCACATCCCCGAGCAGTTCCCCACCGGGAACTATGTGCTGCTCTACGATCCGCTGGACGGCTCGTCGAACATCGACGTGAACGTCTCCGTGGGAACGATCTTCTCGGTCCACCGCAAGATATCCGCCGCCGAACGGGGAGGTATGGAAGACGTTCTCCAGCCGGGTACGCGGCAGGTGGCGGCCGGGTACGTGGTCTATGGCTCGTCCACCATGCTCGTCTATACGACGGGCAACGGCGTGCACGGCTTCACCCTCGAGCCCTCGATCGGCGAGTTCCTCCTCTCGCACCCGAACATTGAGATTCCCTCGCCGGGGCAGCGGATCTACAGCGTGAACGAGGGGAACTACTCACGCTGGTCCAAGGGTCAGCAGCGCATGGTGGACTACATGAAGGGCATGGACACGGAAAATCCGGAGCCGTTCAGCGCCCGATATGTGGGATCCATGGTCGCGGACTTCCATCGCACCCTGCTGTATGGTGGGATGTTCATGTACCCGGCCGACGCCAGGAACCCGGAGGGCAAGCTACGGCTACTGTACGAGGCGGCGCCGATGGCCATGATCGCCGAGCAGGCGGGAGGGATGGCCTCCGACGGAGAGCGCCCGATCATGTCGATCCAGCCCCGCGATCTGCACGAGCGCACCCCACTGTACATCGGCTCGCGTGACTGTGTCGAGATGGCGGAGCGGTTCCTGGCCGAAGATCAAAAGGGCGCGAAGCCCGGATCCGGCTCGGCAGCCATCGCGGCCGTGGTCTGATGGCTGGTCAGCAGGCGCGGCCGCGCGACGAAACGCCGCACCGGTGGACGATCGACCGGTGCGAGGGTGACCTGGCGGTCGTGGAGGATGAACGCGGACGGATGCTCGATCTGCCGCGCTGGCTGCTGCCGGCGGGGGCGGGGGAGGGGGATGTCGTGGTGATCGCGACGGAGCCCG
>JACDHR010000367.1 GCA_013820915.1 Gemmatimonadota bacterium
GGGTACAAGACGGCGATCGAGACGCTGAACGAGGGACGCATCGGCATCGGCGCGCAGATGATCGGCCTGGCGCAGGGCGCGCTCGAGGCCACCATCCAGTACGTGCAGGAGCGCGAGCAGTTCGGCCGCACCATCGGCAGCTTCCAGGGAGTGCAGTTCCAGCTCGCCGAGATGGCCACCTCTCTCGAAGCCGCGCGCCTGATGGTCTACAACGCCGCGCGCCTCAAGGACGCCGGCCAGCCCTTCCTGCAGCAGGCGGCGATGGCGAAGCTCTTCTCCAGCGAGGTTGCGCAGAGGATCGCCAGCCGCTGCATCGACCTGTTCGGCGGCTACGGCTTCACCAAGGAATACCCGGTCGAGAAGTTCTACCGCGACAGCAAGATCGGCACGATCTACGAGGGCACCAGCAACATGCAGCTCCAGACGATCGCGAAGAACCTCCTCAGGTAGGGATGGGATAGAAGCTTACGGAGACGCCCCGGCGAGAGCGGCCGGGGCGTCTCTACGCGTTGCTGCGATGTGTCGGTGACCGATGCGGGACCTCTTTCCTGCGCCTGTACGCTTCCGACGGGCGGCCCTCCCAACCCAAGCCTCGAGCGCGCCACCAACCAGCCGTGTCCGGCGGTCTGGAGTCCGCTGCCATTACTGCCGCGGAGCGCCCGCGCCGCGGAGCAGCGGATACGGGTTGGTGGGTGTCCCCCCCCAGTACTGCGTCGGGTCGTGCTTAGTGCTTATTCCGAAGTGCAGGTGGTAGTTGCCCGCGCCCGCGTTCCCCGTGTCGCCCACGTAGCCTATCGTGTCGCCCTGCCGGAGCCGCATGCCCTCGGCGATGGCCGGTGCGTAGCGGTCCAGGTGGGCGTAATAGTAGATCGTGCGCTGATCGGGATCGAGCTGGTAGAGCGTGATCCCTCCCTGCTCACTATCGAACAGCTTGAGAACCGCGCCCTCGGCGGCGGCGAGCACGGGGGTGCCGCGCGGCGCCGCGATGTCGATAGCATCATGGCTCCTCCCCTCCGAGCGCGCGGCCGTGTAGGTGTCCACCAGCTCTTCCGGCCGCACGCCCGCGACCGGGATCAGAAGCGGCCTCGGCGGCGACGCGGGCCCGCCCGGTCGGGCCACGCGGCTGGAATCCTCCGAGCCTGTGCGCGTCAGCGGGATGCTGTCCTTGACAGGAGCCTCAACGGAGATGGATGCAGTCTTCGGCGTGGCAGCGGCGAAGGGGCTCGGCGGTGCAGGTGCGGAGCTTTCGGAGGCCAAAGGCGTCGGTGCTTCCCCACGCTCCGGCGGGGGCGAAGCGCTGCGGGACCGTGGGTCCAGCCCCCCCGGAAAGCTCCCCGATGAGGGGAGAAGCCAGAAGGCGGCGAACAGGAGCAGCACGAGTATGGCTCCCACCAGAACGATGCCGAGCGTGCGGCGTGTGCTCACCTGGACCCCCACCTACGCGAGTGCAGTCGAGGCCTCTGACGCGCCCGGATCGGGCGCCGTGGGTTGATGTGAAGCTGGGGATGCACGAGCGCATGAGCAAGGATGCAGGCGGTGCTGGCTCGTGTCCGCCTCAATCCATCAATGTGCTGAGATCCAATGCCGAGCGCCTTGAGGCATGCACGCGTTGGGCCGTGTCCAGCGAGGTGCATCTAACCACCATCATTGGCGCCGGCCGTGTGATGTCCCCCGCCAGTGACCGGACCACCCGCCTGATCCCGCGCGCCCGCTGTAGGAGGAGGTGAGACTTGCGTTTCCGCAGCCTTGCGGTAGATTGGATGCGCGCGAGCTCCGCTCGCATCCAGTCCGACCGCCTCTCCTGCCCGTTCAGTGCCTCTACACAGTCCCTGGCCAGGAGTTGCTCACAGCTCGATAGCTCGCCCGCCGCTCGCCGCCTTCACGGCGTCTCGCCGGTTGTAGATCTCACCGTCAGAGGGCAATGCTATCTTCTTCGTCTCCGGCGCCGCTTAGCTTGCGGCTCCGGCATTCACGCGCCACGCCCTTCGGTCCGTGGCGCGGGTGAACCCCTGACGCACCCGATCCCGAATGCCCGCAGCCCGTCACCTGCTGACCGTCTGGAACCCCTCCTACCCGGAGTCCGCCATGGACGCGCACCTGGAGGTGCTGCTCTCCGGCGCCGAGGGGCGGGAGCACGCGCGGGCAGCCGAGGATGAGGAGCCGCCCTACGTCTGGTGGGCGAAGCTGAAGTCGCCCAACCGCCAGCAGCCGCTCCCGCACGGAGCCGAGGTCCTCGCGCTGCAGGCGCAGATCGACGAGGGCGCCGAGACGCACCTCTACCTGACCGACTACCGCTCCCTCTACGTCGCGCTGGTGGACGAGATCACCGCCGAGGACGTCCTCAGCGACACCCCCGGCGAGGCCGAGCACATGCCGGCCAACTACTGGGGCCGCCCCGCCGGCTTCTGGTTCCGCCTGCTCGACATCCGCCGTCTGGTCGCCGACGACACCGTCGCCACCATCGCCGAGCTGCAGAAGCTGCGCAACCTGCGCTACCACGACCGCCCCGTCTCTCTCTACGGCGGCATGGTCGAGCTGCCGCTGATTCTGACCCGCGAGGACGGCACCCGCTGGTTCGCCGACGCCGCGCCGCTCACCGAGGGGCGCCTCTGGGCGCAACTCGACGCCGAGCAGCGCGGCGAGACCGAGCGCCTGAGCCGCGTGCTGCGCGGCGCCCGCCCCTCGGAGAGCGAAGTGTCGGTGGAGGGTCGTAGATTGGACCTCGGCGGCCAGGTGCCGCACAAGTCGCTCGGCACGCTGCGCAACCTGCTGCAGCACAACGAGGTGGTGCAGCGCGGCGTGCGCGCCGCCCTCCCGCACGACGCCGCCTGGCTGCTCGGCCAGCTGCCCTACCAGCTCTCCCGCCTGGCCGAGCTGCGCAACCCGGCGGCGCACTCGGGTAGCGTGGCACGGGAGGCGGCGGTCGCCCTGCGCGACGAGGTGGTGGGGGGTGGGAGGGGAGGGGGTGGTGGTGCGGATCGCGGGTGTGAAGCTGAGGTGCTCATGAGAGCACGTTCCAAGCGGCTACTGAGTAGCCCAAAGCAGGTTGCATGATGTCGAGATCCCCTGAGTTCGGTCCGGGCCAGATCGTCGCCCTTCGGTTCAGTCCGTCCGTGCGCGGAGCCATCATCCAGGTTTCCCCTGGCGTGCCGGAGAATCGCTATTCGGTGTTTCATGACGGTAAGGCTGCGACCTACTATGCCAGTCAGCTGCAGGAGGTGGCCAGCGCGCCGCCGACTCCGGCGCTGGTTTCGCTCCCGCAGTTCAACGCCCAACTCACCGCATTGCAGCTCACGCATCCGAGCATCTCCTCGTTGTTCTCGTTGCATGCAGCGCGGGTGGACTTCATTCCGTACCAGTTTCGCCCGGTTCTGAAGTTTATCAACGCCGATCGGCCCCGCCTGCTGATCGCCGATGAGGTGGGTGTCGGCAAGACGATCGAAGCCGGGCTGATCCTTCGCGAGTATCAGGCGCGCCGGGACGTCCGTTCGGTTCTGGTGATCTGTCCCAAGACGCTGGTCACGGAGCGGAAGTGGCAGATGGAGTTGCGGCGGTTCGACGAGGACTTCGATCATCTCGATGGCGCGAAGCTCCGGCATTGCCTGACCGAGAGCGACATGGAAGGGGTGTGGCCGGACCGCTACGCTAAGTGCTGCCGTTCGCAAATGAGTGAACGTATTGGTTCAGGCTGCGCGCACCAGCGGCAGCGCGTCCGCTTCCCGCAGAGCCGCCTGCGGCTCGGGAGGCGGAGCCACACGCTTGAGCTTCTCCAGCCACTCGGCAAGGTCCTGGCGCGTGAACGTCCACCGGAAGGGCTTGGCCACTGCCTCGTAGCGGCGCTCGAACTCCCGCAGACGGCTCTCGACCTCCGCCAGGGAGGCAAAGTCATTCGGGGTGAGCACCTTGCGCTGCACAATCGAGAAGTAGATCTCGATCTGGTTCCGCCAACTCGCATGCACCGGCAGATGCACCAGCACCAGATTCGGCCATCTCTCCTGCAGACGCCGCACCGAGGCCACGCCTCGGTGCGAGCTGCCGTTGTCCACAATCCAGAACACCCGCTCCGCCGAGCGGTACGGCTCCTGCCTCATCACCTGCTCCACCAAGCGCTCAAAGGGCGCAATCCCCGTCTTCGTCTCACAGCGCCCGAAGAGCTTCGCCCGGTGCACGTCCCAGGCGGCCAGATAGGCCAGAGCCCCACCGCGCTCATACTCATGCTCCACCCGCATCGGCTCTCCCGGAGCGGGCGGCGCGCTCGGATGCAGGCGCACTCTCGCTTGGATGCT
>JACDHR010000368.1 GCA_013820915.1 Gemmatimonadota bacterium
ACCATCTGCCGGGTGACATCGCTTTTGCTCGGGCCGTGCCGCGGGAGCGGGGACCGATTCGGGTCGTGGTGCGCGGAGACGTGGCGTGGGCGACATCCACCAGCACCTCGCGAGGTGAATACCGGGGGCGGAGCATCAACTCCCAGGGAGCGGAGCTGATGGTGCTCACGCGTACGCCGGAGGGGTGGAAGATCTCGGCCATTCACTGGTCTTCGCGGGCGCTGCGGTCCTGATGAAAGAGCGCTTGCAAGCGAGCCACGCCGGGAAGTGACCCCGCGCGGCCCGGCGGACGATCATCCGACGGGGATCAAACAAGCCCCTCCACCCGGTCCTCCGCGCGCATCCGGGCGAGCGCCTCGGGCGCGATCGATCCAATTCCGGGGGCGTGCTCGGCGGCTTCGGTCTTTTCCCGCACCCGCCGCCCCGCGTCCACCGCCACCGCTACCATGGCGTCCTCGCACCCAACGCGCGCCTGCGCGAACACGTCGTCGCCCCGGGGCCGCCACGACGGCGAGGTGCCACTTCGAGTTGGGGATCTTCGTGAGAGAGGATGACCAGAGATGATCCCCTCTTCATCGTACGAAGACTCGTGGCGTCGCCGTGCTCCCTGCAGCTACGCCGCGCCCCGCGTCTCGAAACCGAGCTCGCCAGCCGCCGCCGCCAGCGCTGCATCGAACACGACGAACCGAAAGTTGCTCGAAGGCTCGACACGGCTCGCTACCGCCTCTGCCGCCGCGAGATGCACGCTGTCGTACCCCCGCAAACCGAACTGCACCGCGAGCTGCCCCTCCCGGTGAATCAGCGGCCACGTCGCCTCGACCACATCAAGATGTTGCCAGTCTCGGGTCAGCTCTTCAATTCTTGCTGCCAGTACGGAGGCCGCGACCTGGTTCTCCCGCACCCGGCGGGCGAGCGCCGCGCACGCCTCCGCATATCCTATGATGTGGCAGCCACGAAACTCCGCCCGCCCGATCGCCTCGCGAACCGTGTCGGAGTGGGCCTCGTCGGCGTAGAGCTTGACTAGCGCCGAGGTATCGAGATAGAGAATCAACCCCGTTCCTCGAGCACGATGTCGGACAGCGTCTTTTCTCCGGGCAGGACCCGAAGCGGATCGGCGGCGCCGAGCGGCCTGCCACCGCTCCCCGCCCGAATCCACGGCAACCGCCGCAGCGCCCTCACGGTGTCGGCTTCGGTTACTTCACGCTCGGGGGTAACCGGCACGATTCGACCGATCGGCATGCCCCGATTCGTAACGACGACCTCTTCGCCGTGCTGTACCCGACGCAAATACGCCGAGAGCCTGGCTTTCAGCTCACGCACCGAAACCTCCATGACCTCACCTCCTTCTGAAGCGCGTATCGTTCGTCGCAGTGACGTGACTACAACGGTTACAATATAGTCACGTTTGCCATTTCTGTTTCACCGGGTAGGCGGCGGAGCATGCACGCAATGAGGTCCCGGACAACTACGGCAACGGCAAGGCGGATTGGAGCCGGAGGACCGCAGGTGCGGCGTCTACCCGCGCCACGAGCGGCCGGAAGGTCGGCCATGCTACTGATCGCTCGGCGCATCCTTCGGCGCGCAGGCAGTCTCCTGTTTGCTTCTCGAAACCGGTGGCGGCATCTTCGAGTGTGGAACAAGAATCCCCCTGGCATGGAGGCGATCGCGTGAGCGTGACCATACCCGATGATGTCCTGCAGGCCGCGCAGATGAGCGAGGCGGAACTGCGCCAGGAGCTCGCCCTCCTGCTCTTCGAGCGTGAGCGCCTGACGCTCGCGCAAGCCGCACGGCTCGCCGGCATGGAGCGCCTGCGCTTCCAGCATCTGCTCGCCAGCCGCGGCATTCCCCTGCACTACGATGTGACGGAGTTCGAGGAAGATCTTCAGACGCTGCGGGAACTCGGCCGCCTGTGATCGTCGTCAGCGACGCCTCTCCGCTGATCGGCCTCGCCGCCGTCGGGCAGCTCGATCTGCTGCGCCACCTCTACTCGGAAGTGCTCGACAAGGAAGGGAAGACCGTCAAGGAGGCGGTAGCAAGCCGCGCGGTGCTCTACGGCTGCCGCATCCTGCCACGCGACACCATCCGGGCGCTGGCGAAGGAGCCCGACCCCGCCGAACCACCTGCGCGAAGCTTTCTTCTCCCATGCCTGACCCCGTCTTCTACTCGATCGGCGTGGATCGCCCCGTCACGCCCGAGGAGCCACTCCCCCCGCTGCCGCCCATCCCGCGCGGGGCGCTGGTGGTGATCGAGGGGCGCGCGCCGATCTGGCGCTACGGGCTGGCGTTCCACCGCCTGCACGGCTCGGCCGCGGGCGCCGTCGCCGTCTACGATCCGCGGCTGGGCGCGGTCGTCGTTGCCAGCCATGTGACGGGATACACCGAGGGGCAGGTGCTGGATCTGGAACCGCCGTGATCGACCGGTGGGGATCGCTCCCCACCGGTAGAACGGTTACCGATCGGACACATCCGACCCGAGCAGCAGCGCCCCCGGCAGCCGCGCCTGTCGTTTGTCAAAGGTCAGCGTCGCGGCCCCGGCTTCCTGATGGCGGGCGTGGATCAGACGGTCGAGCAGCCCGGCGCCCCCCGCAGGCTCGAACGCCGCCAGCGCGCCGGACGGATCCAGGTGGACCACACCCGAAGCGAGCAAGCGCCGCAGCAGCGCCCGCGCTTCGACTTCCGGCATCCTGTAGTGGTGCTGCAGCGCGTGGTAGACTTCCGCGGCAACGAGATCCGTGACGATCACCGTCTCCTGGTCGGCTACGGCCTGCTCCAACCGCCGCGTGGCGGCGCGTGCCAGCGCCTCCGGCTCGCCGGTGAGCAGCCGCAGCACGATGGAAGTATCAAGGCCGAGCGTCACCGGCCCAGCCCCGCGCGATGCTCCGCTCGATATCGTCCCAATCGTGGGACCTGCTCTGCGCATACTTCCGCGCCGCGCCGAGCCACGACCAGTCCGGCTTCGGCGCGCGCAGCACCCAGACCGGCTCGCCCTCGATTTCGCGGCGCTCGAGGGTCAGCGTATCGCCCGGTCCCACGCCCAGTTCCTCGCAGAGCGCGGCGGGCAGGGTGGCCTGACGTTTGGCCGTCAGGGTCAGCTTCCGGCTCGTGGTCATGGTTCACCTCCTGTGTTGACCGCTGTTGACCGGAATCTACCGCCACTCTCTTACCATGTAAACCTCCAGTAAGGCAGCGCCGATGACCGACCAGGTGGCTCCCCCAGACCTCCTCCCCGTGCGCATGCTCAACGAGTATGCCTACTGTCCGCGCCTCTTCCACCTGATGCACGTCGAGGGGCGCTGGGCGGACAACGTCTACACTGAGGAGGGCCGCGAGGTACACCGGCGCGTGGACCGGCTCGAGCATGTGCTGCCTGACCCCGAAGCCGACCCCGCGCCGAAGACCAGGGCCCGCGAGCGCGACGAGGGTGACGAACCGCCCACGATCAGCCGCTCGGTGAGCCTGGGCTCGGACCGGCTCGGGCTGACCGCCAAGCTGGACCTGGTCTCGACCGCGGGCAACGAGGCGGTGTCGGTGGAGACCAAGCGCGGCCGGGTGCCGGACAACCCGGAGCGCAGCTGGGAGCCGGAGCGCGTGCAGCTCATGGCGCAGGGGCTGCTGCTGCGCGAGCACGGCTACCGCACCGATCACGGCGTGCTCTACTTTGCGGGCTCGAAGACTCGCGTGGATGTGCCTTTCACCACCGACGTGGAAGCACGCACACTGCGCCTGCTCGACGACGCACGCGCCGCCGCCATGCGCACGCTGCTGCCCGACCCGCTGGAGGACAGCCCCAAGTCTAACGGCTGCTCGCGCTCCGGCATCTGCCTGCCGGGCGAGACGCTGGCGCTGCGGCAGGTCCCGCCGATCCCGGAAGCGGAGGGCGCCACTGCCGTGCGCCGCCTCTACCCGGCGCGCGAGGACGCGCTGCCGCTCTATGTGCAGGAGCAGGGCGCGCGCGTGGGCAAGCGCGGTGAGGTGCTGATCGTCACCAAGGGCGAGGAGGAGCTGGAGCGCGCCAAGCTCAAGAACATCAGCCAACTGGTGATCTGCGGCAACATCTCGGTGAGCGCGCAGACGATCCAGCTTCTCTGCGAGGCAAGTATCCCCGTGGTGCATCTCTCGCGCGGGCACTGGTTCTACGGGGTTACGCAGGGGATCACGCTACGCAACGCCTACGACCGCGTTCGCGCAGGCGCGGGCGGCGGTGAGCGCAAGCTTCGGGAAGCCTTGCCGGAACCGGCGCTCCACATACGGCGCCGGCCGGCCATGATGCCCGAAGATGGCTGGCG
>JACDHR010000075.1 GCA_013820915.1 Gemmatimonadota bacterium
CGCCGCGGCGGCCAAGCTGCCGCACACCCGCTTCGTGGAAGCGACCGGGCACAGCATGAAGCTGCACGCGCCCAAGACGCTGCTCCCGGCGATGGAATTCGAGTGGGAAATCCCGACGGAGTGGAACGCTTTCGAGCGCAACCGCAACCGCGCGTACCACATCCTGTACTCCATGCTGGTGGCGTTCGATAACCTGCTGATCTGCTTCGACCTGATGAAGAAGGGCGACACCAGGACGGCGACTCCCTACGAGGTTCCCAAGGACCACCGCATCGGGGTGGGCTTCTGGGGCGCGGGGCGCGGCTTCCTGACGCACCACCTGGAAATGGACAAAGGGGCGCTGATCAACTACCAGATTATCACCCCGTCCACCATCAACGCCTCGCCGCGCGACCCCTTCGGCCAGGCCGGCGCCTACGAGGAGGCGGTGGTAAGCACCCCGCTTCTGGAGGAGTACGACAAGCCGGAAGACTTCACCGGGATCGACATCTTCCGCGCGATCCGCTCCTTCGACCCGTGCATGCCTTGCACCACGCACATCCATAGCGATGACCGCCACCTCGTTACCCGCGAGGTGAACACCTGCGGGTGCGGGATCGAATGAGCGCGCCTCCCGCGGCGCCGGGCGTGCCTCCGCTGCTCCGAGAGCCCGCCCCCAGGGTGTGGCACCTCGGTCCGCTGGAGGACGATCCGGTGGCGGCGGGGCCGCGGGTCATGGTCGCCGGTGTGGGCTACTGGTGGCAGCGGGACGCCTCGTTCGGGCTGGCTGCGGTCGACGCGCTGACGGAGCACACCTGGCCGCCGGGGGTGCGGGTGACCAAGCTGGACTACGGCGCGATCTATGTGTCGCAGGATCTGCTGGCCGTCAATCCGCCGTACAATCGGCTGGTGCTGATCGCGGGGATGGAGCGGGGGCGGGAGCCGGGCGAGGTGTACGTGAGCCGCTGGACCGGAGCCGACGCGGACCCGGAGGAGGTCCAGGCTCGGATCTTTGAAGCCGGAGCGGGGGTGGTGGACCTGGATCACCTGCTCGTCATCGCCCGGCATTTCGACGCGCTGCCGGAGGAGGTGGTGCTGATCGAGATGGAGCCGGTGGAGACTGGCGGCGGACTGGAACTGAGCCCCGCGGCCGTTGGCCGGCTGGATGAGGTGGTCGAACTTGCGCGGCGGGAGGCGCTCGCCCCCTTCCCCGCTTCCCTGAAGGCGGAAGGTGTGCGATGCTGAGACCTGTCGCTCTGAACCCCCACCCCTCGGCGCTGCTGGCGACGCTGGGTGGCGCGGCTGGCACCGTGCTGCTCACGGCGCTGCTCTTCCTTTCGCCCGCGCTCGGAGTTCCGTTCGTCGATGTCCCGCGGCTGGTTGGCGGCGTTTTCACGTCGGACCCCGCGGCGGCGTTCTGGCTGGGATACGCAATCTTCTTCCTGGGCGGCTGGCTCGTGTTCCCAGTCGGGCTCGCGATGGCCTGGCCGCTGCTGCCGGGTGGTGCCGAGGTGACGTTTCCGCACGCCTTGGTGAAGGGGCTGCTCCTGGGTGCGGCCTTTTGGACGCTATCGGGGCTGCTCCTGCCGCTGCTGGGCGCGCTCAGCCGTCTCGACGGAATGGCGAACCCCGGCTTTTTCGCCCTGGGGGAGGGGGTTCCCGCGGCGGCCGTCGTGCTGCTCGGCCACCTGCTCTACGGCGTCGCGGTCGCCGTGGTGGCGGCGATGAGCCGGGGCATGGCGCCGATCGACCTGCTCGGCTGGTCCGAGTACGAACGGAGGGGCCGGGTAAGAGGGGCGGCGGCGGCGAGCGGGAGCCGGTAGACCAGTTCGGGCACACTCACTCGTTTCGCCAGAATCAGCAACAGGAGAACCGATGCGCATTGCGATCGCTGGAAAGGGAGGATCGGGCAAGACGACGATCTCGGGCACGATGGCGCGCCTGATGGGCCGCAGGGGATTGCGCGTGGTCGCCATCGACGGGGATACCAACCCGAATCTGGCGCAAAGTCTCGGGGTGACGGCGGGCACCAGCGAGGAGCTGGTCGCGCTGCCGGGCGATCTGCTCGTCCGCAAGGAAGATCCCAACGCCGATCCGCCCTCGGAGCTGAAGATTCCGATCGACGAGGTGCTCGACCGCTACGGCACCCCCGCGCCCGACGGGGTTCGGCTGCTAGTCATGGGCAAGGTGGAGCACGCCGGCCGCGGCTGTAAATGCCGCGCCCACTCCGTCGCCCGCTACGTGATCGCCGATCTGCTGGAGTACGCAAACGGGGACCGCGAGCTGGTGGTCGACATGGAGGCCGGCCTGGAGCACCTGAGCCGGGGAACGACGCGGCATGTCGACGTGTTGCTGGCGGTCGCGGAGCCGTACTACCGCTCGCTGGAGACCGCCCGTCGAGTGTACGAACTCGCGCAGGAGCTCGGTATCGACCAGGTGCGGTTGGTGGCCAACAAGGTGCGCGACGCGGCGGAGTCCGAGGCGATCCGCACCTACGCCGAGCGGCACGGCCTGGAGCTTCTGGCCGAGATCCCGCACGACGAAGCGGTCCTGCGGGCCGACCTCGACGGCAGGGCGCTGCTGGATGCGGCGGGAACCGACAGTCCCGCCGTCCGCGAGATAGACCGCCTGGCCGGTGTGCTGCTCGCCGGCGCCGGGTTGTAGGGGCCATCGTGACGCCCGGGGGACCGGATGGCATGGCTCCGCGCGAGATCTCCCACGAGACCTATCGCAACCTGATCCGGCAGCTCGACGATCTGGTCGCCATCTTCGAGAACCACCCGGACTCGGCGACTCGCGAGCAGGCCGTCGCGCTGCTGAGCGGGCTGGACATGCTCCACCACGAGGCGCTCGGCCGGCTGGTAGGCGTGCTGCGCAACCACGGCGGCGCCGAGTTTCTCGACCGCGCCCTTCAGGACCCAGTCGTTCGCACCCTTCTCGGTCTGTATGGGCTGGCCGAGCTGGACCTCCCGGAAGAGGCGAAGCCGGCGCCGGCGACGGCGTTCGTCCCGCTGGAGCGCCTGACGATCAACGGCAGGCCGCCCGTCGTCTGGACCGAGCTCGCGCGGACGGCGGAGGTGCCGCCGGGGAGCATGCGGGGAGCGATGGTCGACGAGATCCCGGTGCTGCTCGTAAACGTCGACGGCGAGGTGTACGGCTTCCGCAACGCCTGCCCCGGGAGCTATCTTCCGCTGGACGCGGGTCGGCTGCAGGGGGATGAGCTGGTCTGTCCCGCCCACGGCTGCCGCTTCGACGCGCGGACCGGCCGGCGGCGTGACGGCGGCGAGGGGCGCCTGGAGGTGCTTCCCGTTGCGGTGCATGGCGACCGGATCCGATTGTCGCGTGGGAATCGACCCGCGGAAGGAGCCGCGGGCGCGAACGCATGGAACAAGGAGGTGGCATGATGGAGCGCAGCGCAGCCAAGTCCAATGGCACGGCCCGCGGGGGGAGCCGCCGCTGGGCGGGCTTTCGGGCTCTGCTTTTCCTCTCGGGCGTCAGCCTGCTCGGCTATATCGCCTACCGCTATACCCTCTTCCAGCCGCCTGACCACGGGTCGCTGTACGGGGTGATCTTCCCCCTCTCCGTCGTGCTCGCCATGTTTGGGGCGGTGCTGGCGGTGTACCCGTTCCTGCTGGACGGGGTGCGGGGGCGACCGGGCGCGATGCTTCGCGGTGGGCTGATCGGCTTCGGGGCGCTGTGGATGGCGACGGGGGTCGCATGCACCCACTCGCTGGCCGCGGGGATCGGGGCCGCGCCGCTGGGCGGCTCGGTCGACATGGCCCACATGCTGAGCCAGCACGTATTTCTTCCCGTCGCGGTGGCGCTCCTGGCCTGGGCACCCGCGCGGGTGGCGGGGTGGATGGGTGCGGCTCCCCCGGAGCCGCTGCCGGCCCGCGAGCCGGCTCTGTCGCCCGGCTACTGAGCTCGCCCCGGTGCGGCGCGTCGTGGTTGCGGGCGTCGGCAACGTGCTCCGGGGCGACGACGGCTTCGGCCCCGCCGTCGTACAGGCGCTGGAGAGCGCCGGGCCGCTGCCTCCCGGCGTGCGGACGGTGGAGGTGGGGATCGGCGGGTTGGGGCTGGTGCATGAGCTGATGGAGGGGTGCGACGCGCTGGTGGTGGTGGACGCCGTGGACCGCGGCGGCGCGCCTGGCACTCTCTACGTGCTGGAGCCCGAGGTCCCCGCCATCGAGGCGATCCCGGAGGCGGAGCGCCCGCTGCTGGCCAGAGACCTCCACGAGGTCGTACCCGGCCGGGTGCTCCTGATGGCGCGGGCGCTCGGCATCCTGCCGCCAGTGGTGCGCATCATCGGCTGCCAGCCCGCCGAGACGGAGGAGTTTTCCCTGGAGCTGAGCCCCGCCGTCCGTCGCTCGGTCCCCGCGGCGCTGCGGGCGATCGGCGATTTCCTGAACGCGCTGCCGGCGGAGGCGGCGGAGCATGGCTGACGACTTCACGGACGCGATCCGCCGACGCGACGAGGTGCTCCAGGTGATGTTCTGGATGCGCGGCGAAGGGCTGGGCGACGCGGCCGGCGTGAAGGAGCTGGCGGTCTTCCTGACCGAAGATGCCGCGTCGAGCCTGGCCGTCGACCTGCAGGCAATGGCCGGCGCCGGCCTGGTGGAGGCCGCGGGCGGCGACCGCTTCCGCCTGACGGAGCGCGGTGGGATCGAGGGCGGGCGACGCTTCCAGGACGAATTCGAGGAGCTGATGCACCAGGGACACGGCGCCTGCATCGATCCGAACTGCGACTGTCACCAATTGGGGCCCGAGGCGTGCGCCCACGCGCACCCGCATTGAAGCGACCGCAGCCGTTCGGCGTGCCTGAATGGATCCTGCATTGGCCCGACGCCCTTCACGCGAAAAAATCATGAGCTGGTTCGTCATCTGCCTGGCGCTGTTCTTCACCTTGCTCAACGATCTCCGGCAGCGCTATTACAACCCGCTCCTCGGACGGCACGTCTACGGCGGCGTGAGCGTCGCTTTTTGAGGTCAGTGCACGCGTCCCACCCTGTTTCTTCCCGCAATCGGTTGGAAGCGCGAGGCAGCTCGGGAGCGGAGCGTTATGGCTCGTCGGTGCTGCCGGTTTTGCTGCTGGCCGTCCTGGTTGGCTGCGGGCGGGCCGAGCCGGCGTCCGGGGCGGCCGAACCTGCCGCGGTACAGGAGCTGGTCGTCGGGGTCGGGCAGGACGAGTTCATGCTCGCGGCCTATCGCGAGCGCCTGGGGATCCACCCGCTGAACGCCGGAATCTGCGAGCCGCTGGTTCGCCTCACGCATGACTTCCGGCCAGAGCCCTTGCTGGCCACGAGGTGGGAGTACATCGGCGACAACACCTTCCGCTTTACCCTCCGCCGGGATGTCCGCTTCCATGACGGCAAGCCGTTGAACGCCGCCGCGGTCAAGCAGGCGCTGGACCGGGTGGCACAGACGGTCCGGCACAGCTATCTGAACGAGGAGTCGGTGCTGATCGTCAACGACAGCACAGTGGACATCCGCCCCGCCCGCCCCAACCTGCGCCTCGTCGAGCAGCTCGTCCATCCCCACTACTCGATCTATGCGCCGGGAACCGACCCCTCCGACCACCCCGTCTGCACCGGCCCCTTCCGTTTCCACGAGTACATACGGGACGATCGCTTCACGGTGCTGCGCAACCCTGAGTATTGGGGAGAGCCGGCGAGGCTTGAGCGGCTCACGTTCCGCTTCATCCCGGACGAGAACACGCGGGCACTGGCGCTCCGATCCGGCGAGGTGGATGTAACTTTCGACGTGAACCGCAGCATGGTTGCCGCCCTCGGGGCCGCGCGCGGAATCCAGGTGGTGGCGGCGCCGCCGGGCGGGGTGATCCTGATGTACATCAACCTGCAGGGCAGCCCGCCCCACGACCTGCTGGGTGACCCCACGCTGCGTCGAGCCGTTGCTCTGGCGGTTGATCGCCGGGCACTCGTCGAGCGGATCCTCGAGGGGCACGCCCAACGGGTGCATACCGTCAATCCCCCGGCCGTGCTGGGGGAGTACGCGAGTATGATCGAAGGCATTCCGTACGATCCGGACGAGGCGCGGCGACTCCTGGACGCAGCGGGGTGGGAGGTGGGGCGGGGCGGGATGCGGAGCAGGAATGGGCGGCCTCTCTCTCTGCTGTTGATCCCGCAGCCCCGCTCGATCGATGCGGCGTTGGCCCAATACGTCCAGGCCAATCTGGCGCAGGTCGGGATCCAGGTGCGGATCGAGCCGCTCGACCCCGGCGCCTTCACCTCCCGCCTCAACAGCGGGCAGTTCGATCTGGACATCGAGCTGCCGAACCAGAACGACGCCAATCCCGCCTTTCTGCTCAGCCTGCGCTGGTATCCTCCGGCCAACATCCGTAATGCGGTCTTCATGGCTCCGGGTCCGCACTACGACGCTCTGGTCGAACGGGCGCTGGCCGCTCCCGACCACGACGAGGCACGGCGGAGGGCGGCCGAGGCGATGCGCCTGCTGCTGGACGAGGAGGTCGCGGCCATTCCGCTGGCCGGCATCTACCGTATTTACGCGCTGAAGGAGCGTGTGCGGGGATTCAACCCGCATCCCTCACGCGCCAACCAGGAGTGGACCTCCATCTGGATCGCGAGATAGGCGCGTGCCGGCACATTACATCGGGCGACGGATCCTCTCCCTTCCGCCGGTCTGGCTGGGCATCTCACTCCTCGCTTTCAGTCTGGCGAACCTGGCGCCCGGCGATCCCGCGCAGATGATCCTGCTGCGGCAGACGGGAGAGCTCGCCACCGAAGAGGCGGTGCAGCGGCTGCGCGAGCAACTGGGGCTGGACGACCCTTTCCCGGTGCGCTATGGGTACTGGCTGGCGGATGCCGTGCGCGGCGACCTCGGCACCTCCTTTCGGACGGGAGAACCCGTGCTGTGGGCGCTGGTGGAGCGCTTCCCGGCCACCTTCCTGCTCGCGCTGGCCGGTCTGCTCATCGGGCTGCTCGTCGGTATCCCGCTCGGCGTAATCTCCGCCGCACGCCGCGACTCGGGGCTCGACCACGCCTCCCGTATCGGGGTGCTGCTGGGCGCCTCGATCCCTAACTTCTGGCTGGGCTACCTGCTCATCCTGCTCTTCTCGGTGGCGCTCGGATGGCTACCGGTGGCGGGGTGGGGAACCTGGCAGCATCTGGTGCTCCCCGCACTTACGCTGGGGGTGGGCGGCGCTGCCAGCCTGACCCGCCTGAGCCGCTCCACGGTGCTAGAGGAGTTGCAGTTGGACTACGTTCGTACCGCGCGCGCCAAGGGGCTCCCGGAGCGGCGCGTGGTGGTGCGGCACGCGCTGCGCAATGCGCTCAACCCCATCGTGACGCTGACCGGCATGCGCTTCGGTGGGCTGCTGGCGGGGGCTGTGGTGGTCGAGACCGTTTTCGCCTGGCCGGGGATCGGGAAGTTCCTGGTGGACTCGATCTACGATCGCGACTATCCTACGATCCAGGGGTTCGTGATCTTCACGGGCACCGTTTTCGTCCTGCTGAACCTGCTGGTGGATCTGGCTTACGTCTGGCTGGATCCGCGTGTGCGCCTTACCGGGGCCGGAGAGGGGGAAGGGAATGGCGGATAAGCCTGCGTCAGCCTGGGTTTCCCTGTGGCGGCGGCTGGTGCGTAGTCCGCT
The DNA here is from genome assembly GCA_013820915.1 of Gemmatimonadota bacterium. GTDB lineage: Bacteria > Gemmatimonadota > Gemmatimonadetes > Longimicrobiales > Longimicrobiaceae > JACDHR01. Next base: position 7,607 of record JACDHR010000075.1, read on the forward strand.
GGCGCTGACCGGGCTGGGCATGATCGTGCTGCTGGCAGTGCTCGCGCTGGCGGCGCCCCTCCTCTCTCCCCACGATCCCACGACGGTGGACGCGCTCCGGCGCCTGAAAGGGCCGAGCATCGAGCACCCGCTCGGTACCGACCATCTCGGGCGCGACCTGCTGAGCCGGCTCCTCCACGGCTCCCGCTGGTCCCTGGGCACGGTGACCGTGGCGGCAGCGCTGATCCTCTCCATCGGAGTAACCGTAGGCGCGGTGGCAGGGTACTACGGCGGGTTCATCGATGATTTTCTCATGCGGCTGGTGGACGTTCTGCTGGCGTTCCCCGGACTGCTGCTGGCGCTCGCTATCGCCGGCACGCTGGGGCCGGGCATCGAAAATGTCATGATCGGGCTGGTCAGCGTCTGGTGGGCGAGCTACGCCCGTATCGTGCGCGGCATGGTGCTGGCGCTGCGCGAGCGCCCCTTCGTGGAGGCGGCCCGGAGCCTCGGCATCAGCGAGGCGTCCATCATCTTTCGCCACATCCTCCCCAACGTTGTGCCGCCGATGGTCGTGCTGGCTACGCTTGAGATGGGCGAGCTGATCCTGGCGCTCGCGGCACTGAACTTCCTCGGCCTGGGAGCACAGCCGCCCACGCCGGAGTGGGGGGCGATGATCAACGATGCGCGGCCCTTTCTGCTCAGTGCGCCGCAACTGATGCTCTACCCGGGGCTTGCCATCAGTCTGGTGGTAATCGGTTTCAACCTCCTTGGCGACGGGCTGCGGGACGTACTGGATCCGCATCTATCGACCCCCCGCAGGTAGTCTCCATCCGTCGCCGCAATCCCTTTCGATACCGCGTGACCGCGTGAGCCCTTGCGGCGGCGCTCCGGTTGCGCTACAAATCAACTTTGTACCGATCGGCGGCCATTCACCCCTCCCTGTAAGAGGTTGCCCATGTCTCGCGTATTCACTCCTCCCCGCACCGCTCTCGGAGGCACCGCAATCCTCATGGCCTGCGCCTGCGGGACCGCGACCACGACCGCGACACTCGCCGCCTCGGCCGGGCTCGGGGCAACAAACAGAATCGTCCACCCCATATTTATCGCGGTAGCGGCCGGGCTTATTATCTATGGCCTGTGGCGCATGGCGCGGACCTCCGGCTACCTCGCGGTGAGCGCGTTCGGCCTGCTCGGCGTAGGCGCCGCACTGACCCCGCCGATGGCGATGAGTTCCGGGGCGATGCCATGGGGCACACTGCAGGTGGCGGGAGCGCTGCTTTACCTCGGCGCTGCCGCGCTCCTCGGCTATGCCTTCTGGCGAGCCTTCCCGTCGCCCAAGCCCGCGGCCTCCGGCACGGCGATCGGGGGTGTCGCGCTGGCGACGGGCTGCACCTGCTGCATGGTCACGGGCGCACTGGCCGGGCTGTTCGTTACGGGTGGCGCGAGTTCCCAGATCTTTCAGACGAACTCGATCGCGCTGATCTTCTGGACTGGTCTGGCTGTCGCGGCGGCGGGGCTTTTCCAGCTTGGCGGCTGGCGAGCCGCGGTGCTGGTACCGGTCGGTGGGCTGATCATCAAGTATGCACCACAGCTGCTGGCGCTAACCGGAGACTGGATGGTCGGAGGTGCCAACCTGCGCGCCTTCCCCAGCTACGCGGTCCAGATCGCGGGCGCCGGCGTAATCCTGCTCGGCTTTGTGACGGCGTACCGGATCGCGCTCTTGCGCGGCGACGGCACGCCACCCTCTTCAGAGCGGAGGCCGGAGGCGGTCGGAGCCTGACGTAGATGATCGCCGCGCGCCTCGACGAGCTACTCGAGTGGCGCACGGAGGCCAACCGGAAGTTCTTCGCCGCCGAAGCGGAGCGGATCGCGCGGCTCTGCCACCGCGTGGCGGAGCGCTTTGCGCGCGGCGGGCGGCTGATCGCCCTCGGCGCCTCGCCCGCCGCCCGCTCGGACGCGCGACACGTGGCCGTCGAGTTCGTGCATCCGGTGATCGTCGGCAAACGGGCGCTGCCGGCGATCGGCCTGACGGCGGATGGCGGTCTGCTCGCACTCCAGCTCGGACTCGTGGCCGGGCCGGACGATATCGTAATCGGCTTCGGTACCGCGGTGGGCGAGGACGGCGCGGAACAGGCTCGCGCCGCGCTCGCCGCAGCGCTCGAGCGCGGGTGCCTCACAATCGCCTTTTCCACCGTCGGCGCCGAGTGGGAGTTCAAACCCCCGAGCGACGATCCGTTCGTACGTCAGGAGCTGGTCGAAACGCTCTACCATATCCTGTGGGAGCTGGTGCACGTCTTGTTCGAGCACCGGGGACTGCTGGAGGGGCGTCAAACACAGCCGACGCACGATTCCGGCGCGTCCAGCTTCCTTTATCCGTTCCTCGCCCAACAGGAGCACGACCTGGACGCGGTGCTCGCCGACGTGCGACGCTCCGTGATCATGAAGGCCGAGGAAGTCGGCGAGCTGCGGGTGCGGACGGTGACCGGCGGGCGGGCTGATTTGTGTGCGGCCGCGGCCGCGCTGCGCGCCGTGTTCGATGCGAACGGCGCGCTCCTGGTCTTCGGCAACGGCGGCTCCGCCACCGACGCGATGGATGTCGTCGCCGACTTCCGCAGCCCGCCGCACGGCTGGCCCGCCCGGCGCGCGCTCGACCTGACGGAGGACACCGCCATTCTCACCGCGATCGCCAACGACATCGGGACGGACGCGATCTTCGCCCGCCAGATCATCGCCTACGGCAGGCAAGGTGACGCGGCGCTTGCGCTGTCCACCAGCGGCAGCTCGCGCAATGTCATCCAAGCGCTGGAGGAAGCACGCCACCGCGGACTCTGCACGGTCGCGCTGGTCGGCTACGATGGGGGCCGCATCCTCGCCGAAGGGCTCGCCGACCACGTGATCGTCACCCCGTCCCAGCACATCCCGCGTATCCAGGAAGCCCAGGCCACTGCGTATCACGTGCTGCGCGAGCTAGTCGAACTCGTGGGCGAAGCCGCCGGCTGAAACCTCCTCACGCGGCTCATCCGTTCCCAAAGCGGCAGCGTTCCGGAAGAGAAGCGCGCCGCCCACGTGCCGCTGAATCGCTCCGGTGCACGACTTGCGTGCGCAGCAAAGATCGTTGGCTCATCGTCAGCGTACTAAACTACCGCGATGTCGCGGTGATCGAGGTCCGCAACTGAGCGCGCGCACGGTGCGGAGTCCCGCACGTTTCACCTCACCCTTTCGGAGGAACCGGGTATGTCCGCTCCCACTGCGGGGAAAGAATCCCTGACCCGAAGGGTCGGGGATTCGCTGGACCACATGCCGGCCGTCGCCGACGCGGGAATGAAGGCTTCGCTTGCGGTCCACGCCGCGGTGCTCCGAGGTGGGGAGCCGGCGCGCAACGTAGCCGATGTACTGCACGGCACCTGGCTGGGGCATCCGCTCCACCCGGTGCTGACGGACGTCACCATTGGCGCCTGGACGCTGGGCGCCGCGTTCGACGCGATCGGGGCGCTGGGCGACGATGACTTCGCCCGCCGCGTGGGGGACCGGCTGACGGCGGTCGGCACCGCGTCCGCCGTGCCGACCGCCCTCACCGGTCTCGCCGACTACTCGACCTTCCCGGAGTGGTCGGCGACGCCCGCGACGCTGCACGGGCTCCTGAACAGCGTCGGGCTCGGCCTCTATGTCCTTTCTCTCCGCGACCGCAACAACGGCCGCCGTCGGCGAGGCCTTTTCTTCTCTTCGCTGGCGCTGGGGCTCACCAGTGCGTCGGCATGGCTGGGCGGGCACCTCGTATACAAGCACAAGGTGGGCGTCGATCACAGCGAATCCTTCGAGGGTCCCGAAGATTGGACGCCGGTGCTCGACGCGGCCGATCTCCCGGACGGCCAACCACGCTGCGCGGAGCTGGACGGCAAAAAAGTCCTGGTCTACCGCGACGGCGACGCGGTATACGCGATTGGCGCCGTGTGCAGCCATGCCGGGGGACCGCTCCACGAGGGGGACGTCAACGGCCCCTACGTCGAATGCCCCTGGCACCATTCCGTATTCGACCTGCGCGACGGCAGCATCCGGCACGGGCCGGCCACCCAGCCGCAGGTTGCTTTCGACGCGCGCATCCGCGACGCCAAGGTCGAGATCCGGCTCGCGGAGGACGGAGCGGCCTAGCGGCCGAAGCGAAAGATCTCCGCGTCCGGGTTGACTCGCCCGAGGTACCGGTCGCGGAGAATCTCCGCGGCGATCATGCCGAAGGTCATCCCGTTGCCGCCGTAGCCGAGCGCGAAACAGGCGCCCGGAAAATCGGGCGCCTCGCCGATGTAAGGCAGCCCGTCCCCTGTACCGCCAAAGGTTCCCGCCCAGGTGTATGCCGCCTCGAACCGGATCTCCGGAAACATCTCTCGAAACTGTTCGCGCAGAAATCGACACTTCTCCGGCAGCAACGCGTCACGCCGCCCGGGATCCTGAAACTCCTCATCCGCCCCGCCGATCAGGACGCGGTTGTCCGCCGTGGTGCGCAGGTACAGGTACGGCCGCGCCGTTTCCCAGATCAGGCAGCGGTCCGGCCAGCCGGGGAAGCGCTCGATCGGCTCACTGGCCACGGCGTAGGTGCTGGTGAGCTGAACCGTCGCCTGGCGAAGGTGCTGCTGCGACTCGTACCCGGTGGCGAACACCACCCGGCGAGCCCGCACCTTCGGTCCGCCACCGGTGAGCAGGGTGATTCCGCCCGCTTGGGGCTCGTAGCCGATGACCGCCGTGTGCTCGTATACGCGGAGGCCATGCTGCCACGCGCGCTCGATCAGGCGGAGCGTCAGCCGGAATGGGTCTACCTGCGCTCCCGCGCGGGAGCGCAGCGCCGCGGGCCGCCGAAAGGAGTAGCATGCCTCGAGATCCGCACGACCCAGCAGCTCAACGTCGATGCCGTATTTGCGGCGAAGTTCCCACTCGCGCGCGAGCTCGTCAGCATCTCGTTCGCTGGACGCCAGGTACAGGCTTGGCTTGCGCTCGAAGCCGCACGGATCGCCCAGCGTGCGCGTAAGCGTCTCGATCGCATCGATCGCCCGGACCCCTAATCGGTAGCTGCGTACCGCGTGCTTTTCACCAACGAGGTCGATGAGGCGGCCGAGGTGCGTGTCCAGTTCGGGGAGCAGGAGCGCGGTGCTCGCGCTGGTGCTGCCACGCGCCACGGAACGCTTGTCGACCAGCACCACCTCGATCCCTGCTTCGGCCAGGTAATACGCGGCAAGCGCGCCGGTAATCCCGCCGCCGACCACGGCCACCTCGCAGACAACGTCCCGCCCCAGCACCGGATAGTGCGGGGGCTGGTCGCTCCCGGTCAGCCAGTAGAGCTGTCCCGACTTCAAGTCCATTGGTTTCTTCCGTTGTCGCCCCCGGCTCGTCGAGCATCGCTGCTCCGGCGGGATGCACAAACCTTGCGAGCCGTCCCCCGACCGGCCACCGATTCGAAAAATTCCCTTCCGGGCGCACCCGCGCCTCGGCACCGGCACGACGACGTGCGTGACCATGCACCATCGGAAAACAGGAAGACGGTGGTGCAATTATTGCGTTGGTTCATTTTCCGTATCAGAAATCCTTCGTTGGCCACTTGGTACGCGGGGCGCGTTCCCCGCCACTACCACCAACTTCGGCATGGAGGCGAGCATGAACCGCTTGTGGAGTGACTGGGCCCCGCTTCCGCTGCGCCTGATTCTCGGGTTCGGCATGGTGTATCACGGGTGGGACAAGATCGCTGATGGAACGGAGGGCTTCCAGGGCATGCTCCAGATGATGGGAATCCCCGGCGGGGCCGCGACCGCCTGGTCCGTTGCGCTCCTGGAATTGCTCGGCGGGCTGGCGCTCGTGGCGGGCGCGTTCGTCGCCATCGTCTCCGCCCTGCTCATCAGCAACATGCTCGTGGCGATGTTCGTGGTCCATCTGCCGCACGGCTTCAGCTTCATGAACATCACCGGAATGGGGCCGCAAGGGCCGGAGTTCGGGATGCCGGGCTACGAAGTCAACCTGCTTTACATCGCCGGTCTGCTGGCGCTGATTTTGGGCGGCGCGGGCCTGTACTCGGTGGACCGGTGGCGGAGGACGGG
>JACDHR010000076.1 GCA_013820915.1 Gemmatimonadota bacterium
GAGCTGGGGTGCTCGGCGGATGAGGTGCTGATGAGCAGCACGGGCGTGATCGGCAAGCAGCTCCCGATCGAGCGGATCGAGAACGGGCTTCGGGGGATGGCCATGGATCTCGTGGGCGATCCGCTGCGTGGCGCGGAGGGGATCATGACCACCGACACCTACCCCAAGGCGCTCTCGCTCCCGGTGGGTGAGGCGACGATCACGTTGGTGGGGAAGGGATCGGGGATGCTCGAGCCCAACATGGCCACCATGCTGGTCTACATCTTCACCGATGCGGCCCTCGACGCCGCTGTGCTCGACCGGATGCTGAGGGCCGCGGTGGAGGACACCTTCCACATGCTCTCGGTGGATGGCGACACCAGCACCTCGGACAGCTGCGCGATTCTGGCCAACGGGCTCGCCGGTGAAGTGGCGGAAGACGACTTCTTCCGCGCGCTGCAGGCCGGCTGCCTGCGCATGACGGAGATGTTGGCGCGCGACGGCGAGGGCGCGACCAAGCTGCTGCGCGCGGCGGTGCGCGGCGCGGCCAAGCGCGCCGAGGCGCGCCGGATCGCGAAGTCGCTCATCAACTCGCCGCTCATCAAGACGATGGCCTTCGGCGCGGACCCCAACATCGGGCGGGTGCTGATGGCCGTCGGGAAGTGCTTCGACTGCGAGATCGAGCCGGCCCGGATCTCGGTGTGGATCAACGACACCCACATCTTCAGCGAGGGCCGCAAGGTGGAGTACGACGAAGCGCGGCTGCGCGAGCTGCTCGCGGGCGACCCGGTCGAGATCCGCGTGGATCTCGGGGTGGGGGAGGGAAGCGCGACCGCCTATGGCTGCGACCTCACGCACGGCTACATAGAGGAGAACGCGGCATACTACTCGTCGTGAGGCGGTGCACGGCTCGCCTATCGGGGGGCGATCGGAGGGCGAGCGGAGCCGGATCGCGCGCTTCGACCCAACCGCTGTCAGAAGCGCGCACCTTCGCGCATGGTATCCGCAGAGAGGAAGGTCACGCCGCGGAACGTCGCCCTGGTCTTCCCCCGCTTTGATGGACACGGGGTTTAGGCTGTCCTCGAAGTGAGGGCGAGCTGCTCCCCATACTCAGTGGTTGGACATTCTTCCGATGGTTAGACTAATCTTCACTCCACTTTTATCTCGGTGACGTGCGGCCAGACTATGACCGTCACGGCCAGGACAGATTCAACCAGAGACTGGAGTACCGGGGAGCGATCTTACGTAACCGGGGATCTCTCGCCCAGCACTTGCTATCCCGGTTCGGGTGGAGGCGGGGGTGGTGATGAAGAATGCGACCCGGATGGCCCGACTTGTGAAGAGGAAAAGGATCCCGGCGATGATGGTGGGGGGCCTGTCGAGTTCGATTGCTACCGGGAAAGTGAAGACCACTGGGTATGCTATCCAGCGTAGTGTTCCTGAAGGCTCTCCTTACTCGCTTGCCGTAGCCGAATACACATGATTTCATTATTGGAGGGAGTATGCGCAAGATGATGGGGCTCACGAGAGTTTCGCTGTCCCTGTTTGTTTTAGCGGGAATACTTCCAGGGGCCGCACTCGCTCAGAGTACAGGTGATACTCTTCAGCCGGATGAAAGCTCAGACTTGGGAATCCTTTACACCAACAATCCGAGTATCCGGTCTGGACTACGTATAGCAGCTCAGCCGAAAGAAGATCCAACCTCACTCCTCCGCTTTTTCCGGAGGGAGTTCTCCCGTGTACCTGTGACTGTGGTTCTGGTCCCGCATCTGGAATTCCCCGACGCAGAAGCTGTGGTGCTGCGCCGTTCATCCGGCGCTGGCCATGACATCATCCTCTTGGAGGAAGCACGGGCTGACGCGGGGCGCCTTGCAGCCGCTGTGGCCAGCCTCTTCTGGCACCGGCGCAACCAAGGTCTGAAGGTACCAAACGACATAACCATCGAAGTGCGAGCCGAGCACGGCCCCCAGCGATGGGCGGCTATTAAACCGAACTTCGAGGCGAAAGTGCAGGAATTGCATACAGCTACGGAGCAGGCGATACCCGGCTTCAGCCGGGTAAGAGCCATTCAACTGCAAAGGCTCGACTGAAACAGGCTGGTTGCTACGCCTTGGAAGAATGTTCTACGCGACGGGGCCGGTCTCCCGCATAGCACGATACCTCGGATGTCCGGCCGCCGATCCCGTGCACGCACAGGTTCGGCTGCGCCGCGCCTTACGCAGCACCCTCCCGATGGAGTTCCCAGAATCCACGCGGGCTCAGGATCCGAGGCTTCTCCACCTGGAGATTGTCCCTATTTCAGTTAACGGCGCATAAGACGGCGTTATAGGGCACCCGGTTTCAATCGGGAATCGCGCAATTTAGGACATAGGCTTGTTAGACTACGGCCTTCGGCTGGAATCTCACCCCAGGTAGGTCCTTGAAATCGGCGTCCTGCGTCCAGAGGGTTGCGTCATGTGCGCGGGCGGTCGCGAGGATGACGCTGTCTGCCAGAGGTAATTTGTGCTCCAGGATGAGCTTTGCCGCCCTGATCGAAAGCGTCACATCCAACTTGACGACCAAGCCTTGCTGCATGAGAGCCCCGGCTTGGAGGGCCGCATCTTCTCCGCGCTCTCGGTAGATCCACTTGAACACCTCGAGAATGCTCAGCGTCGGAACAACCAGGCGGTCCGGTTCTTCGATGGCCGGAGCGAAGAAGTCTGCGTTCGACGCATCAGCCAGGTACTCGAGCCAACCGGAAGAGTCGACGACGGCGAGCCCGTGGGGACGAGATGAGCTCACAGGCGATCCGGGTCACGCGTGAGATCGGTTGACATTCCGCGTAGCGAGCCTCGCAACTCGCGCGCAGAACGCAGGGGAATGAACTCGATCCGATTCTCGTAGGGGATGACCTGGATCTGCTGACCCGGCTTCAGGTTGAGAAGCTCACGAACTGAGCGGGGGATGACTACCTGGAACTTTGGCGAAAGGATGACCTTTTCCATTACCACCTCCATCGATAGGGCACGTGTACTACATTACCGTTATCGATAGAAAGACGCAAGGCGGATACGGGTACTCGCGGGCGCTCTTGGTTCCGGGGTGCGTGCCGAGATCTCGCTCAGGCGGGAGCCGGGGTCGGTCTACCGGGTGACCGAGAGTCGAATCCGTCAGTCGCCTGTGCCTGATGGAGATCTCGTAGTGTGCGGATCTGAAGTTCGAGTTTCGGAATAAACTGGCAAAAGAGCTGTGCGCGGCGCCCGGCGGCATGGCACCCTCCGCCGGCCTGTTTCGTGCGTTTTCCTTTCGCCTGGCTCCACGGCGCGTTTCCTCGGAACACCATTCGCCGGTACGCCCTCTCCCGCCGCCCGATCCCGGCAGCCGGCCAACAACGACCGCTTCGCCGGCCGCGTCGTCCTGATTACCGGAGCAACCTCGGGCATCGGCGAGGCTACTGCCCGCGCCTTCGCGGCCGGGGGCGCCCGCGTGTTCTTTTGCGGACGCCGCCAGGCGCTGGGCGAACAGGTCGCCGCCAGCATCCGCGCGGCGGGCGGTGAAGCCCGCTTCATGCAAGCCGACGTGCGCGAGGAACGCGAGGTCGCAGCGTTCGTCCAACAGTGCGTGAACACCTACGGCGGGCTGGACATCGCCTTCAACAATGCCGGCATCGAGGGTCCCGAGGGCGGTCTCCCCGAGATTCCGGTCATGCGCAGCCGCGAGCGTGGCGTCGTCATCAACACCGTGTCCGTGCTCGGCAGCGGCGGATCAGCGGACTGGGGCGCGTACTCCGCCGCCAAGCACGCGGTGCTCGGCCTGACCCGCGCGGCGGCTCTTGCCAACGCTCGCCACGGCATACGGGTGCTGAGCATCTCCCCCGGGTCCACGGATACGGAGCTTCTGCGCCGCATGTACGACGACGACCTTCCAGAATCGGCGGACGGGAACCCGACCGGGCGTGTCGCTCAGCCGGCGGAGATCGCCGCGGCGGTGCTGAACCTCGCGGCGCCGGAAATGTCGTTTCTCACCGGCGCAGACGTCCAGGTGGACGGCGCTTCGTCGGCGTGATCGCGGTAACGCCGTGAGCGGCTTACCCGGGGAGGGACGGCGACACGGATGGCTGCTCGATCTTCGGATTGCGCCGCGTGAGCCGCGCAATCCAGAAGGAAACCGCAACCTGGGCCGGCGCGAGCGCCACCACCGCCACTTCGTGGCCGGCCAGCGGCGCGAAGAAGCGCAACGCTCCCATTGCCACGATCGCTGATCCCGCGAGCGCGAGCAGGTAGCTTCCCCGGCGCCGCGTCATACGGTGTATCGCCCACGGTGTCGCGAACGTCAGCCCGACCAGCGACGCGTAGAACGGCTCGACAAGGCCATCGTCGAACGCGGTGAAGAGTCCCACGCCGAATGCCCCGGCGAGTGCGACTGAAGCAAGCGTTACCGTGAACCCCCACATTACGGACGCAGCTCTGCGGACCCAGCCTGGCTTCGCCGCGGAAGGCTCCGCCACCGGCACGCTCGAGTTGGAAAACGAGCGGCGTGGCGGCACGGCCGCGGCTGCTCGGCTCAGGGCTGCGGGCTCCGGACGCCGCGAGACACGGGTGGGGGGCTCGGCGGCGGGATCGAGCAGCGTGTGGTCCGGTCCGTCGTTGGCCGGGCAGGAGCCGGCGGTACCGGAGCGCGATGCCACGGTCGCCGTGTGGAGCGCTGCGGAGCGGCATACGCCCGCCAGCGCGTCGGCGAGCGCAGCGGCATCGCGGAAGCGGTCGGCGGTGCGGAAGGCGAGACAGGTGCGGATGATCTCGTCCACCGCCGCGGAGATCGCGGTGTTCACCGAGCGAGCAGAAGGGGCGGTCACCGGGATCCCGGCACTAAGGCGGCGCTGGTCGGCTTCGGAGAACGGCCGCTCTCCCGTCAGGATCTGGAACGCGGTGATCCCCAGTGCCCAGACGTCGCAGGCAGGGGTGATCCGCTCCTCACCGAGAAGCTGCTCCGGTGCGGCGTAGGCGGGGGAATGGGGCGCGCGTCCAAACACGGTGAGGTGCGTCATGGTTGCGTCGTCCTCTTCGGCTTCGAGCTTCACGATTCCGAAGTCGAGCACGGAAACACGGATATCGCCTTCGCCGGTTCCGTTCCGGCGCAGGAAGAGGTTTCCGGGTTTGATGTCCCTGTGGATCAGCCCCGCGCTGTGCCCCGCTGCCACACCGCATGCCGCCTGGTGAAGCACTTCCAGCGCCAGCGGGAGTGGCAGCCGTCGGGTGTGCACGAGGCAACTCGCCAGGTCCTCTCCCCGCAGCAGCTCCATGACCAGGAAGTCCAGATCCATCTGCAGGTCCGTACCGAAATCATGGACCGCGACGACGTTCGGGTGCTGCAGGCGCGCGGCGGCGCGCGCCTCGCGGTGGAAACGCGCGCGCAGCCGCGTGCGGGCGGCGACATCGGCCGTGGCCGCGGTCATGACCTTGACCGCGACCTCGCGCTCCAGCCGCACGTCCGTCGCCCGGTACACCGCTCCCATCCCGCCCCGCCCGATCACCTCCTCCACGCGGTAGCGGTCGCAGAGCAGACGCCCCGCCAGCAGTCCTTCAAAACCAATCATCGACGATCCCGCTAGTGAATCAAGGAAGCCGCCGTACGTGTTCGCTATTCCCGCAGCCGGCTTCAGGCCAGCGGAGGTCGGCTCCCGCGGCGAAGACCGCGGGGTTTCATCTCCCTACGGCGCCGGCACCTCGTCTGTTTCAACACGGTCACACTCCTTCACTCCTCCCCTCCTTCACCCACTCACCGGCAGCGTCGGGTGCCGGCGGTGGAAGTCTGTCGCTGCCTGGTACGCGTGGGCTACGGCGAGCATCTTCGACTCGCCGAACAGATCTCCGAGGAAGGTGATCGACACCGGGGTGCCGTCCTCCCGGAACCCGTTGGGCAGGATCGCCGCCGGGTGGCCCGTCAGGTTGGTGGCCAGGAGCTGGTTGGGCGCGAAGGTCGGGGTCACGATCACGTCAAGGTTTCGGAACAGTTCCGCCCACCGCTGCATCGCCATCGTACGCACCCGGTTGGCGTTGATGTAGTCCACGGCGGGGATGAAGCGTGCCGCGCGGAATACCGTGGGCCATGTGTTCCGCCCCTGCCGCACCATCTGGTCGACGAGACCGGTGCGGGTGTACTCGTCGAACGCGGCCCCGGCCTCGGCGCCCAGGATGATGCTCATGGTGTTGTAGGGAACCTCCGGCACCTCGACCGGGATGAGCGTCGCGCCCAGCGAGCGGAGCACGTCCAGCACCGCGAGGTCGAACCGCTTGGTCGGGTACTGCGCCTCGTCACGCTCGAAGGCGCTCTGGAAGTAGCCGATGCGGAGCTGGCGGGGGGAGACGCGGGCATCCCAGCGGAAAGGAGCGTCATGGGCGGAGCTATCCTGCCCGTCCGCTCCGTGAATCGTGTCCAGCACGAGTGCGCAGTCCTCGGCGCTGCGGCACATGGGGCCGAGCTTGTCCATGCTCCAGGAGAGCGCCATCGCCCCCGTCTTGGGCACGCGCCCGAAGGTGGGCCGCAGTCCCGTGACCCCGTTGCGCGTGGAGGGAGAGGAGATCGAGCCCAGGGTTTCGCTCCCGATCCCGAAGGCGACGAGCCCGGCGGCGGTCGCGGATCCAACGCCCGCGGAGGAACCGCTCGCGCCCTGCTCCGGATTCCACGGGTTACGCGTCATTCCGCCGAACCAGACGTCTCCCCAGGCGAGTTCGCCCAGCGTGAGCTTGGCGATCAGCACCGCGCCCGCCGCGTCGAGCCGCTGCACGACGGTCGCGTCCTCGTCCACCACGCGGTCGCGGTACACACCCACTCCCCAGGTGGTGGGATAGCCGCGCACCGCGAGCAGGTCCTTCGCGCCCCAGGGAATCCCGTGGAGCGGTCCCCGGTACCGGCCGCGTGCGATCTCCTGGTCGGCCGCACGCGCCTGGCGCAGCGCCCGCTCTTCGGTAACGGTCACCACGGCGTGGAGTGCCGGATCGTAGCGCCGGATCCGGTCCAGATACATGCGAGTCAGCTCCGTGGAGGTCACGCGCCGCCGCCGCAGCATCTCCGACAGCTCGGTGACGGGGGCGAAGGCGAGCTCCTCCAGGTTCCCCGGCCGCGCGCGCAGCGCGACCCGGCTGCGTACCGGCTTCCCGCGCGCGGGCGCCGCCGCGCGCGCAGCCTCGGGGATGAGCGGAGAGAAGAGGAGCGCCGGCGGTACCTCGTTCGGGATTGATACCGCGTGCAGCGCTTCGAGCTGCTGACGCTGTTCCTGGACGTCCTGCAGGATCATCTCGCGTTGCTCCGGCTCCAGCTGCACGCCGGCGATCTCCTCCGCGCAGGCGATCGTATCCGTGGTGAGCTCCGCGCCTTCTGCGACACGCGCCCAGAGCACGCCGGGGAGCAGGGTGGAGCCGAGCCCCACCGCCGTGAAGGTGCGCATGAAGGCGCGCCGGTCGAGCCCGGTCTCCGACGGAATATCGTTCATCGTTCGCAGCACGGTTCAGGGATGTGAAGGTGTGATAACCACATGATCCGGTACAACGGCCCGGATGGCAAGGGCAAACGGAAGACTTCTCCAGGCGGAGCCTGCGGGTTCATCTTCTGGTGTTCCGCCGAGCCGGCGCTCAGATCAGGAACCGCCCTTCGGTCGTGAGATCCGCCAGCACCGCGCCGCTGCGGTTCTCCTCCTCGGCGGCACGCCGGGCGGCAGGCGTGGCGCAGTGGCGTGCGCCGCAGGAGCTGCATGCAACCGACGCGGGTGCCGGGGTGCTCTCCACCATCCAGCGGCCCGGACAGTCGGCATGGCGATGGTGGATCCGTACCGGCTCCGCTACGTGTGGGCGGCTCGCCGCGGATGTGGCGACGATCTCCAGCACCGGCTCGAAGTGGCAGTGGAAGCAGGTGAGCCGGTGCGGCAGGTCGATCCTGCTCCCCTCGCGCAGGTGCAGCGACTGCCCACAACGAGGGCAGAAGCCGGAGAAGGAGCGGACCCGGTAGCGACCCGTCCAAGACTGGTAAGGGAGGTAGAGACCGGCTGCGAACGCGGTGAAGACCCACGGGTAGTGGGGCGGTACCCAGATCAGCAGCGGAAGCGCGCCCCAGCAGACCACCCACCAGAACACCGCGCGCGCGACCCGCCCCGCCGCGCGCTGGTAGACGAGATTTACCCGCGCGATCGTGGGGGTGTGGAATACGAGCGCGAGCCGAGCCGGTGGAGCCTCTGAGGCGCGTTTGCTCATGAAACGAATCGGTGAGGGGTTCCGATCCTCAATGTATGTTCCGCGCGGCGGAGCAACAAGCGTTTTCTCAGCGGCCGGTCACGACCGATCTATTCGGGCGACTGCTTCAAGGCGTCAGGTCTCACCGGTTGAGGAGTGGTTCGACGTGGCTCTGAACGGCTCACTTCTCCTCGGAATAAAGGGTCCTCCGGTCAACTACAAAACGCCGGGACGGCTCTGCGTTCGCGTTGACGCGAACTGGAACTGCCTTTCGTGGTTGGGTGTCTGGTATGGACGAATCACGTCGGAGTATCATGTGGCGTACTCCCCACTCGGAGATGAGCTGATCCTTACTGTCTCACGCGACAGCAGCGACTACTGGGTTGGAACGCAGTGGTCTGCTTGTGGCGGCGGCGACCGGTGCGTGGATCATGGGCTCTTACAGGAGACGCTTGGGAGTGAGCTGATCTTCATCAGCGTTCCGCGTCAGGCGGTGGCACGACGCATGGGAGCGCCTTCAGCTAGGAGAGGGTTTCCTCGAGGTCGAAGAAGATATCGTGCCGCCCCCATAGCATCAGCGCCGGGGGCTGCCAGCGATCGAGATAATTGGCGATCTCCCCGAACCGCGCGAAATGGCTACGATAGTCGAGCACCAGCGCACGCTGCGTCTCGAGCCGGCGTGGGACCCTCCCAATTGGCCCGGGTCGCCAACCATTGCGGCCCCATCCCGCTCTCATGGGCATTGGCATTCTGGACGTTGAGGCTGCGTATCCTGCGCGGCGCGCGCGTGGCGAGATGAAGCTCTACTGCCGCTCCATAATCGTGGAGGTAGAGGTGGAAGAACCCGGCTCCGAGCCGCGCGAGCAGTCCGTCCATCATGTCCGCGAAACGCGAGAATGAGGGCCGCTCGACCGGCTCGGAGCCTCTGAACCCCGGAAGGTCCGGGGTGATCACGAAGCAGTCCCGCGCGAGGGTGACGATCACGTTCCGGAACGATTCCGAGGAGCTTGGAAAACCGTGGATCAGGAGAAGCGCCGGCTTGCCCCGATCGCCCGCCAGGCGGACCCCCATTTCGGCACCTTCGATCTCAAACCTCATCAGTTCCGGTTTTCCCATCGCACCTGGTTCCTTCGATGCCTTCAAATGCCCGACGAGTCTCCCCGGCAGATCGTGAGACGCCCTTTCCGTTCGCGCGCCGGCCACCGACTCGCCCCTTCGTCGTCGTTCAGTGATGGGATGGGCTCCTCCCGCACGGGGATTGCTACGGAAGTGGCGAGTAGAGTTCATCACCCTGCACGAGAGGAGCCGATCATGAGCAAGGTAACCATCGCGGTGGATCCGGCCAAGGATGTTTTTGAGATCGCCGTCGCCAAGCCTTCGGGCAAGATCAGCGAAAAGAGAACACTTGCAGCGATTGGCTCCCGGTGCGCGAATGATCCATCACGGCCCGGACACCATAGGTGATCCACAACCAAGGCCGAATATACGACTGCAACCGTACCCCTCCACCATCACTGCACCCTGTCTCCAGCTTGACATCAGGGACGAGTCCATATACGGCTTGTTGGGCGGCGACTGGGTGCGTCACCGGTCGTACGGCTGATCCACCACGAGCCCCGATATGGACCGGTAGTGCTTGGTGTTGAACGTGTACAGCGTGGCGGCTCTGCCCACCGCGCAGGCGGCAATCAGCGCATCCAAGAGCCCCAACCCATGCG
Organism: Gemmatimonadota bacterium; assembly: GCA_013820915.1. Classification (GTDB taxonomy): domain Bacteria; phylum Gemmatimonadota; class Gemmatimonadetes; order Longimicrobiales; family Longimicrobiaceae; genus JACDHR01. The sequence continues at coordinate 9,902 of JACDHR010000076.1, forward strand.
ACAGCCGGTAGGCAAGGAAATCCGAGAGCGCCCGCGTACAGTCCGTTTCCGTGGGCCAGACCACCTCCAGCGGCTCTACCAGCTTCAGCGCTTGGCGCAGCTGCTGTCGGTTCTCCGTATCTTGAATGATCTCCATGACCACGAAGCCGGGTACCGCCGGCAGCTCTGCCGTGCCCGCGAACCACTCCACGGCCGGTCCATGCCCGCGCCAGACGTCGATGAGCACATCGGTATCCACCAGATGCATGGGCCTCTCACGCCCGCAGACGGCGCTCGGCGGCCTGGCGGATTCGACGCGCGTGGGCTTGGGCGTCGGGGATCTCGGGCCGGGCGCCAATCACTCCCTCGGACCGCCAGAAGGCCACGAGTTCGGCGCCGCTTCGGGGGGTCTCTTCCGCTGATCCCGACCGCCGGGTGGTGAGCAGGCGCAACGCATACTCGGACAGGGGCAGCCCCAGCCGTTCGGCCTCAGCCGCAAGCTTGCGTTCGAGTTCCTGCGGAAGTTCAATGGTCAGGGTCATGGCTGCTCGTACGCAAAAGGTCCGACATCACTGCGGGAACGCTACGCAGACCGAGCAGAAAACGCAAGTACGGAAGGAACCCCGAAAGCAGCAGAGCGCTGGAGCCGCCCAACGCCATAGCTCAGGCGCAGAGGGCCACGCGCCGAATACGAAGCATGCGAAAATGTGGCCGGCCCTCTGTCGCCTGCAGCGACGTGTTGGGCGCCTCGGCACGCCTCGCTCTCGCTGGCCGCGGAGCTGTTTCACACCTTCCTCGCACAGGTAGGTACGGCCTCAACAGAGCCGGGTGTCCCGCGGGATCCACGCGGCAGGAGATGCGGCCGTAGCGAGGCGCTGCACGCGATGCTGCGCCGTCGGAGCATGGAACTGGATGGGCTGTTCTCAGGCGGGGTCGAGGATCCGGTTTTGCCCCACCACTTCCAACTCGCGCACGCCGCGGTCAGCGACCATGTCCTCGTCGATGATCCGCCGGAGCCGTCGCGCGTTTTCCCGGAATTGCGGCTCGACGAGCAGACGCCGAACTGCAGAGGCGATGCGCGCCGGCCTCGCCGACGGGCTCAGCCGCAGACCAACCCGGCTGGCGACCACGCGGGCGGCGTTGTCGTCCTGATCGCGGCCCATCGGGAGGCAGAGGATTGGAAGGCCGTGCGCGAGCGCCCGCATCACCGTGCCGTGACCGGCGTGCGTCACTACGGCGTCCGCCTCGGTGGTCTGGATGAGGCGGAGATCAGCGCAGTGGAACAGGCCGAGGAGCTCCTGCGGGGTCTCGAACGACGCCAGCCCGAAGGTGCGGCGGGTCTCGTTGAAGGCGGGCAGGTAGCTGGCGAGTAGACGGTAGAACAGACGCGTCAGCAGACCGTCGCGGAGGCGCCCGAGCAGATCCTCGCGCGGGAGGAAGGCGGGGCCCGCCGCCGGCCTGCCCGGGCCGGGCAGGTACTCGGGCATGTGGAAGAGCACGACGCGGGGGATCCTCGCGGCCTCCGCGGCCACCAGCGCCCCGTCATCATCAGATCGGCCACGACGACCTCCGTGGGCTCTGCCTCCAGTGCACGCTGTGTCTCCTCCGCGACGATCCGCGCCGGCCCGAAGATGACGTTGTCCATTGACTGCCGCAGCGCCCCGAGAGGCGTCCTGGGCTTCCAGTCGCCGATGATGTCTTCAGTGCGGTCCTCCCGGACGAAGTGGCGGGTGAACGGGAGGAAGAGGGCGCCAGCCTCTCGGACGGCTCGCTCGAGGCATGGCTCCGTGAGCACGCGCACCGTATGGCCACGCGCAGCGAGTCGGCGAGCGAGGCCAAGTACGGGCGGAACGTTTCCGCCGCCTTCCCATGTCACGAACAGATACGAGCGTCGTGTTTCCATGATCACCTCAAAACTGACTAGACGAGACGAGGCCGCTCAGAAGGATGCCGATCACCCGTTGCGCCTGTTCGGGGGAGCGCCCGAGGTCGCGGCGAAGCAGCTTCCAGAGGTAAATGTCGGTGGCCGCGACGAAGGCATCCAGCCGATCACTGTACCCGTCCGCATCGCGGGAAGGGAGATAGGGCGCGAAGACGCGGGCGCACCACAGGCGATGGGCTTGGCGGCCCCGCGTAACGATGGCCTTCGCCGCCGCAAGCTTGTCCTCCTGCGCCAGTGTGCGCAGGACGGCGTCGCCGTCGCGCTCATAGTGCCCGAAGAGGACCTTGACGACGCGCTCGATGTTCCCGATGGGCGCTGCGTCGCGTTCCGCTTCGATACCGGCCGCGTCGGCCTCGACGATGCACGCCTCGATGACGCCCTCTTTCGAGCCGAAGCGCCGGATGACCGTCTGCACCGAAACCCCGGCCCGTTCGGCGATCTCCTGCAAGGTGAGCTCGTCGAGCGCCTTCTCGCGCCAGAGCGCGCTGGCGGCCCCGAGGATGTCGCGCGCGGTCTGCGTGGCGGCGTCGGCCCTCGCCCGCATCCGGTAGCTCCGTGTGGCCGGCTTTCCTTTCATGTCAGTCATATTAACATGAAAATGGAGTCCGTGTCGAGGGCTTACGGATCGGAATTGAAGAACCGAGGAGACGAAGAGGGGCAGAGGGTAGAGCCCGGTGCGATGATAGACGTCGATGAAGTTGACGCCTACAACCCGCACCCGCACCTCTCCGGGGCCGGGCTCCCGGGTGTCGGTCTGCCGGGTGTCGGTCTGCCGGTAGGCGAGAACCTCCGGCCAACCCGTCTTCTCTACGACAACTGCGCGCATCACTCCTCCTGGGGGTTGTGCCTCATCGGGTGGTCGTTGGCCGCGAGGCGGCGCTTGCCTCAGGCAACCCGGCCCCACGACGGCACGCCTGCGCATCCCGCTCATCCAACCCGTGGCAGAGCGCCTCGCGGCGGGGCAGCTCGAACTCAAGGATCTCAATCTGCTCGCCTACGGCCTCGAAGCAGCGGACACGGCTCTGCGCCTTCGGGACCTGGCGGCAGAACGCGAGCCCGTCGGCGGCGTCGGCAGTCAGATCCACCCGGTGCTTGGCGAAGCCCACGTAGCACCACGGACGGTGCGGCTCGGGGGCGAGTGCGCACTTCTCGATGGCGCCGGACGGCCTGCCATTGGTGTAGGCGCTGATATCACGTCCGAGACTGCCGTAGCAGGTGTGCTGCACATCGGTGGGCGCGGTCTCGCACAGCTCTACCCCGGCAGCGACGTTCCCGTTGCTGTAGAAGAGCACCGCGGAGGTCTGCATTGTATAGCAGGCGTTCTGATAGCGGGCGCCGATCGCCGAGCAGGGGTGGTGTGGATCCGCCGGATCGAGCGCCCTGAACGGTGTGCGCTCAGCCACCGCCTCCGCGTGGTGATGCTCTGCGTGCTCGTGCCCGTGATCCACGTGCGCCGCATGTGCGGCAGCGGATTCGGAATTCGCCGTCTCGTGTGCCGCTCCGTGAGCCCCGGTGCTCGGCCCGTGGTGCGGCATCGTCGCGTGAACGAGATTCTCCATGAATGCGCCGCCGTAGCACCCCTCACGCTCCCAACTGTCGTTCAGCAGGTCGCACCCCTCCAGCGCGCGCGGCAGGTCGCGGTCGTGGAGCGCGACGAGTCCATGCCCCATCCCGTGCGCGCACTGGAAAAGCAGCCAGCGGCTGGCGCCCGCATCCCGGTAGGCAACGCAGAGCTGGTTCGTCTCC
>JACDHR010000369.1 GCA_013820915.1 Gemmatimonadota bacterium
GCATATACCTCGCCGGCGTACTGGCCGCGGGTTACGACGCGAACAAGATCTTCATTGAGAACGGGAAGCTGCACGGCCCACTCATCGCCGGAGCCGTTGCAGCACGGGAACGGCGGCGGGCCGGCTGAAGATCATCACTGCCGTGGGGAAGAAGGAAGCGCCCGGGGTTCGTCTCCCGGGCGCTTCCTTCGTTCAGTCTCCGGCGGGTGCCATCTCTTCGCGCTCCAGCTCCGCGTAGCTATCCCCCTCGTAACGGTAGGGCGGTGCGGCCACCGGGTGGCCGGGGCGGTGCATGGTGCCTTTGTACCGCATGTGCTCTTCGTGCACCTCGAAGTTGGTGCGCTGTAGCTCGCGGATCCGCTGCAGCTCTTCGGCCGTGAGGTCCGGCTTGTCAGGCGCCGCGGCGAACTCTTCCAGCTGCTCCACATTGTAGATGTTCGGCAGCGTAGTCATCACCGCGGGCGAGGCGAGCAGCCACTTCAGCGCCGCCTGCCCGATCGTCAGCTCCCGACCCTCGTGTAGGAAGCGGAGCGACTCCAGCTTCTGCAGCCCGTTGATGAGCCAGGAGCGCGGGCGGTGGCGCCGGTGGTCGTTCTTTGCGAACTCCGTGTCTTCGGTGTACTGGCCCTCCAGCATCCCGGAGGAGTGCGGTACGCGCACCATCAGCCCCGTAGCCCCCGTATCTTCCGCGGCGCGCGTGAGGATCTGCCCGGGGAAAGGCTCCAGGATGTTGTCGATGAGCTGGAGCGAGGCCACGCGCCGCTCCCGGATCAGGTCCAGCCCCTCGTACAGGTACCCGTTGGAAGGCCCCAGTGCGGCCCCCCAATGGCGGATCTTCCCTTCCTCCTTCAGCCGCTCGAACGTTTCCCAGATCGCGTCGTCCGGCACGTGCTCGGCCTTCGCGTTATGGAAGGCGACGAGGTCCAGCACGTCGGTGCCGAAGCGCTCCAGCGCCTTCTCCACCGCGAAGCGGATGTAATCGGGCGATCCGTTGTGAGGAATCTCCTGCTGGCCGCGGCGCACGTCCGGGTTGTTGTAGAAGTCGTATCCCACCTTGGTCGCGTATACCACGCGGTCGCGGCGGTCCGCGAACGCGCGTCCGACAAGCTCATCCGCCCGCCCGTTCCCGTAGGTGTCCGAGGAGTCGAAGAGCGTGATCCCGAGATCGTAGGCGTGGTGCAGGAGCGCGATCGCCTCTTCGTCGGTGAAGTCACCCCACCAGCCGGCAGAGATCGTCCACACGCCGAACCCGACCTCGGAAACACGCAGGTCGGTACCGGGATAGCTACGGTATTTCATAGGGCTACAGGGGAGAGGGAAGAGAAAAGCGCCATGGCACTTACCAGGTTAGCCGCAGCCCGCCGCAACCGCGTGTCCGCGCTCCAGATCCGCGAGCACCGTCGGATAATCGCCGGAGAAGCAGGCGTGGCAGAAGGGGCCCGCCTCCTCGACCGCCGCCAGCATTCCCTTCTGAGAGAGGTAGCCGAGGGAGTCTACGCGGAGCTTGTCTCGAATTTCGTCTTCCGAGAGATGCGAGGCGATCAGCTCCTCGCGCGTCGGCATGTCGATGCCGTAGTAGCACGGGTTTCGCACCGGGGGTGAGGCGAGCCGGAAGTGCACCTCGCGGGCGCCCGCCTCGCGGAGCAGCGTGACGAGCCCGCGCGACGTGGTGCCGCGAACCAGCGAGTCGTCGACGACGACCACACGCTGCCCTTCCAGCACTTCGCGCACCGCGCTGTACTTGAGGCGCACCTTGGAATCGCGGCCCACCTGCGAGGGCTCGATGAAGGTGCGGCCGACGTAGTGGTTGCGGATCAGCCCCAGCTCGAACGGGATGCCGGACTGTTCCGCGTAGCCGAGGGCAGCCGAGTTCGCGGAGTCCGGCACCGAGATGACGCAGTCCGCCTCAGCGGGTTGTTCGAGCGCGAGCTGGTGGCCGAATCGGCGGCGGGAGCGATCTACGGACGCGCCCCAGAGACGGGAATCCGGGCGGGCGAAGTAGACCAGCTCGAACACGCACGGAGTCGGTGGCTTGTAGGCCGGGAGCGGGCGTAGCGCCGTCAGCTCTCCGTCGCGGATCCGGAGCACCTCGCCGGGTGCGATGTCGCGGAGGTAGCGCGCGCCCACTATATCCAGGGCGCACGTCTCCGAGGCAACCACGAAGCCGCCGCCGAGCTGCCCGAGCACCAGCGGGCGGAAACCCTGCGGATCGCGCGCCGCGTACAGCGTATCCTCCACCGTGATCAGTAGCGAGAACGCGCCCTCCAGTTGAGAGAGCGCATCGTCGATCTGACCGTCAATGGTCTCGCGGCGCGAGCGAGCGATCAGGTGAACGATCGTCTCCGAATCGATATTGCTCTGGAAGAGCGCACCTTCCTGCACCAGCCGCGTACGCAGCTCCTGCGCATTGGTAAGGTTTCCGTTGTGCGCGAGAGCAAGCTCACCCTCGCTGTAGCGGACGAGCAGCGGCTGCGCATTGTGCAGGCCGGCGCCGCCGGCCGTCGAGTAGCGGATGTGGCCGATCGCGGTGGCTCCCGTCAGCCCGGCGAGCAAGGGCTCGTTGAAGGCGTCGGAAACCAGCCCCGTCGCGCGGTGGATATGGCTGATCGTCCCGTCCGCGGAGCTCTCGACCGAGACGATCCCCGCCGCCTCTTGCCCGCGGTGCTGGAGAGAATACAGCCCCAGATAAACGAGTCTGGCGGCTTCGGGAACCCCGGAAGCCGCGACGATTCCACACATACGCTTTCCCCTTGAGGGTGAAGGCGAGCAAAGCAAATAAAACGGGGCAAAACCCCGGGAAATTGCGGTCAGATCTATACCCCGTTCGAGTGGGAACGGATCCCACCGCGGTGTCGGAGTCGGCTCACAGAACGTTCACGAACTCGCCGACCGTAAGCCCCCACCCGCCGAGCGCGCTCAGGGAGGAGACACCACCGACTCTACCGCGACCGCGACTTCGGCCGGGGTACGGTTCATCCGACGCGGAATGGCGCTGTAGAATATCTCGGCCAGCTCGGTTGAAGCCGCTGCCATCGTGCCGTCCGGCGCCTGAATGCGGATCGTGCCGTGCACCTCTCCGACCGTGCCGATCCGTGCAACCGGCACGCCGTGCTCCGTGGCGATCCGCATCACCTCCTCCAGATCCGCGGGGCGGCAGGAGACGATCGCTCTTCCCTGTGCCTCGCCGAAGAGGAGGGCGGGGAGCGGGAGATCGTCCTCCAGCCGGACCTCGATACCGAAAAGACGCTCCGCGTCCGCGATCGCGGATTCGACGAGCGCTACCGTCAGGCCGCCCTCCGCCAGGTCGTGGGCGGAGCGGAGCAGGCCGGCGCGGATGGCCACGAGCAGTGCACGCTGGAGCGCTCGCTCTCCATCGAGATCCACGGCCGGCGCATCGCCCGCTACCAGGCCGTGGATGATTTTGAGGTATTCGCTTCCGCCCAGCTCATCGGTGTTACGGCCGAGGAGGAGGATCGCGTCACCTGCCGCTTTGAAGCCGGCCGTGGTCACGTGCTCCAGCGCATCGACCACGCCCACCATCCCGATCGTTGGGGTCGGATAGATCGCGCCGCGCGGGTTCTCGTTGTAGAGCGAGACGTTCCCGCCCGTGACCGGTGTGTCGAACTTGCGGCACGCTTCTCCGATGCCGCGCAGCGCCTCCGACATCTGGTGGTAGACCTCGGGCTTCAGCGGGTTGCCGAAGTTCAGATTGTCCGTGACGGCGCGGGGCAGGGCGCCGGAGCACGCCAGGTTCCGCGCGGCCTCGGCCACGGCGATCTGACCGCCGCGGTACGGGTTGAGGTACACGTAACGCCCGTTGGCATCAGCCGTTGCGGCGATTGCCCGGTTGGTGCCGCGCAGCCGCAGCACCGCCGCGTCGGAGCCGGGCCCCACCACGGTGTTGGTGCGGACGGTGGTATCGTACTGCTCGTAGACCCACCGCTTGGACGCGAGAGTGGGCGAGTCCAGCAGCGTGCGCAGCGTCCACGCGGGATCCGCCTCTTCCCCCCGTGGTGTTAGCTGGGCGGCGGTCCACGAGCGGAGCTCCGTGATCTCCGGTGCCTCGCGTCCTTGTCGCGTATACGTCGGGCAGGCGGTGACGAGCGGCCCGCCGGGGATATCCGCGACCACGATCCCGTTCTCCCGGACCACGTAGCGGCCCGTGTCGGTGACCTCGCCGATCGTCTCGGCATCCAGTTCCCACCGGCCGAGGAT
>JACDHR010000370.1 GCA_013820915.1 Gemmatimonadota bacterium
CGGTACAGGCGCTCGCAATACAGGCAAACGAGAACTACTCTGTGCCAGCGGCCCCGCTCTGCGTGCTCTCCTTCACCAGCGGTAGCCGTATCAGGAAGGTGGTTCCCTCGCCCTCGACGCTGCGCGCCACGATTCCGGGTGCCCGCGCCTCCACCACCCCGCTTCCCGTTTCCAGCCCCACTCCTCCCCGCCGGCGCAGCTCCGGGCTCTCACAGGGCGCACGGTGAAACCGAGCGAGCATCCTCGTGAGATCGGCAGCCGGTATCGAGCGTCCTCGAGCCTGGACCTCCAACTCCGCCTCGCCTTCTTCCTTTTGCAGGCGCACGTCGATGCTGTTGGTTGCAGTCGCATAGTTGGTGGCGGTCGTCAGCAGGCTCAGCAACGCCTTCTGGAGCGCGGTGGCATCGCCGCTGATCCGCAGCGGAGTTCTCTGGATGTGGAGCCGGATCGGGTGATCCTGCCTAAGCTCCTGCGCCATCTCCACCGCGATCGCGACACAGCGTCGCAGATCCGTGGTGCTGGCCGCCGACTGCGGATCGCGGTCGGGCCGCGGAGCAATATCTGCGAGCTCACCCTCGATCTTCTTCAGTTGCTCCACGCGCGTGATGGCGGGCTGGACGAAATGCCGAATCTGCTCGTCCTGGCTGCGCGCGATGGCACGGCTGAGCGTATCCAGGTGGTCTCGCAGCTCCGCCAGCGGCGCGCGAAACCTCTGCAGGATTCTACGGTACCGCTCCACCTCGTCTGCCTGCAGGCGACACTCGATCTCCGTGATCGCGGAGGCGCTCAGGTCCTGCAAGAGCTGGATCTCCTCCGGCGTCCACTGCCGCGGCTGGTGGTCGGCGACGCAGAAGCTCCCCAGCACCTGGCCCTCCCCCGTGGTGAGGGGAATGCCCGCATACGCGGTGATCTGCAGGCGCGACACGGCCGGATTTTCGCGCAAAAGCGGGTGCGTATGCGCATCCGGGATGATCAGCGGCTCCCCGGAGGCGACTACATGCTGGCAGATGGAATACAGGAGAGGCGTCTGACGGGTGGAGGCGAGCGGCTCGGGAAGACCTTGCTGACTCTTAAAGAACTGCCGATCCTCGTCCACCAGGGTGACCAACGCCACCGGCACGTTCAGAAACCGTGATGCGAGCCGCGTCAGGCGGTCGAACGACTCCTCCGGCGGGCTATCGAGCAGTTGCGTGCGCCGAAGCTCGGCGAGTCGTTCGGGGTTCTCAAGTACTGGCATTGCTTTATCGTAACGGGGATGCGCCCTCCAGCATCTGCGAAATGAACACGGCTCATTTCGCGTTGCAAACTCCTTACCAGCCGCAGAGCAGATTCACCCGCTCGCCGCGTCACCGCTCTTTGGTGGACGCTCGGACCGGCAGAGGGCCCGGGTAGCTCTCGCCCGGGAGCACGTCCCGGCTCAACCGCACCTCTCCCGAGCCCTTCACCAGAAAATGCGTGTAGAGGGGACTGAAGCGCGCACCCTCCGGTGCCCATTCAATCAGCCGAACATCATCGAAGTCCGCGGTTGCCTGCCCACGCGCCGGCGGGCTGAGGCGGAGATAGAGGCCGACGGCGATGGCATAAGGAGGCACGGTCTCATCGATCCGGAACGGCTGCCAGTCATTATCGTCCCCGGTAGTCAGTGGTTCGATGGTCTGGTACACGGAGGGGCCGCGGGTATCGGGGTACCAGCTGAGCTGCACGCTCCCCGTTGCGGGCGCGCCGGTGAGCGTCTGCTCCGTACTCGCCCGGAACGTTCCGAGAACGGTCAACTCGCGGCGGGGGTCTACCAGAATCCGATGGAGGGGGGCGAAGACCACATCCGCCTCGCTGCGTGCGGCGCGGCGCAGCCGTACACCGGCGCTGCCCGCGAAGGTGTACTCCGGCCTCGCCTCCTTCCCCGGACCTGCAAAGGTCCACAGCGGGGGGCGCCCCCGGTACTCGGTGCCGACCACCTCGTCCTCGAAAGAGCCGGTCCAGAGAAGATCACGCCCCAGCCGGACAACCAGCCCTTCTTTGGCGCCTGTGATCGACCATCCTGGACCGAGGCGGAAGATCGTTCCCCTTTCGGAATTGCCGTGTACCGGGATGACCGTGTCCCGTGTCGAGGCATGGCCGGCGATGTCTACTTCCATCGCGCCATCCTCGACGCGGAACGGTCCTGGCTCGCGTCCCGCCGCGCCGCGGGCAACGTAATCGGCGAGCGCGCCGGTTACGCCTCGAGGAAGATAGCCTTCGATGATCAACGGCTCAGTGTAAGCGCGCACCACCTCACCGCGCCGCACATGCACTGCGAGCAGGTAGGACTCGAAGGTGGGCCACACCGTCTGATCGAAGATGAAGTTGCCGAGCGTCCAAGCCACCAAGGAGGAACCATCCCAGTCGAAGCCGCCGACCACATGAGGATGGTGGTTGACGATCAGCCTCGCTCCCGCTTCGCGGGCCGTGTAGGACAGTCTCCGCACCTGAGGAGAAGGCGAGCGGCCGTACTCGTACCCTCCGTGAATCTGGAAGATCACCAGGTCCGACACCGCGCGAGCCTGCTCGACCGACGTCCGGATCCTCCCCTCCGAACAGCGGGCGGCCCCACCCTTGGTCTCCGTGGCGACGTAGCTGATCGGGTGCTCGTCCCCGGTGATGGAAGTGCAGCCGAGAAAGGCGATCCGCTGCCCACGGATGGTCAGAAACGCCGGCCGCCACGCCTGTTCAGCGGAATGCCCAGCTCCGAAGTAGGTGCTATCGCTGCGGAAGCCTGCACGCTCGAGTCCCTGCAGCGTGGCCGCGACACCCTCCTCGAGCGCATCGTACAGGTGGTTGTTTGCGAGACCGACAACGGTGACGCCGGCCTTCTGCAGCGCTACCGCGGCGCTTGGTTCACTCGCGAAGACGTAGTCCTTGGTTGAGTGAAAGTGAGCGGGCCGTGGACCTGTGGGATCGAAGAACGGCTCCGGGTGCAGGGGGCTCTCGAGATTCACCACAGACACGTGGGCATTCGAGAGCAGAGGTTGGATCTGACGGAGGAGGCGGACGTGGTCCTCCGCGTCGGCGCCGGGACGCAGCAGGCCATCGACGATGTTGCCATCTTCGTTCGGATCGAAGAATCGCCGCCCGAACATCACATCGCCCACGAAGTGCAGGGCGATGGTCTCACCGTCGTCCGGCGTCAGCCGGATCACGACTGGCCGCCCCGGCTCGGCGCCGCGGGTGCGGGAGATGAACCGCGGGTGCTCAGCAATCACCCACTGGGCACCGCGGGTGGCGGGGAGACGGAATTCGCCGAGGCTGTCGGTCGTGGCGGTGCTTCCTGGTGGAGTGGAGACGCTGGCACCTGCTACGGGGCGACCCTCGAGGTCAATGACCCGGCCGGTGAGCGGTGCTGCGGGAGTGCGGTCACCACAGCCAGAGAGCAGGAGAACAACTGCTATCAGGTATCGGCGCATCCACGGTGTCTACGGGTTCATGAAATCGATTGATGCGGAAGACCGAGCAAGCACTGTACCGCGCAGTGGAACAGTTCCGCACGCGGGGCAGATAGTAGCGGGACCTCACAAGGTCCCGTGGGAGGAAGCGAAAGGACAAAGCGGACCGGTGCGGCGCGGGCCCTGCCTGCGCGTTGGGATGACCGAGCGCGGGTGCCGGCGACGATGCTGGCACCCGCGCAAGGGGCGGTTGTCGAGGGGCTCGGTGGCCTACAGCCGCCGCGTCGCCCGAAATCCGAGGGCCCAGTATCCTTTCTCGTTGATGGTGTTCAGCATAGAGCGAGTGCCGTTGTCTCCCAGCGTTGGACCGTTCGGGGTCTTGATGCTGTGGATGAACCGGTGGTTCCCGCCCGAGTCGATTCCCAGAAAGAATCCAACGTGATGCAGCTCCTCGATGCCATCGTCATTCGCATCGAAGAAAACGAGATCCCCGATCTGCAGCCGTGAGAAGTCGGTCACCTGGACCCACTCATTGGAGATGATGATGATGCCCGGCCCTGCCGAGTAGGTGCCTCGGGCGTTGCGAGGAATGCCGGTGCCGTCGCCCAGGCGGCTCAGTGGCAGACCGCCGCGGTAGCCAAAGACGATCTGCACGAATCCGGTGCAGTCGATGCTGCGAAAGAACTCCGCACGGGGCGCGTACGTCTTGCCGTTCCAGATCCAGTCCACCCCGAGGTAGTCGTTCCAGTCCGCCCCCGCCTTGCGCGTCCCGTCCTCCTGCAGCGGAC
>JACDHR010000077.1 GCA_013820915.1 Gemmatimonadota bacterium
ACGGGCACCGCCCGTGACCTCGATGCTGGTGCCGGGGAAGAGCCGGGGATCCTTCGTCTGCAGCGTCACGACACCGCTGGAAGCGTCCGCGCCGTACAGCGCGGCACCCGGACCCACGAGTACTTCGATCCCGGCCAGGTCGATCTTGGGAATCGCAGTGAACTGGCCGACCGGAAGGCCGTTTTCCGGGAGAACGGCGATGCGGCCGTCCTCCATCATCAGCATACGGTTATTGAAGGACGAGTTGAAACCGCGGGCATTGATTGCGGCCGTAGTCATACCGGTCTGGATGAAATCGAGACCTTTCACGTTCTTCAACGCGGCGGCGAACGAAGCACCCGGAGAATTGGCGATCACCTCCGCATCGATCCGCGTGATCGTCGCGGGCGCATCCGTGATCCGCTGGGCGCGGCGAGCCGCCGACACCACCACGCCACCCAGTTCCACCGGTGCACCTTCGAGCCGGATGCTCACCTGCACCACGTCGCCCGCGCGAACGTCGATCAACTCCACGATGTCACGGAAGCCGATATAGCTGACCCGCAGCTGCTGAGTGCCGGCCGGAACGCCGGCGATCACGAACTGCCCGCCCGCATTGGTCAGTGTTCCGAGCCGCGTGCCGACCACGCTCACCTCGACACCGTGGAGAGCGCTTCCGTCCTGGCCTGCCACCGTTCCCATGATGCGTCCGGTTGTCTGCGCGTCCGCCATCGTGGGGACGAGGAAGAGCGTCAGTGCGAGAAGCACGGAGCGCCAATTCAGGTACTTCGAACAGTTCCCGTTCATGGTAGGATCTCCTGCGAGTGGGAAAAACGGTGCGCACGGGGGTCGTGCGCACGGGTGGAACTCCGACTACTCCCCTACATCCGGCACCCAGACCAACGCTTCACCATCGAGTACCGCCTTCCCTTCCTGGTTCACACAGCGGGTGGCCAGCCGCACACGCCGCTTCGCCGTCAGCAACTCGGCGATCTCTACGCGCGCGGTGACCGTATCCCCGATCCGCACCGGCCGCAGGAAACGCAGCGATTGAGACAGGTAGACCGTGCCGGGCCCGGGGAGGCGCGTTCCCAGCACGGCCGAGATCAGCCCGGCGCTCAGCATCCCGTGCGCGATCCTCCCTCCGAACCGCCCGGCCTCCGCCGAGACGGCGTCGATGTGCGCGGGGTTCAGGTCGCCCGTGATCCCCGCATAGAGCACGACGTCCGTCTCCGTGACGGTCTTCGTGAACTCGGCGCTCTGGCCGACCGTCAACTCCTCGAACCGCATCTCAGACCTCCATCAGAAGGCGAATGTCCGGATCCAGTTCGCTCCCCGCTCCGTGGCGCGTCAGCCACGACACGCAGAAGAAGACGAGGATCGAGAGCACGAGGGCGGCTCCGGACACGGTGAGCCCGGTCGGAAAGGAGTAGAACCGAAGGTACGCGAGAACCTCGAAGACCAGCGTCACGAACAGCCCGGTGCCGATCGAGGCAATCGCTCCGGCACGGGTTGCGCCCTCCCAGTTCAACCCGATCGCCAGCGCGGGCACCAGCGTGGAGGCGAACAGCCCCCAGCCGAAGATCCCGAGGAAGGCGACCAGGGTACCGGAGAGCTGTGCGATCACTGCAGCGGCAACGGAAATCAATACGGTGGAGACACGTCCCCAGAACAGCTCGTCGCGGAGATGCCTGCCGAACGAAACCGGCAGATCGTGGGTGATGACCGCCGCACCGATGTTCATGAATGAGTTCACCGTGCTCATGATCGCCGCGGCCACCCCGGAGAAGACCAGCGCCGCCAGCAGCACCGGCGTATAATGAAGCAGGAAGGTGGGCGTCGCCTGGTCAGGGCTGCCGAGCGGGGCGAGCGCACCGCTGGAGACGAGAGCTTTCACCGCCACGCCCACGCCGAAGTAGAGGAGTACGGTGAGCATCAGCGCGGAGGTGATCAGCAGCGGGTACCACTTCAGGCGCTGCGGATCGCGCAGCATGTAGAATTTGTGGATGACGTGCGGCTGCCCGAGGCTTCCGAGCCCGAAGACGAAGAAGAAGGAGAGAGCCGCCAGCGGCGTGAGATGCCCCCAGGGGCCAAGGAACTCCGGGTCCACCGCCAGGATAGTTCGCGAGATCCCTTCCATCCCGCCCCCCGCCTGGAGCGTGAAGACGAACACCAGCACGGATGCCACCGCCATCAGAGCGCCCTGGAATACATCGGTGTAGATGCCCGCGACGATGCCGCCCGCGACCGAGTAGCCGAGCGTGATCCCCATCCCGATCCAGATCGACCAGCCAAGCCCGATGCCGAAGACGGCATCGATCACCAGCCCGAGAGCAAGGATGTTCGTCGCCATGTAGCCGATCACCGCAATCAGGATGGCGGTGCCGGACAGCCCCTGCGCCAGTGGCGAGCGGTAGCGGGCGCCGATCGCGTCCGATACCGTGATGACGCCCCGCAGCTCGGCGAGGAGACGCATCCTCTTCGCGAGCACCCAGGCACCCATCGAGCTGGTGATCGAGGCCGGCAGGATGATGAACATCGCCCCGAGACCGAGCGCATACAGCAGACCCGGCCCGCCGATGAACGCGAACCCCGAGAGCGTAGCGGACATCGCGCTCAGCGTCAGCGCCAGCAGCCCGATCCCCTGCCCCGCCACGAAGAAGTCCTTGGCCGTTCGCGTGCGGCGCGTCGCCCAAACACCGATCGCGGTGACGATCACGAAGTAGACGACCGCGACGGCCACAATCGTCGGCTGCGTCATCGGCGGCAGCTCCGCCGCCTGGAGCATGACGAGCGAGATCATCGCGTCACCTCGGCCATACGCTCGTTCGAGCCGGACGGCTCATGTGCGGGCACCGGATCCGGCTCGGCTCGCCTGTACCGGCGGATCCTCTCGAGGTCCTCGGGGCGGAGGGTCTGCTCCTCGAAGGTCAACGCGTAGGCGAGCGGGACGACAAGCAGCGGAAGGATCCCGATGCCATAGAGGATGACCGCGGCGCGCGGTGGCAGACCGAACCATAGCGTCGGCTCCACCGGGTTCGTCGCAGGCAGCGCAAGCGCGATCCCGAAGCAGACGACGAGCACGGCGAAGACGAAGCCGAAGGGGACGGCAAGGCGGCCGATCCGTCCGTTCCGGGCAGCGCCCAGAATCATCATTGCCACCATGCTGGTGGAGAGGCCGAGCGCCATAGCCCAGGCCGCCCAGTCGGGCGCACCCCCGGGAAGGAACGCCGACGCATACGCGGCCGCGATAGCCAGCATGGAGAGGAACAGGGCGAGGAGCGCAGATCGCTTGATCACGAGACTCAGGTGTAGAGGGCGTCCAGGAGATGGCGGTACCGCTCGGCGATTACGGAGCGGCGCAACTTCAGGGTGGGGGTCAGCTCTTCGGCCTCCAGCGTGAGATCACGATCCAGCACCACCAGGCGCCGGATCTGTTCGGTGCGTGAGAGGTTGGCGTTCACCCTGTTGACCGCCGCCTGGACGCGCGTCAGCACATCCGGGTGGCGGATGATCGCGGAATATTCCCGAGGTCCATTCCCTTCACCGCGCGCCCACCCCTCCACTACCGCCTGGCGAAGGCAGATCAGCGCGGTGATGAACTTGCGCCCCTCACCGTACAGCATCGCCTGTGAAATCCAGGGATCCTCCAGGAGCCGGGACTCGATCGGCAGCGGCGCGACCTTCTTCCCGGTCGAGAGAGCGATCAACTCCTTCTTTCGGCCGGTCACGTGCAGGATTCCCTGGCTGCTCAGCGTGCCGAGATCGCCCGTGCACAGCCACTCACCGTCGTCCGTGAACGCCTCCGCCGTCTCCACCGGCCGGTTGAGGTAACCGGAGAAGGTGAGCGGCCCGCGGCGGACGAGGATCTCCCCGTCCGCGGCGATTCGCAGCTCGGAGCCGGGCATCGGGGGGCCCACTCCGTCGAACGCGTAGCGGTCCGGTCGGTTGAATGCGACACAGAGATGCTCCGTGAGCCCGTACGCGCCGAGCACCGTGACGCCGAGCGCGTCCAGTAGCTCCGCGATCTCCATCGGCAGCGCGGCGCCGCCCGAGGTCGCGAGCCGCAGCCGCCCACCGAAATGCTCCCGCACATGCGCGAAGAAGGGCTCCCCCTCCCTCCGCCACTGCGCCTCGAGCGCTGCGGGCACCTCTGCATCGGTACGGATCAGGCGAGAGCGAAGCCGGCCGGTGGCGATCACCCGCTCCCACCGCTCGCGGGTCGCGGCGGGCGCGGCAGCGAGTTCGGCTTGCAGCGATTCGAACACCTTCTCGAAGAAGCGAGGCAGACCGCCAAAGACCGTGGGTCCGAAAGAACGGGCCGCGTCCCGGATGCATGTATGGTCCTCGACCAGCCCCGTCTCCATGCCGCAGAGAATCCGGGTATACAATCCAAAGACCCGCTCGCCGGCGTGACAGTATGGAAGCACCGAGAGCGTGGTGTCGCGCTCTCCCAGTTTCAGGGTGTCGCGAATGGAAGCCGCGGATGCGAGGAGGTATCGATGTGAGATGCAGGCGCCCTTCGGGTCGCCGGTCGAGCCCGAGGTGTAGATCAGAACCGCCGTCTGCTCCGGCGAGAGCCTCTGCGCCCGCTGCTCCAGCCGCTCCGCAATTGCCGGGCTCCGCAGCGCCCGAGCCCCGCGCTGCAGCCACTCCTCCCACGAGACGATCTCGGGTCGCGAGTTCCCCGCAGTCGCGGCGTCGCCATCCGTGAAAGCGGCATCCTCGCAGACGATCGTGCGCAGCCGGGGAAGCGCGTCCCGCACCGCCAGCACCTTCTCCATCCGCGCGAGCGTATCGACGAACACGACCTCTGCCTCGCTATCGGAGAGGATCTGGCGCACCTGCGCCGGAGCGCTGCTGGGATAGAGGCCGGCGCTCACCAGACCGGCGGAGAGGATCCCCAGGTCGGCGACTGGCCATAGCATGCGGTTGCCGGCCAGCACCGCCGCCACGGCGCCGGGCTGATGCCCCGCGTCGATGAGAGCCGCCGCCGTCTGTCGGGCCGCCTCTGCCCACTGCCGCCACGTCAGTGCTGCTTCTTCCCGCGCGCCTCCCGCACGGAGCGCGCGGAGTGCAACGCGGTCTGCGTGGCGCCGCACCCGGTCTTTGAAGAGCGATACCACGGTTTCGCTCATACGGCCTCTCGTGGAGAGGGTGAGTGCCAGCGCAGCGCCAGACACCCCATGGAGAGGCCGGCGCCGGAGGCCGTCATCACGACCAGATCTTCAGCGCGGAGCCGACCGGCTCGCGCGGCATCATCCAGCGCCATGGGAAGGCACGCCGAACCGGTATAGCCCCACTTATGCATGACGGTATGCGCCTTCCGCATCGGTTCGCCGATCCGATCCATCACCATCCGGATCGTGGAGAGATTGACCTGCGTCCACAGCCAGAGATCCACGTCCGGCACCTCATGCCCAACGCGGCCCAGCACAGACCGGACGATGCGCGGCCAACCCTCTTCGTTGATCGCGGTGGGGTACTTCTGAACGAAGCGAAGACGATTGCGGTACCCCTCCCGTAGCACCTCGCCGGTGATCGGCTCGGCCGTGCCGCCGGCGAACACGCCCATTCCCGGGGCGAGGCTGCCGTCGGCGTAGAGCTCGGAGGCGAGAACGCCCGGCAGCGTTGACCGCCCAACCACCACCGCACCCGCGCCATCCGCAAAGATCGTCGCGGTTTTCTTGTCCCGGTAGTCGATGAATTTCGACATGGCGTACGCGCCCACGACGAGAACCCGCTCGTAGCGTTCGTCCGCACGGATGTATTTCCACGCCGTATCCAGCGCCGTCACGAAGCCGGCGCAGCCGCTGTTGAGATCGAAGGTTCCGGCACGCGGCGCATTCAGGCGGCCGTGCAGAACGGAGGAGGTTGCCGGCGAGATGTGCTCAGGCGTGTCGGTCGCGACGATGATGAGGTCGAGGTCTTCCTCTGTGATTCCGGCATCGTCGAGCGCCCGGCGCGCGGCGTTCTCGGCGAGATCCGCGGTGGATTCGTCCGGCGCGCAGACCCGGCGCTCGCGGATGCCCAACGTGTTCGCGACGAACTCGTCGATGTCCTCGCCCAGCATCGTGGAGAGGTCCGCATTCGTCAGAACGCGCTCCGGAGCATAGCTCCCCGTGCCTAAGATCGCGGCTTCGTACATCAGCTCTCCGGAAGAGGCGTGGGAGGTGAAGTGGTCTGGCGGACCACAAGGCGGACGGGGAGCGGGCGCGGAGCACGCTGGTCGCTCTTTCCCTCCAGCCGCTGCAGAAGAAGACGCGCCGCTCGCGCGCCGATCTCACGGGCCGGTACGGCCACGCTCGTGAGCTCGGGAGTGACGATTCGGGCCATCTCGATATCGTCACACCCCATGATCGACATTTCGCTCGGGACCTTCACCCCGGCGGTGAGACACGCCTTCAGCGCGCCGAGCGCGACCAGGTCGTTGATGCAGAACACCGCCGTCGGCCGCGACCCTTGGGCGAGGAGAGCCCGCATCGCGTGCTGCCCTCCTCCCACCGTCGGAGGCGCTCGGCGCAGCCACTCCGAAGGGAGCGATACCCCCGCCGCCCGCAGCGCCTGCACGAATGCCCGCTCCCGAGCGCGAAAACCGTAGGCCGCGGCCGAGGGGCCGATCGCCCCGATCAAGCGGTGCCCCAGCGCCAGCAGGTGCTCCGCCGCCACCCTCCCCGCAGAGGCTGCATCGCTCGCGACCCACAGCCACCGGTCCGACGGCTCTTCGATCACGATGACGTTCGACTCGGCCAGCAGCGTCTCGGAAACCGACTGCGCGCCCGACGGGTCGATGATCACGCCGTCCACCTGCCGCGTACGCAGCGTCTGCAGGTGAACATCCGCGGTGATCTCCCTACAATCGCAGAGGAGCACCGCGTACCCCTTGTCGGCAGCCACCCGCTCGGCTCCGCGCACGACATCGAGGTAGAACGGGTTCGAGACGTCGGAGATCACAAGACCGATCGCGTAAGAGCGGCGAAGGACCAGCCCGCGGGCGAGGAGGTTCGGTTCGTACCCCAGCTCCTTTGCTGCCTCGAGAACTCGCTCCCGGGTGGTCGCGGCCACCCGCGCCCGCGGGTTTCCACTCAACACCAGCGACACCGTCGGCTGTGAAACCCCAGCTCGCGCCGCCACATCGAGGGCGGTAATCCGATTGGAACCCGATGATCTCGCCATTGCCAATACGTATTAGCACCTGCGTGCGGATCTGTCAAGGATTCTGTTTTCAGCCCCGGCTTCAACCGTTGCGCGTGCCGCGGCCACCGCGTATTGGTTTCTGTAGTGAAAGGCGCACAAGCGGACGATCGGAAGCGGAGCACGAGGCCGCATTCCAACGGAGGGAGAATGGAACGGATCCGACTTACCGAGCGTGTCCACTATCTGCACGGAGGGGTGAACTCCGGGCTGGTGGAGACCGAGAAAGGCCTTCTGGTGATCGACAGCGGGCTGGACCGCAGCGCCGCAAACCGCATCGTGCGCGCGGCAGAGGAGCTGAAACGGCCGTTGGTGGCGGTTCTCAACACACACGCGCACGCGGATCATTACGGAGGCAACGCGCAACTGGTGCGGAAGCTGGGGATACCCGTCTACGCGCCGGCGGTGGAGGAGGCGGTGATCAGGGAGCCGCGCTACGAGCCTATCTACCTCTTCGGCGGAGCCGCCCCGATCGCGGATCTGGAGAACCGGTTTCTTCAGGCAGAGCCGTCACCCGTAGACCACGTCGTCGCTCCAGGCACAGTGATCACGATCGACGGAACCGAGCTGGAAGTTCTGGACCTGTCCGGCCACAGCATCGCGCAGGTGGGGATCCGGGTGGCGGGCGTACTCTTCGCGGCGGATGCTTTCTTCGGACTGGAGGCGTTGAAGAAGCACCGAATTCCGTACAACGTGGATGCGGAGAAGACTCGCCGGAGTATGGAGCGCGTCGGCGAGACCCAAGCGGATTGGTACGTGCCGGGCCACGGGGAGGCGCTCCAGGACCCGCGCGCCACGCTGACGGAGAACATCGATGTGATCGATTCCACGATGAGGTGGCTCACGACGCGGCTCGACGAAGCGCCCGCTACCACGGACGACCTGCTCGTATCAATGGCGGAATTCTTTGGACTGGAACTCGGGAATCCAACGAGTTTCGTGCTATACCGAACGACTCTGCTCGGCTACCTGACTTCGCTGCACCGTGCAGGCGGGATCACCGCGCGGATCGCGGACGCGCGATGGCTGTGGGCGGGCGGATTCTGATTACTCGACGGCGTTCACCCGTACCGCCCGCGATCCGCCCCCCGCCACCTCCTGATGGCGGTGATCCGACCAGAAGAGCCGCAGCGTGCGCTGGCCGGGCGGGATGGACCGAATCGTCCAGATGTAGCGAATCCCGGAGACGCGGCGAATGTCGTCGCCGCCCGGCATGATCTCGCGCTCATCTATCGCGGCGTGGATGTGGAAGGGACCGCTCTGCCAGCCGCCTGGCCCCCGCCGCAACTCCGCTTCGGCCTCGAAGACGAGCTCCAGCGGGCCGCTCACCGTGGCTCCGTTGGTGGGTTCGAGAAGCACGATCTCAGGGGGGAGCGGCCCGGTGGCGGAGATCTGCCGGGCCTCGTGATCCACCCACAGCCCGAAGCCGAGCAGCGCGAGTACGACGAGAAGAACCCCGACAACCATGCCGCGCCGGGACACCGGTGGCCCCTGCCTCGTCGGGTCGGCGGCGGGTTCAACATTGACGCGTCCCGCACTCCCGGCGCTCATAACCGCTCCATGAGGAAATCCGGGGTCCAGCGGGCGAGCACCGCGGAAAGGGTGGTGAAGGAGCCGGTCAGCAGCAGCAGCCCGACCGCGATCAGCAGAACTCCACTCGCGCGGCTGACCCAGGGCAGGTACCGGCGAAAGCGTTGGAAGCTGGAGAGGAACCGCTCCAGCAGCAGGGTGGCGAGCAGGAAAGGCACCGCCAGGCCGAGGGAATAGACGGCGAGCAGACTCATGCCCGCCCCCATGCTGCCACTGGTTGCGGCCAGCGTGAGGATCCCGCCCAGCACGGGTCCGATGCACGGCGTCCACCCCGCGCCGAAGGCCACGCCGACCAGCAGGGTACCCAGGTAGCCGACCGGCTTGTCCGCCAGTTGCATCCGCCACTCGCGGCCGGCGCCGGGCAACCGCAGCACGCCCAGCAGGTAGAGCCCGAAGAAGAGCAGCAGCACCCCGCCCACGCGGCCCACCCACTCGCTGTAGTAGCGGAAGAGACCTCCCAGGAAGGTGGCCGAGGCTCCGAGCAGGAGGAAGACCAGCGTGAAGCCGAGGACGAAGAGGCCCCCGTGCACCAGCACCGCGCGCCGGCTCCTGGCCCGCTCACCCGTGGTCAGCTCGTCCAGGCTCATCCCGGTGATGAACGTGGCATAGCTCGGGATGAGCGGGAGCACGCACGGGGAGAGGAAGGACAGCATCCCCGCGGTGAACGCCACGGCCAGCCCGAGCGCCTGCACCTCCATCAGCTGCTCCGCTCCATGCGCGGGCGCAATGCCTCCGCGACGCTTGCGCGGGTGTCCTCGGCCATGGGGTCGAAGAGCCCGATCCACCGGCGCACGATCTCACCCTCGCGGTCGATCAGAAAAGTCTCCGGCACTCCCGTCGTGCGGAACACGCGTGTCACTCGCTCTTCGGGATCCAGGAGGATCGGGAAGGTGAGGCCGAAGTCCTCGGTGAAGGTGGCGACGTCGCGCCCTGCGCTTCGGGAGTCGATGCTCACACCGAGCACGTGGAGCCCCTCGCCCGCATACTCCTCGTGAAGCGCCTGCAGCCCCGGCATCTCCTGGCGACACGGGGGGCACCAGGTCGCCCAGATGTTCACCAGAACAGCGTCGCCGCGCATATCCGCCAGCGCAATGCTGTCACCCTGCAGGGTGACAGCTTGGAACGCCGGCGCGGGCGCTCCGACGGAGACCGGGCGCCGCTCCGCGGCGCCGTCGCAGGCGGCGAGCAGAACCACGCACAGGGCGGGTAAAAGCTGTCGTTTTGCGAACAAACCCATCCGTTCCTCCGGTACCGCGGGATCCGCTATGGTGGAATGCAAAAACCGGCGTCCGCCCGCCGGGGGAAGCCCCCCGGAGGCGGTCCGATCTCAGTACCCCGTGGGGAAGATGTAGGTCGGGATTGGCGGGAGCGGGGTTCCTACATAGAGCGCGATATGCCCGTGCTGGGTGAAGGGGATCGTACGCGGATCCCCGCGGAATCTCACCCCATCCACATACACGAATACGGGGCCCCGGAACCCCGCGACGTTGTCGGCGGCGAGCGGATGCCCCCAAATGTCGAAAAACTGCCCCAGCGTCACGATGATGTCGGTGCTCGGCGGCTCGATGTGGATGAACCCGCTCGCGTCGTGCGTGTGAGCCCAGTAGAGGCAGGAACCGGCCGGACCGAAGGCAAACCCATCCTGCATTACCGGGTTGGTGATGCCGACGGCGGCGGGGATCGCGACCCGCTCGCCCTCGACGAAGAGGCTGAGGTGCGCATGACGGTGGTAGGCGATCGTCTCCAGACAGCCGACGCCGCTTACCGGCTCCCCCTGCCCGCCCCGCTCCGTGTTGCCGATCGGGAACCGCTGGCTCCCGACCGTCGTGCCGGGCGTCAATTGCACCGGCTCAGCGAGCGGCGGGTCGTCAGGCTCGGGTTGGAGCTGCGGAGCCGTGCCGTCGGAGCAGGCGATCGCCAGCATCGAGGCCGAGAGGACGGAAAGCGACTTCAGGAACCGCATAGAATACTCCGCGAAGGAAAGTGCGTCAGGAAAAACGATCGCCTATACCCTATGCAGGAGGGTGCGGATTGCGCAAGGCGTCGAACCCTACACCGCACCCCGGGCTCCGGGTCCTGCAGAATGCGAGCGATTGTCGAGATCCCTCCGGGCGACCTCTCCCGCCGGACCGTCGTGGGGTTTGACTCCTGGCGTCGAATCCGACAGCTTTGTAGGTTCAGGGGCGAAGCCGCGTCCGCCGTGCATCAGCTTCGACGCGGAGCGAGGCGACGAATTTGCCCTTCCCGGCGTGGGTGTACCCTCCTCCCAGCTGTTTGTTACGTTCTTCCACAAGCCGAAGGATTGCCGTTATGTCGCCGTTTCAATTCGAGGAACTCTCGCCGCAGGAAGCCCGCATGAAGGTCGTGGGCGTGGGTGGCGGTGGCGGGAATGCAGTGAACCGGATGATCGAAGCGGAGCTGGAAGGTGTGGAATTCATCTCGGTCAACACCGATGCGCAGGCTCTGAAGCTCTCCCGGTCCGGCCAGAAGATCCAGATCGGGCAGCGGCTGACGCGCGGGCTGGGGGCGGGTGCCCGGCCGGACGTCGGGAGAGCGGCCATGGAGGAGAGCCGTGAGGAGGTGCAGGCGGCGCTGGACGGCGCGGACCTAATCTTCATCACTGCCGGCATGGGCGGGGGTACGGGCACGGGTGCCGCGCCCGTCATCGCCGAGATGGCGCGCAAGATGGGGGCGCTCACGATCGCGATCGTGACGCGGCCGTTCCTGTTCGAGGGCAAGAAGAGGATGCGCCAGGCCGAAGAAGGCCTCGCGGAGTTGAAGCGCACGGCGGACACGATGATCGTGGTGCCGAACGAGCGCCTGCTCTCGGTGGTTGGCAAGGGGACGTCGTTCAAGGACGCGCTGAAGAAGGCGGACGAGGTTCTGCTGCACGCCACGCGAGGCATCTCGGACCTGATCCAGGTGGCGGGTGAGGTCAATGTGGATTTCGCGGACGTGCGCACCGTTATGTCCAACCGGGGCACCGCGCTGATGGGCACCGGCTTCGGCCAGGGCGAGAACCGCGCGGTGGAGGCGGCACAGGAGGCGATCTCGTCCCCGCTGCTCGATGACATATCGATCAAGGGCGCGGCGAGCGTGCTGATCAACATCACGGGCGGGATGGACATGGGGCTGGAAGAGGTATCGACCGTCTCCTCGCTCATCCAGGATGCCGTGGGAGACGAGGCGGAGATCATCTTCGGCGCGGTTCACGACAGCACGCTGAACGGTGAGATCCGCGTCACGGTGATCGCTACGGGCTTCGAGAAGGACGGCCTCGCCGGCAGCGAGCCCCTTGGCCACGGCGCACCGCAGCATTCGTGGTCGAACGATCCTTCGCGGACAGCTCCGCAGCGGCGGCCTTCGGCGGAGACGGACCGGTGGAACTCGCCGGCTGATTCCGAGCGTGAAACACCGGGGCGGAAGAACCCGGGGGCCGGAAACCTCGACATCCCGACTTTTCTCCGCAGGAGTACCGACTGAACTCTCCTGCCGGTGCTGAGGGATCGTTCATCCGCCATCTCCCGAGCCTGAGCTCGGGAGATGGCTCCGGCCCACTCGGAGTCCGCTCGTAGATCGTAGCTGCTCACTTCACCGTAGTAGGCTGGACATGACCCTCGATCTGCTCCGGGTGCGGCTTCTCCACCCCGCGCCGCGCCCCGTCTGGACCTCCCTTCTGCTCGTCGCAATGCTTTTCGTCGCGTGTTGGGCGTTCCGGCCTCGTGCTGAGGCGGTGGCGGCTCCGCCCACGATCGAGGCGGCACCCGCGGCGGTTCCCGACACCGATGATACTGAGGACTGGGTGGAGAGCACCCTCGCGAGCCTTACGCTTCGCGAGCAGGTCGCCCAGCTGGTATTCCCCTGGATTCGCGGCGGCCACATCGCGCCGGGCTCCGCGGAATACGCGCGTCTGCGCCGCTGGATCGCGGAGGACCGAGTGGGCGGGCTGATCATCTCGCGGGGGACCGGTAGCGCGTCGGCCGCCACGCTGCGAGCAGCTCAGGCGATGGCGGGCGTTCCGCTCCTCATCGTCTCCGACTTCGAGACGGGCCCGCGGATGCGATTGACCGACGGGACCTACTTCCCACCGGCGATGGCGTTCGGCGCGACACGCAGCGAAGCCCTCGCGCGCGAGGCGGGGCGCGCGACCGGCCGGGAAGCCCGCGCCGTCGGCATTCACATGACGCTGGGGCCGGTTCTGGACGTGAACTCCAACCCGCGCAACCCGATCATCAACATCCGCTCGTTCGGCGAGGACCCGGCGCTGGTGGCGCTGCTCTCCAGCGCATGGATTTCGGGAGCGCGTGAAGCAGGCCTACTGACGGCGGGGAAGCACTTCCCGGGGCACGGCGACACCGAAGTGGATTCCCACATCGGCCTCGCCACGATCTCCGCGGGCGCGGAACGCCTCTCCGGTACGGAGCTGGTCCCGTTCCGAGCCGCGATCACGCAGGGAATGGATGGCGTGCTCGTCGGGCACATCGCGGTGACCGGGGTGGAGGGACCGGCCGCACCCCCGGCTTCACTCTCCCGGACGATGATCGGTGGCATGCTCCGGGAGCAGCTCGGATTCGACGGTCTCGTCATCACGGACGCGCTAAACATGGGCGCCATCACCCGCCGCTACCCAGTCGCCGAAGCGGCGGTCCTGGCGCTCGCGGCGGGCGCGGACGTGCTGCTGCAGCCGCCCGGCGAGCGTGCGGTGATCGATGCGATCGTGCACGCCGTCGAGTCCGGGCGGATCCCGCGCCACAGG
>JACDHR010000078.1 GCA_013820915.1 Gemmatimonadota bacterium
TGGCCCAGCCCACCACACGCCGGCTCCAGGTATCGAGCACGACCGCCAGGAACAGGAATCCCGCGGCCGTGGGAAGGTACGTGATGTCGGCCACCCAGAGCTGATCCGGCCCCTTCGCGGTGAAGTTACGCTCCACCAGGTCCGGTGCGGGCCGTGCTTGCCCGTCGCGCGTGGTGGTACGCCACTTCCGCCGCCGGCTGACGCCGCGCAACCCTCCCAGGCGCATCAGACGACCCACGCGCTTGTGATTGACGGTGTGCCCCTCATCGCGCAGTTCGGCATGCACGCGCGGGCGTCCGTAGGTCTCGCGGCTCGCCTCGTGGATCCGCTCGATCTCGGCAAGCATTTCTTGATTCCGGAGCGTGCGCGCCGAGGGCGGTCGTTTCCGCCAGGCGTAGTACCCACTGGGGGAGAGACCCAGCAGGCGGCACATCGCCCGCACAGGAAAGCAGGCCTGGTTCTGCTTCACGAACTCGAATCCCGTTCGGGGATCGAGTTGCTCTCCCGCGCGAACCAGGCCGCGGCTTTTTTTAAGATCTCCTTCTCCTGCCGCAGGATCCGGTTCTCCTGCCGGAGCCGGCGAAGCTCTTCTCGCTCGGCCGAACTCAAGCCGTCCGTACGGATGCCCTGGTCACGATCGGCCTGCGCAACCCAGTGATTGATGGTCGTCTCTGTCGGCTCATACTCGCGCGCCAGCTCCGCAGGCGTTCGCCCGGCGCGAACCAGCGCCACGATCTGCTCCCGGAACTCCGCCGGGTACGGCAGTCTCGTTCTCGGCATGGTAGACTCCTTTCTCTCCATAAGAGATCGGGTGTCCACCAATTGGGGTCAACTCCACCCACGGAAGCAGGACAGGTCTGGAAAAAGGTTTCAGTGCCGGGGCGCCGCGCCCCGGCACCGAAATCTTGCTACTCCCCTTACGCCCCGCGCAACCCCAGCCAGTTCAACCAGCGACCGGTGCGGCTACGCGCCGTGACGAGTTCCCGCTCTTCATCCGCCACTCCGCGGCCTGCGCCAACCAGCTCCGGCGCCCGCATCCGCTTGCCCGGCCCAGAGTCGCCGGTCTCGTCGGCATGCGTGTAATGGCGCTTGAAGAACGCTGTCGAATCGTCGATCAGCGAGTACAGCACCGGCACCAGCACCAGCGTGAGCACCGTGGCGAAGCTCAACCCCACGATCACCGCAATCGCCATTGGCGCCCACCATGCCGCCTGCTCGCCACCCCAGTAAATGTTCGGTGACAGAGCCGTGAATAGCCCGACAAAGTCGAAGTTCAAGCCGATTGCCAGCGGGACCAGCCCGAGAACCGTGGTGATCGCGGTCAGTACCACGGGACGGAAGCGAGTGATGCCTGCTTGCACGAGTGCTTCGCGCCGCGTCATGCCATCCCGCTCGCGCAGGATATCGATGTAGTCGATCAGCACGATCGCGTTGTTCACGACGATACCTGCCAGCGAAATGATGCCCACTCCGGTCATGATGATCACGAATGGCATCCGGAACACGATCAAGCCAAGCAGCACGCCCACGGTGGACATCATCACTGCGGTCAGGATGATCAGTGGCTTGACCACCGAGTTGAACTGCGAAACCAGCACAAACGCGATCAGCATCAGCGCAGTCAGGAACGCGCCGAACAGGAAGCGTCCCGCCTCTTCCTGGTCCTGCTGCTGCCCCGTATACCGCATCCGGTAGCCGGGCGGCAGAGTCTGCTCGAATTCGCGCAGCGCTTCCTGCGCCTCGGCCAACACGGCGTTGGTGTTCAATCCCGCCTTCACGTTCGAGCTGACGGTGGCAACCCGATCCATGTCCTTGCGCTTGATGCTGCCGTACCCTTCGGCCATCCGCCACCGCGCCACACTGCTCAGCGGGATCGGGCGCCCCTCGTGCATCACGGTGAGGTCACCGAGCGTGCTCAGATCCTGCCGATACGGCTCCGCGAGCCGGACGATGATGTCGTACTCATCGTTGCCGGTGCGGTACTTCGCCGCTTCGACACCCTGGATGGCGCTGCGAACGGTGTTGCCGACCCGGAGGGTGGAGAGCCCGTACAGGGCGGCCTTTTCGCGGTCGACCTCGACGACCAGCTCCGAGCGACCGTCTTCCATGTCGCTTTCCAGGCCCTCCAGCTTGGCGAATACCGGCGCCGCACGGAGCGTGTTCACCGCGTCGCTCGCCAGCCGCCGCAGTACGACCGGATCATCGCCGATGATCTCCAGGCTGACGGGTTTGCCGTCCGCCGGCCCGTTGGAGGGCTTCTCCACCGCGAAGTCGGCCCCGGCGATTCCGTCACCCAGCCGCCTCTGCATTTCGGCGAGGGTTTCGAACACATCGGCCTCACGGTCTTCGTACCTCTTGAAGGAGACCGTGACGGTCCCGTCACCGCCGCCACCCATCATGCCGCCCCACTGGCTGGATGTCCCTACGGTGGCGACTACCGATTCCGCGTCATTGATCCCCTCTATTCCCTTCAGCTGCTGCTCGATCCGCTCCGTTACTGAGTTGGTGAAGGTCGGCGACGTGCCGCTCGGCACGTCTACCTTCACGAATACCTGGGCCGGCGGGATATTCTCAGGGAAGAATTCGACGCCGGCGTTGAGGGCACCAAAGGCGACAAAGGACGCGATCAACGTAGTGAACGCACTGCCGATGACGATCCCGCGGTGGTCCAGCGCCCAGCGCAGCCGCCGCTCATAGCGCCGGATCATGCTGGGCACCACGCGGAGCTGGAACCAGCGGGCAATACGCGTGAGCACCAGCCGGTGCAGCAGCACCAGCCCCAGTCCGGTCAGGGCGAGGGTGATCGCGGCGATGATGTTCGAAGCGGCGATTGCCAGGAGCACCACCGCACCCACGCCCAGGAACGTCCAACGGGCGCTGCGGGTCAATGGCTTGCTCGGCTCGCCATCCAGTTTCATGAACAGCGCACACAGCACCGGCACCAGCACCAGGGCGACGAACAGCGAGCTGGACAGCGTGACGATCAGCGTCTTGGGCAGGTAGCCCATGAACTCGCCCACGATACCAGGCCAGAAGACCAGCGGCAGAAACGCGCCCAGGGTGGTGATGGTAGATGCTATCACCGGAATCGCGACCTCACCCGTGGCACGAATCGCAGCATCGACGTTGCTGTACCCTTCCTCCATGTGGCGGTAGATGTTCTCCACCACCACGATCGCGTTGTCCACGAGCATCCCGAGCGCCAGGATCAGCGAGAACAGCACGATCATGTTCATTGTGATCCCCAGTGCCCCCAGAACGATAAAGGACAGCAGCATCGACATGGGAATCGAGATCGCGACAAACCCGGCGTTGCGGAAGCCGAGGAAGAACAACAGCACGACGAGCACCAGGATCAGGCCCGCAATGATGTTGTTTTCCAGGCTCATCACCATCTCGTGAATATCCTTGGACTCGTCCGAGGTGATCTTCACGGTGGTGGTCGGCGGAAACTGCGGCTGCATCTCCGCGATGGTAGCCTTTACCGCATCGGCCGTGGCGATGATGTTTTCGCCGGAGCGCTTGATGATGTTGAGCGTAATGACGGGGTGGCCGTCCAGCCGGGCATAGCTCGCCTGCTCCTGGAAACCGAAGTCCACATCAGCGACGTCACGGACATACACGGGGCTGCCGTTGAAGGTCTTGACGACAAGGTCCTCGATCAATCGCGTGTTGGCGAACTCCCCGGCTACCCGCACCGGATACTTGATGGTGCCGACATCGATCACACCGCCGGGGACGGTGACGTTTTCCGTCTGGATCGCCTCCACGATGTCGTTGTAGGTGACACCGTAGTGCTTGAGCCGCGCCAGATCGACATCGACCTTGACCTCACGCTCCAGCCCGCCGCTGATCTGCACCTCGGAGATCGTCGGAATCTGCTCCAAACGCTCCTTGACATCTTCGGCCACGTCCTTGAGCTGCACGAGCCCGTACTCGCCCGAGACGTTGACCTGCATGATCGGGATCTCGGAGAGGTTGAACTCCATGACCACCGGCTCCCTCACGTCCGAGGGGAGCTGGGGCCGGGCGCGGTCCACCTTCTCGCGCACCTTGCGGAGCGCTTCCTCCATGTTCATCCCGGTGTTGAACTCCGCCACCACACTGGAGTAGCCTTCCACCGAGGTGGAGGTGAGCTCCTTGATCTCGGGGATGGTGTTGATCTCCTCCTCGATCTTGCGTGTGACCAGCGTTTCCACGTCGTTGGGGGAGACGCCGGGGTACGTGGTGGAGACCGCCACGATCGGGATCACGATCTCGGGACGCGACTCCTTGGGGATACCCAGGTACGAGATCATCCCGAGGATCCCGATAATCGCCAGCAACACCAGCATGCTGGTGGGATGGTTGACCGCGAAGGTGGTCGCGCGGAAGTTGCGGAACGTACCCCCCGCGTTGGGGGGGCCACCGGTTCTGCCGTGTGAGTTGGACGTATCCGTCATGGCTGGGCGCCTTTTGCTCTGGCTGTGGTCGGGAGCGGGATCCTGTACCCTGTTCCCTTTTCCCTATCCGTTCACGATCCGTAGGCGGTCGCCCGCCGATACCTGCTGCTGCCCGACCGTGACGACACGATCGCCGGGCTGCAGTCCCTGCTCGATCACCACGCGCCCCGACTCCGAGACACCCGGAATCACATCACGCACCTCGGCAACCGTGCCTCCGTCGCGGTCGACAGCGACGTACACTACATAGCCGTTCTCGCGGCGCAGCACTGCCTGCTGCGGAACCAGGATCGCGCCTTCCGTGGCACGACGCGCGACCTGAAGGTTGGCTACCATGCCGGGGCGGATCACGCCGCCGCTGTTCGGCACCGTCACCTCGATCGGGATGGTGCGGCTCTGCTCATTCAGTGTCGCGCCCACAAACTGCACCTTGCCCATGAACTCAGTGGAGCCAAGCGCATCGAAGCCGACCCGCATCTCCGAACCGCGGGTGACGTCGGCAGCGTAGCGCTCCGGCAAGCCACCCGACACTTTAACGGTTTCCGTGTCCACCACCCGCGCGACGGGTGCGCCGGGGGACACCATCGAGCCGACCTCCACCATTCGGGCATCCAGCACGCCGGAGATCGGCGAGCGGACAACCGTGCGCTCCATGCGGGCACGCAGCTCGTTGGCGCTTGCCTTCGCAGTCTGCGCATTGTACTTCGCGTTCAAGTAGTTGATTTCCGAGCCGATCTTCTCGTCCTCCCAGAGCCGCCGCTGCCGCTCCCACGTCTCCTCGGCGAGCCGAAATTGCGCGGTGGCACGCTCCATCTGGGCGCGCAGCACCTGATCGTCGATTCTGGCGATCGGCTGGCCTGCCCGCACGTGCGCACCTTTATCCACATAGAGCTGGCGCACTACCCCGCTCTCCTCCGCGGAGATCGTGACGTCGCGGTTCGCCGCTACGTTGCCCACGATCCGCACGAACTCCGTAAACGCGGCGAGCTGGACCGGCTCTACCTCCACGCTGATGACGCGCGCGGAAGCGGCTTCCGGCGGCTCGCTCTCCGCGGCCTCGCCCGTTCCACCACACCCGCTCAACCCGGCCGCGAGAACGAGCCCCGCGAACGCTCCGAAACCGATCTTCCGCGTCTTCATCGTGCGCTCCTCTCGCCCGAATGGGCCATGTCTATGTCTACCCACGGCACCACCCCGGCCGCCTCGTCCAGCCGAGCGCGGGCCGATAGGTAGTCGTGGACTGCCTCTGCGTAGTTGAACTCGCTCTCGCGCAGCGCCATCTCGGCATCCGTAACCTCGAGCTGACTGCTGATTCCCTCGCGGAACTGCCGCCGCACGATGTCGTAGCCGCGCTGTGCCTGCTCTACCGCGCGGCGCTGCCCCGCCGTCCGCTCGCGCGCTTCCGCGGCGTTGTCGAGCAGGGTGCGGATCTGGTTCTCGATCTGTACCTGCGCAAGCCGCTGCTGCACCTCCGTCTGCCGAACCGCCACCTGGCGCTGCTCGACGCGCGCGGGGCGCTGGAAGCCGGCGAAGATCGGCATCGTCACCTGCACCCCTACCTGGCTGCCGTAGGTGCGCAGCCCGGCGGGCCCGCCAAAGAAGGCGGGATCGCCATCCTGCTGTGCGGTCAACGAGTAGGTTCCGAACAGCGAGACGCGGGGAAGATATTCCACCTGCTCCAGACGCACCTGCGTCCTTTGAAGCCGGCGCACCAGCTCGATCTGGCGCAGGTCCGAGCGCTGCTGCCGGGCCACGGCCACGATTTCCTCCAGCGGGCGCGTCTCCGGGGCGTCGAGACCCGTGAACGCGACTACCTGACGATTCGCCGGGTCGTTCCGGTCCGCATCGAGCCGCACGGCGGCCAGCGAGCCGGCAACGCGCACCTCCTCGCCCGCCTCCATCCCGAGCTCTACGGCCAGCGTGCGGCGCGCGGCGGCCGCGGCGTTCCGTGAGCGCAGAAGCTGCGGCTCCACGTTGGCCAACTGAACCTCCAGACGGAGCACGTCGTACTCCGAGACGAGACCGGCGCGCTGCCGCGCGCGGGTCTCATCCAACGTCAGGCGGATGCGCTGCACGCTGTTCTCGTGCAGGCGCAGCGCCTCCTCCGAAAGAAGCACGTCGTAGTACGTCTGGCGGGCCCTCGTCGCGATCCGCTGCGCCGTGCCGCGCACCTCCTCCGCCCTCAGCGCCTTGTACCGCCCCGCCGCGCCAACGCCGATGAAGGCGGAGGCCTGGAAGAGCGGCTGGTCCGCGCGGAGTTGCCCGTACCAGGTGTTGTCGAACCCGAAGCGCAATGGGATGAGCACGTCGGGATCCGCGCTCGGATCGAAGATCCGTGCGGGTAGGAACTGCGTGGGCACCTCGAGATTGCGGGTGAAGTTGCTGATTGCGTTCACCGTCGGGTACACGCTGGCCCATGCCTCCCGCACCCGCTGGTCCGAATCGGCCAGGTCCAGCCGCGCGACCTCCATCTCGCGGCTGCGCTCCAGCGCGGTGCGAACGACGTCGTCCAGCGTCATCACCCGTACCGGCTGCACCTCCTGCGCGTGCAGGGTTCCCACGCCGGGTGCGAACACCGCGATCAGTACCATCGCTGCGGGGAATATCCAACTTTTGATTCCAGTCTCCATATCGATTATCTCTGCCGTCGTTGTCGTCCGGTTCGGGCACGGCCTCATTGACCGCGACCGCTCTTCCTACGAGGTCTGCTGCATTCGGGGTTCCGCGACTTCTTCATCCGCGCTTCCGCCGGTCTCCGCACCCCGCGGCATCCACCCCACATAGAGCGAGCGCTGGGCTTCCTCGATCAGGTTCACGAACTGCTCATGGCTCTGGATGGAGTCCCGTAGATGTCCGCCCAGATAGAGCGAGGTGAGCCCATGCATCATCCCCCACCCGACCAGCGCTCCGGACACCGGGTCCGAAATTGCGACCAGCCCCATCTCCACCGCCTCGCGCATGGTGTTCACCACGGAGTCGAATGGCTGCTCGTCCATCATCGCCACACCCTCCGCCGAATCGGCTCCCGGGCACTCCATCTGCGCCACGGAAGGAAGCTCGAACATCACTCGGAAGTACGCCGTGTTCTCCAGCGCGAACAACGCATACGCACGCCCGAGGGCACCAAACTCCTCCATGGAGTTCGCCGCATCCCCCACCCGAATCAGTTCGTCGCGCATGTACTCGTGCATCCGCTTAAACCCCGCATACACCACGTTCC
Source organism: Gemmatimonadota bacterium (assembly GCA_013820915.1). Lineage (GTDB taxonomy): Bacteria > Gemmatimonadota > Gemmatimonadetes > Longimicrobiales > Longimicrobiaceae > JACDHR01. The sequence continues at coordinate 7,663 of JACDHR010000078.1, forward strand.
GAATCAACTCGTCCTTGTCCCGGAAATACGTGTAGATGGTGGCGGGCGAGTACTCGATCCGGTCGGCGATCGCCCGCATCGAGAGGGCATCCAGCCCCTGCTCGGATAGAATGTCGCGCGCCGCCTCGACGATCCCCGTCCGCAACGCTTCCTTTTCACGCTCCCGCCGCTCTGCTATCCCCATACCCTTCCCTTCGCTGAACGCCGCCTTCTACGTCACAGAAGAATATTAAACGCCGTTCAGCAAATGAGCAATGGTCGAGAGTAAATATCGCGTAACCGGCTTTATGACGGACGCCACTGTACACTGGGACCCGGAAAGGAATTGACGCGCTTTCCGAATCCCGTTAAACTTGTGACCGTGGTCATTTTTGTACTGCGGTACTAATACTCCGGGCTGCTGGTTTGCCCGGTCGCATCAGGAGAAGCCGGAATGCAGACGGGACTCCGAGAAAGGAAGAAGAATGAGACGCGTGCGCGGATCCAGTGCGCGGCTCTGGAGCTCTTCCATGAAAAAGGCTACGAAGCAACGACCGTGGAGGAGATCGCCGCGCGGGCGGATGTGGGGAAAGGCACATTTTTCAACTATTTCCCTCGCAAAGACGCGTTGCTCGAGGCACTGGCGGTCGATACGATCGAGGAACTGCTGGACGAGCTCGGACCGCCGGAAGAATGGCGGGGAACGGCACACGAGCAGCTTCTGCATCTCTTCCTCCGCGTGGGCGAGCTGGTGGGGCGGCATCCGGAGCTTTCGAAGGTCATGATGATCGAGAACCTGCGGAACTTCTGGCTGCGGGAGGAGGAGGAGGAGCCGCTGGAGCAGCAGTTCCACGCCCTGATGCGTACGGTGCTTCTGCGCGGAAAGGCGGAGGGGGAGATCTCCGCGGATGCCGAGGTGGAGATCGCGGTAAAACTGCTGGACGCCGCCTACGTGACCACGGTGGTGGAGTGGTTGAAGGCGGGGAGCCCGGAGGGGGTTTTCCGCACCGAATTGTCGGCCAAGTTCAAGGTCATCTTCCGTGGGCTGGGTGCGTCCGGGATCACGGCGAAAGGTATGAACCAGTGAGACCGAACACGTTTTTCATTATTGCAGTGCTGGCGTTCGTTTTACTCGCCCCGCCAGCAGCGGCGCAGGCAGGTGCGGATACGGTTCGCCTGTCCCTGCAGGAGGCGGTTACACGCGCGATGGTGATCAGCGAGGAGGTGCAGATGGCGCGTGCGCAGCGCTCGCTGGCGGAAGCGCAGATCATGCAGATCCGCTCGTTCGCGTCGCGGACCTCTCGCAACTCGTCGTGTACCTGCGCGTAGGCGCTGCTGAAGCGGCAGACATCCGCGAAGGGCAGACCGCCCGCCTCGCCACCGGCGGCGCCACCGGGCGTGTGCGTCGTATCGCGCTGCAGGCCGACCCCACGACGCGCCTGGTCGAGGTGGAGGTCGGCTTCCCGCCGACCGACGGGCTGATCCCCGGCACTCTCGCCACGGTGCGGATCGAGGTCGACGCGCGGGAGAACACGGTGCAGGTGCCCCGCGTGGCCGTGCGTGACGGCAGCGTCTGGGTCGTACAGGAGGACGGCCGCGTAACACGCCGGCCTGTCCAGGTCGGGCTGGAGGCGCGTGACCGGGTCGAGGTGCTTTCCGGCCTGCAGCCGCGTGAGCGAGTCGTCGTCGAAGGGGGCTCTCTCCTCAACGAGGGGGCGCAGGTCCGAATCGTCAACAACACCGCAGCGGTGAACAGAGATGTTTGATTTTCTTCCTCGCCTCGCCGTGCAGCGCCCGGTCCTCACCACCATGATGGTGGTGATGGCCCTGGTGCTGGGGCTCTTCGGCTTTCCGCGTCTGCAGACGGACCTCTATCCCGAGGTCGAGTTCCCGGTCATCACGATCTCCACCGTATACCCCGGCGCGGGTCCCGAGGAGATCGAGACGCAGGTCACCGACCGGGTCGAGGAGGCCGTCGCCACGCTGGCGAACATCGACGGGCTGCGTTCGTTCTCACAGGAGAACATCTCGATCGTGATCGTCCAGTTCGACCTCGGCGTCGATCCGGATCAGGCCGCGGTCGACGTTCGCGACCGCGTCGAGGCCGTGCGCGGCCAGATGCCGGTGGATGCGGAGGCGTCTATCGTTCAGAAGTTCGACATCGGTGCGCTCCCGATCATGGAGATGGCGCTCTTCGGGCCGCAGGGCGTCGATCCGCTCTATGAATTGGCAGACGAGGATCTGCGCGAGCGGTTCTCCCGCGTCGGCGGCGTCGCCGCGGTGGACATCGTGGGCGGGCGCGATCGCGAGGTCGAGGTGCTGGTCTCGCCGGAGCGGCTGCAGGCCTACGGCGTGACGCTGCCCGAGGTGGTGAGCATGATCCAGGCGGAGAACGTCTCCGTGCCCTCGGGCCGGATCATTGAACCGGCCGCGGCCGTGCCGGTTCGCGTGGTCGGCGAGTACCGCTCCGTGCAGGAGATCGAGGAGCTGCGACTCTTCCTGCAGGGCGGGGAGGTTTTACGCCTCGGCGACATCGCCACCGTGCGTGAGGGCTATCAGGACGTCAGCCAGATCGCGCGGTTCAACGGCGAACCCGCGGTCAGCATCTCGATCCAGAGGCGTAGCGACGCAAACCCCGTGAGCACCGCGGAGGGTGTTCGCGCTGAGATCCAGCGCATCAACGCCGAGCTGCCGCCGGGCGCGCAGGTCGCCATCGTCCGCGATCAGAGTAAGTTCATCCAGAACTCGATCAACGACGTGCTCTTCAACCTGCTGATCGGCATTCTGCTCACCACCGTGGTGCTCTTCCTCTTTCTGCACTCCTGGCGGGGGACGATCATTGCGGCGGCGGCCATGCCGGTAACCATCATCTCAACCTTCCTGCTGATGGGCCTGGCCGGGTTCACGCTGAACACCATGACGTTGATGGCGCTCAGCATCACGGTCGGCATCCTGGTCACCAACACCATCGTGGTACTGGAGAACATCTACCGCCACCTGGATCTCGGTGAGGACCCGAAGAGCGCCGCGCAGAAGGGCACCTCGGAGATCGCCGTGGCTGTTACGGCTTCCACGCTCACGAATCTGGTGGTCTTCACGCCGATCGCCTTTATGGAGGGCATCATCGGCCAGTTCTTCTACGCATTGGGCCTGACGGTGGTCTTTGCGACCCTCTTCTCCATCTTCATCTCCTTCACGCTGGCGCCCCTGCTGGCCGCGCGGCTACTGCGTTCCAACGAGACGGACGCGGAGGAGAGGGAGGGCCGGTTGGCCCCCGTGTGGAAGAAGTGGGACGAGGGCTACCGGTCGCTGGAGCACAGCTACCGGGGCAGCCTGGGCTGGGCACTGGCCCGCCCGCGCAACGGCTGGATCATCATCGCGGCGATTTTCGACCTCTCGGTCGTCTCCGTGCTGGTAACGGGGCGGTTCGTGGGCGGCGAGTTCATCCCGCAGGGCGAGGTGACTGCGATGCGCGTGGAGCTGGAGCTGCCCTCCGGCACGCCGATCGAGCGGACATCCGAGATCGCGGCGCGCGCCGAGCAGCACATCGCGGCGATCCCCGACGTGGAGGCGGTACTGACGACGATCGCGGGCGGCGGTGGCGGGTTCATCAGCCTCGGCGGCGGCGGGAACAGCGCGGTGATCCTGGCGACGCTGGCCGGGGGTGCGCGCCCCGCCGAAGAGGTGCTGCGTGATCTGCGCCCCATGCTGCCCGACCTGCCGGATGTCGCCGTCAGCGCTGTGGTCGATCGATCCCGGCGCGATCGGCGGCGGCGCCCAGGCACCGATCCGGCTGCAGATCTCCGGGCCGGACTACGCGTTGCTGCGCGAGCTGGCGGACCGCGTCACGGCCGATCTGGCGGCGGTACCGCAGCTCAGCGACGTGAACAACACGCTGGAAGAGCCCCGCACCGAGGTGATCTTCCGCCCCAACCGCGCCGCGCTGGGTGAGCTGGTCGAGGCCCGGAGCCCGACCTCCATTCAGCGAGTGGACCGTATGCGTACGGTCGAGATCGAGGCGCAGATCGGCCAAGGCGCGCTCACCGATGCGGTGGGCGCCATCCAGACGCGGATGGAGGAGGTGCCGCTGCCGCCGGGTCACGATTGGCGGATCACCGGCGAGTTCGAGAACTTCGGTGATGCGGTGGGCGCCATCCAGACGCGCTGCTCCTCGCCATCACGCTGACCTACATCGTGCTGGCGATGATCCTGAAGTCGTTCGTCCACCCTTTCACCATCATGCTCACGCTGCCGCTCGGCGCGGTCGGCGCGCTGCTGGCGCTGTTCCTCTGGGGTGCCTCGATCAACATCTTCAGCATGATGGAGATCGTCATGCTGGTCGGGATCGTGGTCAACAACGCGATCCTGATCCTCGATTACACCGCACAACTACGTCATAAGGGGCTCGGTATAACGGAGGCACTGCTCGAAGCGGCACCCGCGCGGCTCCGCCCGATCATCATGAGCAACATCGCGATCGTGTTCGCACTGCTCCCGCAGGCGTTCGGGGGCGGGGCAGGCGCGGCGACCCGGGTGCCGATGGCGGTGGTGACCATCGGAGGCGTGCTGCTCTCGGCAGTCTTCACGCTCCTCCTGATCCCGGTGATCTACACCAAGCTCGACCGCTTCGCTTTCGCCGCACGTGTCCATGAGCGGAAACCCGGCCGCGGTTTCGGCGGGGAGATCGCCGCTTCATCAGAGCTGGCACCCGCCAGGCAACCCTCCGACCCGTTCCGGGCATCGAACTCTGTAAACCCGAAACCAGCGGCGAGCGGCGGATGAGCGACGATGAACTGATCCAGCAGGCTAAGCAGGGTGATCGGAGTGCCATCCAGTCGCTGTACACGCGCTACGCCGACCGCGTCTACTCCGTCGTGCGCCGCCTTGCGGGTGACGACATGCTCGCGGAGGATTGGGCGCAGGAAGCGTGGGTACGGGCGATTCGCGCCCTTCCCGACTTCCGGGGCGAATCCCAGTTCGGCACATGGCTTCACCGCATCGCTGTGAACAGCGCACTCTACGGAGTGCGTGGCAGAGAGCGGCGGAGCACGCGCGAGCTTCCGCTTCCCGACACGGTAGCGGCCGCAGGCAGGGGAGACCAGACGCTGCTGCGGGTTCGGCTGGAGCGGGCGCTGGAGCAGCTACCGGTCGGAATGCGGCGCGTACTGGTGCTGCACGACATCGAGGGGTACACCCACGCCGAGATCGGGATGCTCCTCGGAGTGGCACCGGGCACCTGTAAGAGTCAACTATTCAAGGCGAGGGCACGGATGCGCGAGCTGCTGGACAGCGCACCGCAGCCCCTGGAGGAGAGACACACATGCAACACCTGACAGCCGAAGCTTTGGCTCGCCGGGTCGGCGAATCACCCACCTGCGAGGAACGCGTTCACCTGGACGCCTGCTCGTCCTGCCGCGCGGAGCTGGAGGCTCTGCGGGCTCAGACCTTGGCGTTGGCGCAACTTCCACGGCTCTCCCCGCCGGCCGCGGAGTGGACGTCGCTGCAGACGCGCCTCGCCGATGAAGGGCTGATCCGCGTGCCGGCCGGTCCACGTGCCGGATGGGGATTCTCGCCGCTGCTGCGAGCCGCGACCTACGTGGTTTTGTTCCTGCTCGGCGGCGTCGGCGGCGTGGTGGTGGGGCAGGGATGGAATGCACATACGGAGCCTGAAAGCGGAAGTCACGCCCGGAGCGGGCCACACACGGCGCTCGCCACGGACATTCGCGATCAGGCGGTGCGCGAGGAAGCGACGCGCGAGCTTCGCGATGCGGAGGCGGCATACGTCGCCGCGCTCGCCCGCTACGGCGAGCTGAGCGGCGTGCAGCCGGAGGAGGGCGACGATCCGGTTGCCC
>JACDHR010000371.1 GCA_013820915.1 Gemmatimonadota bacterium
CATGAGACTTCCGTCCTCCAAGCAAAGCGCTCTGAGATACCCGCTGAGCGCAATTCTCGCCAGCGAGGGCAACGTGCGGGTTCTTCGGGAGTTGCTCCGCCACGGCGGTGCGCTCAACGCTCCTCACGTCGCGCGCCGCGTTGGAATGTCGCCTCAGCACGTGCGCCAGATCCTCGCCTCCCTGCACAGCGTCGGCGTGATCGAGGAGGTCGGACAGGGCCGGTATGTATCCTACCGGGCCGGCGCCGGCCACCCGTTGTACCGGGCACTCGACGATCTCTTCCGAAAAGAGGACGAGCGCTTCGATGCCGTGCTGAGCGCTGTGCGTGAAGCCAGCGCTGCGAGTGGCGCCGTGCCCCTGGCCGTGTGGCTCTACGGCAGCGTTGCCCGGGGTGAGGATACGGCCGAAAGCGATGTCGACATCGCGGTGGTGATGGATGATGCTGTGCTCGAGGAGAGCGTGGAACGCATCCGAGAGCGTCTGCACGAAGCAGAGAATCGCCTCGCTGTCAGCTTCTCGGTGGTCGGGCTGACTCCGGAGGATGTGGGCCGTCTGAGCGCGGGAGATCCCTGGTGGGCAGATGTGCAAAGCGACGCGCTCGCACTGGTAGGAGCCGATCCGGACCGGCTGGCAGCGCAACTCCGACGTGCACGCCGCCCGGCGGAGGTCGGAGAGAAGGAATGACGAGAACCGGACCGAGCAAGCCTGCAGATGACGCGTTCATGGCCGGACGCCTCGAGAACGCCCGCGCGTATCACGCCGCCGCGCGCAACGCCGCCGCCCTGGCGGAGCCCGGAGAGAATGCCAATCCGCTCGTTTCGCACATCGTGAACTCGGAGATCGCTTACGCCGACGCCATCACCGCCAGCTACCGCGGCCGTGTGAATCAGAAGGATCACAACGCGGCCAAGCGGGCGCTGCGCGACGTGCTCGGAAACCGGTTGCCGAAGGCGCAGGAGCGCCGCTTCGCGAAGATTCTGGATGAAAAGGATGAGGCGCAGTACGGGGCCACGCGCGGGCGCCTCTCCCACGCGCTGAAGCTGCTGGAGGAGCTGGACGAGTTTGCTTCGTGGGCGGAAGCGGAGCTACGCAGAGCGTAAGGAGCAGCTGCCGGGCACCTGTGCCACTCGACGCGGTCGAGCAGCGGTCGGGAGATGCGCGAGCGGTAGCACTGCACGCTCAGAGCCTGAACTGCTGCCGCCCCTCACGGAGTGGGATCTGCCGACCACGCCACTCGAAGACGCCTCCGAGCCCCGGGGGCAGGGTTATCTCAGCCCTCAATCCCCGCACGCCCAACCGCGTGAGTCGCACCTCGATGTCGCCCAGCGGGTGCGGAACGCGTCCTTCCGCCCGCCGCAGCGCGCCGAGCGCCGGTGCGATCCGCACCGACCGGAACCCCGGCTCCGCCGAACGGACGCCGAGCACCGTGGCGAGCAGTCCGTAGTTCGGGTGGGCGCTCCAGGCGTGCGAATCGGAGCGGGTCGGCTCCGGCGTTTCCGGGGTAGTGGTGAGCCCCAGCGCCAGCATCTCCTGCCAGGGGCCGAGCTGCTCGAGGTAGCGGTCGGCGAGTCCCGCCTCGCGCAGCGCCTCATGGACGTAGAAGAGGAAGTAGTAGCTGGCCGGCACCAGCGAGCTGTCCGCCAGCACACGGTGCATCAGCGCCGCCTGCTCTGCGATGGGAACCGCCCCGGCGAGCACGGCCAGCACGTTGGTCTGCTGGCTATACAGACCCCTCTCGGGGGAATCGGCAAAGAGACCACGCGCCGGATCCCAGGCGTGTGCCTGCACGGCCGCCACCGCCGCATCCGCCAGCGCACGGTAGCGCACGCCCAGCGCCGGCTCTCCAAGCCCGGCCTCCAGCTCCGCCGCCCTGCGGAGGGCGTAGGCGAACTGGAGCGTGATCAACGCCGAATGCCCGTCGTCTGCGCCGGGCGGCACCCCGCGCGGATACGCCTCGGCCCAGTCACCGAAGTTCCACCAGGGCATGGGTCCGAGCATCCCCGTCCCGTCGAGGTGCCGCTCGAACCAGGCGAGCACTCCCCGCACTCCGGGGAGGAATGAGCGCACGAAGGCAGGGTCGTCGCGGTGCATCCAGTAGTCGTGCACCATCGCCACCCAGAAGAGCGAGAAGGGCGGGATGTACTGCGGCAGGTTCGAGGGATAGCGGCTGGCGGTGATCCCCTCCGGGATGCGGGACTCGTCGAACTGCATCAGGGCGTTGCGCATCAGCCGGTCGTCGCCCGCCATGTACAGGGAGAGGAGGGACTGGATCCGCGTGTCGCCGATGTACTGGAGCTGCTCGTAATAGGGAGTGTCGAAGTAGGTTTCCCAGGCGTCGAGCCGCGCGACCCGCCAGTTGATCTCCCACATCCGCTGGAGCCAGGGTAGGTCGCTCGCGAAGCGCGCCCGCTCCTGGAACGGATAGGCCGTGAACACCCCGTGCACGTCGTGGATGCGGAGCGGCTCATCCGCCGTCTGGACCTCCAACTGCAGGTAGCGGAAGGTGCGGAACCAGAGGGTGCGGAAGCGCCGGCGCGCGCCACCGTCGAAGGTGAGGCTGTCCCGGATGCCCTTGATGGTCTTGCCCGCGATCTCGTTGCGGTGGCCTTTCTGCCCCTCGGGGTCCTGGAGCGCCTCGGCGTAGATGAGCTTGAGGGTGCCCCCCGCCCCGCCACTCGCCTCCACCACCAGGTATGCGTTGGTGAGGTACGTCTGGTCTAGCAGGATCACCGCGCGGGTGCGGGGCGGCACAACCAGATCGCCCGCCCCGCGGAGAAAGGCATCGCTCGCCCGCACCCCCTCCGCCCGCGCCACCTTCGGGATGCGCTGCAGCGTCTCCTCCATCGGTGGAATGGGGCGCGGCACCAGCTGCCAGCCCCCGGCTTCGCCGTACTGGCTCACCCCGCGCGGCTGCGATCGCTGCACCGTGCGCGCGGCGGCCCAGCCACCGTCCGAGTGGTCCGGCCGCTCCCACCCCCAGGGGTAGAGTCGCGCGTCCAGCATCTCGCCCGGCGGACTGGCGTAATAGCCATCCACGTCGCCGTAGGTGAAGGCGATCGGAGAGTAGGCTGGGTTCTGCAGCACCTTCCACCCCGGACCGGTGTTGACCATCGAGTCCCGCGCCGACCCGGCCTGCAGCAGGAATCCCGTCCGGTGGCTGATCTGCGCCACCGGCTTCGCCACGCCCCAGTTCCAGACCACCGCGGCCAGCAGGTTGCGCCCCGGCCGAAGGTGCGGCGCGAGATCCACCGTTTCGTACCGCCAGTGCATGAGGTCGCCGCGCGCCGGCCCTTCCGCTACCGCGGCACCGTTCACGAAGAGCCGGTAGCGGTTGTCCGCCGAGACGTGCACGAGGAAGCGCTCGGGGCGGGCAGGCAGCTCGAAGGCGCGCCGGAAGTGGTAGACCCCGTAAGCGTCCCCTGGCGCCTCCGGATGCGCGATCCAGCTCGCGGACCAGAGCTCCGGTGCGAGCGGCGCCTGCGCGCATAAAACGGGGGGCAGGATGGCGAGCGCCAGCAACGGCACCAGCAGGGTGATCCTACCGCGGCGAGCCCATCCTGCGGTCCGGCAAGAGATCAGGTGCAACGGCATGGGGAGCTGGCTGAAGCCTGACAGTCCGGCGGGAGAGCGTACATTGCACCTACCCCGCCATGATCCGGTCGAGCGAGCGGTACTGGATAGCCTCGGAGACGTGCGGCGTCTCGATCTCCTCGCGCCCGTCCAGATCGGCGATGGTGCGGGCGATCTTCAGCACCCGATGATAGGCGCGGGCGGAGAAGCCCAGCCGCGAGATGGCGGTGCGCAGCAGGGCGTCACTCGCCTCGCTGACACGGCAGAACTCACGCAGCTCCTTCGGCCGCATGTGCGCGTTGGCGTGCAGCCCCGCGCGGCCGGCGAAGCGCGCCCGCTGCCGCTCGCGGGCGCGGGTGACGCGCTCCCGGATCACCGCGGAGGGCTCGCCGAGCCGCCGGTCGGTCAGCTCACGGTAGCGCACCGCCGGCACCTCGACGTGCAGGTCGATGCGGTCGAGCAGCGGACCGGAGATGCGCGCCAGGTAACGCTGCACGCTCGGACTGGGGCAGGAGCAGCTCCGCTGTGTGTCGCCGAAGTAGCCGCAGGGACAGGGGTTCATCGCGGCGGCCAGCATGAAGCGCGCGGGGTAGGTCAGGCTGATCGCGGCGCGCGAGAT
>JACDHR010000372.1 GCA_013820915.1 Gemmatimonadota bacterium
CCTTCTATCTCACCGACTCGCCGGAGAAGACGATCTACGCCTACGACTTCGATGCCGCCACCGGCGAGATCAGCGGGCGGCGGGTGCTCGTGGACCTGTCGGGCGAGTCCTCCGTGCCCGACGGCCTCTCGGTGGATGGGGAGGGGCATATCTGGTCCGCACAATGGGACGGCTGGTGCGTGATCCGCTTCGCGCCCGATGGCCGTGAGGTGCTGCGCGTCCCCATGCCCGTGAAGCGCCCGACGAGCTGCGCCTTCGGAGGCTCGGAGCGCACGCAGCTCTACGTCACCTCCGCCTCCATCGACATGAGCGAGGAGCAGATCGAGGAGAACGTCAGCGCCGGCGACCTCTTCTGCCTGGAGGCCGGGGTGGCCGGGCTGACCTTCCATCACTTCGGGGGATGAGTACCGCGACGGGATCACGCTGGGCATCCTTTCCGAGCTGAGCTTCGCCTACGCGAAGAAACTGGGTGCCCCGAAGCTCAACCCCGAGCCGGGGCCGCCCTCCGGGTACGAGGAGACGGGCTTCGTCACTCGCGAGGTGCCAGGCGTGGGGATCAGCGTCACCAGCTCGAACGCACCCAACCACACCTACGAGATGCTCGCCGATGCCTTCACCGACGGCGGCCACACCGGCTTCCTGCTGGACGCCAAGGTCATGGCCGCCGTACTTTACGACTTCCTGACCAATCCACGCCTGCGCGAGGCGGTGAAAGAGGAGCATCGCACCCTGGCCTCGCTCCTCCAGCGCTACCACGCCGCGCTGCGGGAAGCGTACAGCCAGGAGGTCGGCACCACCCCGACGGGCCGATGAAGCAACCCAGCTGTCCTCTGGGAAGTTCGCAGCAGTCCACTCTGCCCCGAGGCGGCAGCACGGACTGCAGGCGGCCCCGAGCCGCCCCGCGGAAGTCCCGTTCCACTCATCCCGAAAATAGAGGGATCATGCGAAGAAGAAGCTCCGGTCTGGGCCTGGTGGCGCTGGCGGCCACGCTGCTCTTGTGGGGGGGATCGGCGGCGCGGCTCGCCGCCCAGATTGAGCGCAACCTGCCCACACAGGAGATGGTGTTCGACACGGCGATGTACGGCAGCATGAAGTGGCGAAATCTCGGCCCCATGCGCGGTGGCCGCTCGATCGGCGTGGCAGGCAGCACGGCGCGGCCGCTCGAGTACTACTTCAGCGCCACCGGCGGTGGGCTGTGGAAGACGACGGATGCCGGAACGACCTGGAACCCGGTGACGGACGGGCAGATCGGCAGCGCCTCGGTAGGTCCGGTCGCCGTCTGCGAGGCGAACCCGGATGTCGTCTACATCGGCACGGGGGAGACGCAGCTGCGCGGCAACATCCAGCCGGGCGACGGCCTCTACAAGTCCACCGACGCCGGCAAGGATTGGACGCACCTCGGCCTGCGCGAGTCGCGCAACTTCGCCAGGGTGCGCATCCACCCCACCGACTGCAACCTGGTCTACGCCGCGGCCTTCGGGCAGTACGGCGCGCCCAACCCGGAGCGCGGCATCTACCGCTCGAGGGACGGGGGCCAGAACTGGGAGCGGGTGCTCTTCCGCAACGACAGCACCGGCGGGGTGGACATCTCCATCGACCCGCAGAACCCACAGGTGATCTACGCCGCGCTCTGGGAGGCGTGGCGGGTGCCCTGGGGAATGTCCAGCGGCGGCCCGGGAAGCGGCCTCTTCAAGAGCACCGACGGCGGCACCAACTGGACGGAACTCACCCGCAATCCGGGGCTGCCGCAGAACCAGCTGATCGGCAAGATCGGCGTCTCGGTGTCGCCGGCGGACCCGAATCGCGTCTACGCCATCATCGAGGCGGACTCGGGCGGTGTCTTCCGCTCCGACGACGCGGGGGCGACCTGGACTCGCACCAACACCGAGCGCAAGCTGCGCCAGCGGGCCTTCTACTACACCCGCATCAACGCGGACACGCAGGAGAAGGACCGGGTCTACGTGCTGAACGTCGGCTTCTTCCGCTCGGATGACGGGGGGGAGAAGTTCGACACCATCATCCGCGTGCCGCACAGCGACAACCACGACCTCTGGATCGCCCCCAACGACAACCAGCGGATGGTTGAGGCCAACGACGGCGGCGGCAACGTCTCCTTCAATGGCGGCAAGAGTTGGACGGAGCAGGACTACTCGACGGCGCAGATCTACCGTCTGGCCACCACCTACCACCGGCCGTACTTCGTTTGCGGCGGGCAGCAGGACAACACCACCGTTTGCGTGCCCAGCAAGGGATGGAGCCACCTGCTCGCCGGTGGCGGCGGCAACCGGCAGCTCTTCTTTGCGGCGGGCGGCTGCGAGAGCGGCTACGTGGCGCCGCATCCCACCAACCTGGACATCTTCTACGCCGGCTGCTACGGCGGCTCGCTCGACCGCTTCGACCGCTCGACGGGGCAGGAGCGGGCGGTCAACGTCTGGCCGGAGAACCCGATGGGCCAGTCGGCGGAGGATCTGCGCGAGCGGGTACAGTGGACCTTCCCCATCCTCTTCTCGCCGCACGATCCCAACGTGCTCTACACCGCCTCGCAGCACCTGTGGCGCTCGACCAACGAGGGGCAGAGCTGGGAGCGGATCTCCGGCGACCTGACGCGCGCGGACCCGAGAACGCTGGGACCCTCGGGCGGCCTGATCACCCGCGACCAGACGGGGGTGGAGACCTTTGCGACCATCTTCACGGTGGCGCCCTCGCCGCACGACGCCAACCTGATCTGGACCGGCTCGGACGACGGGCTGGTGCACCTCACCCGCGACGGCGGCCGCAGCTGGCAGAACGTGACGCCGACGGACGCCCCGGAGTTCCTGAAGATCACCACCGTCGAGGCCTCGCCGCACCGCCCGGGGGCGGCCTACATGGTGGGCAACCGCTTCCTGCTGGAGGACTTCGCCCCCTACGTCTACCACACGGAGGATTTCGGGCAGACCTGGACCCGGATCACCCGCGGCATCCCGCAGGACGAGTTCGTCCGCTCGATCCGCGAGGACCTGCAGCGTCCCGGACTGCTCTTCATCGGCACCGAGAAGGGGGTGCGCGTCTCCTGGGACAACGGCCGGAGCTGGCAGTCGCTCTCGCTGAACCTGCCGGTGGTGCAGGTCTCCGATCTGACCGTCAAGGACGATGACCTGGTGATCTCGACGCACGGCCGCGGCTTCTACGTGCTGGACGACATCACCCCGCTGCGGCAGTTCACCGCGCAGATCGTCCGCTCGCGGGCACACCTTTATGATCCGGTCGACCTGGTGCGCGGGATCGACCAGGGGGTGACGGTCACCTACCGGCTGCAGCGGCCGGTGCGCAACCTCAAGATCGAGTTTCTCGATGCGCAGGGGCAGGTGATCCGCACCTTCACCCCCGAGCCGGACACCGCGCGTCGCGGTGAGGCCGCAGAGCCCGGCGAGGAGGCGGAGTTCGGGCCGCCGCGCGCGCCGCGCCACGCGCCCAACCGCGCGGGGATGAACCGCTTCGTCTGGAACCTGCGCTATCCGGGACCGACGAGCTTCCCCGGCATCATCATGTGGGCGGCGGACACCACCGCGGGGCCGAAGGCCCCCCCGGGCAGCTACCAGGTACGCCTTACCGCGGACGGGCGAACGCAGACTAAGAGCTTTCAGGTGCGCACCGATCCGCGGCTCACCGGCCTCGATGCGGCCGACCTGCAGGCGCAGTTCGACATGGCGATGCGCATCCGCAACCGGGTGAGCGAGGCCAACGAGGCGGTGCTGCTGATCCGCGGGATCAAGCAGCAGATCGACGAGCGCATCCAGCGCGCGAACGACCCCGCCGTCGCCACCGCGGGCGAGGCGCTGAAGACGCGCCTCAGCGCGGTCGAGGAGGAGATCTACCAGGTCCGGCTGCAGAGCAACCAGGACCCGCTCAACTACCCGATCAAGCTGAACAACAAGCTGGCCGCGCTGATGGGCCACATCGAGTCCGCCGAGGCCCGCCCGACCGACCAGTCGGTGCAGGTCTTCAACGAGCTCTCCGGCCAGCTCGATCAGCAGCTCACCCAGCTGAACCAGACGCTCGATCAGGATCTGGCGCAGTTCAACGAGCAGCTCCGCGCCCGCCGCCTGCCCGCGGTGACCCGCACCCCACTGCAGGTGGAGGGGCAGGGGCAGCAAAGGCAGCGGGGACGGTAGAGCCCTCACCCCCAGTTGGCCCTCACCCCCTCCCAC
>JACDHR010000373.1 GCA_013820915.1 Gemmatimonadota bacterium
ACTTCACCCTGCACCACCAGCACGACATCGAGAACGCCACCACCGAGCTCGGCTGGATCCCCCGCCCCTACCCCGAAGGCATCGCCGAGGTCGCCAAGGGCGACTGGTGGCGCGAAAAGGTCGCCGTGGCCTGAGAGCCGCGGCGCGCGAGCGGAGCAGAGCCGAATTAGGCGGAAGGGAGGAAGAAAGAGGGGTCGGAGCTTCCACGGCCGCGTCCCTGCTGCCCGGCTGCGGTCCGACTCCCCCCTAGGTCTCCCAGCGCGAGCCCCGCACGATCAGCGGCCCCGCTCCTGTGCCACTGCGCGCACCCCGGCAGCAAGATCTGGTGTAGCCGAGTAGGCCAGACGTGGGTCGGTCTGGGTGATGTCGGAGCTTGAAGTCGTGCTGCCGTGCCTGGGCGAGCTCGGGAGAACAGGGGCGTGAACCTGCCTCATGTGCTGTTGAGTGGCGCTGTCATCGGCGCCGCCATCGAGGTGCACAGACAGCTGGGCCCTGGCTTCTTGGAGTCGGTCTACGGCAACGCCCTGGCCATCGAGCTCCGCGCGCGCTCCATCGCCTTCGAGCATGAGCTCGCCGTCCCGATCCTCTATCGCGGCAACGAGGTGGGACTGCACCGCCTCGATCTGTTCGTAGAAGACCGCCTCGTCGTCGAGCTGAAGGCGGTCAGGGAGGTTCTCGACCTGCACTTCTCTGTTACGCGCTCATACCTGCACGCAGTCCAGGGCCCACACGGCCTCATCCTCAACTTCGCCAAGGGCACCTTGGAGGTTAGGCGCGTCTTTGTCAGATGAACTTGGTTCAGATGGGATGCAGAGGGAGCGGAGCGGATTTTTGGCAGGAAGGCAGGAAGCAGAAGGAAGGCAGATCGGATGAGAGGGCCGGTCTCCGAGACGCAGTACCTTGCGGTCTGCACAACTCGGCACGAGGCCGAAGGAGACCGACCCGTGACTCATACTAACCGAACCACTCTCGCCGCCACTCTCGCTCCCTCGACCCTTCCCGCCATGGTCGGACTCGATCTGGGGGATCAGTACACCCACTTCTGCGTGATGGACCGCGGCCAGCAGGTGCTGGAGCGGGGTCGGTTCCGAACGACCCCCGAGGCTGTCCGGGAGGCGTTCGCCGAGAGGCACCGCAGCCCCGTCGTTCTCGAGGCCGGCTCCCAGTCTCCCTGGATCTCGGCGCTGCTCGGCGAGCTCGGCTTCGACGCGATGGTCGTCGACCCTCGCAAGATCGACCTGATCTCCCGCAGCCATCGCAAGACGGACACCAAGGACGCGGAGCTGCTCGCTGAGCTGGCGCTGGGTGTGCCGAGGCTCCTGGGGCGGGTGACGCACCGGAAGCCCTCGGAGCAGGCTGCGCTGACGATCCTGCGGAGCCGCGACCTCCTCGTCCGGCAGCGCACCAGCGCAGTGCTGCACGTCCGCGGAACGTGCAAGGCCGCAGGAGTCCGCCTGCGCAGCTGCTCCTCCAAGTCCTTCCACCGCCAGGTGCTCGAGGCTGTTCCGGAGCGGCTGCTGCCGGCGCTGGAGCCCGTCCTGGCGGTGCTTTCGGCCCTCGAGGAGCAGATCAAGGTCTGCGATAAGAAGCTCAAGCAGTTGACCGCCGAGTACCCCGTGACGTCGCTGCTGCAGCAGGTGAACGGTGTCGGTCTGATCACCTCGCTCGGCTTCGTCCTGACCATCGGCGACCCCAGCCGCTTCCAGAAGAGCCGCGACGTCGGGAGCTACTTGGGCCTGTGCCCGAGGGTCCGCCAGTCCGGCGACTCCAACCCCCAGCTCCGGATCTCCAAGTGCGGTGACCCCTTCATGCGCCGCACCTTGGTCCAGGCGGCGCACTACATCCTCGGCCCCCACGGCCGAGACAGTGACCTCAGACGCTACGGCGAGCGCCTCCACCAGCGAGGAGGAAAGGCAGCCAAGAAGCGCGCAGTGGTCGCCGTCGCGCGCAAGCTCGCGATCCTCCTCCACCGCCTGTGGATGACCGGCGAGGCGTACGACCCCCTGCGCAACAGCACGGCGCTGCTGGCCAGCGAGGGTCGCGCATGAGCCGCTCGATCCACTAGCCGAGGTGCGGTCTCCAGACCTCACCCGCCTCGAACTGCTCTTTCCCTCCTCCTGCTTCGAACACGCCACGGCCGCCAGGTCGGGGCGATAGGGCGAGAACCGCCCGGTCGGGTGACTGCGGTAGTTTCCTAGGACCTCGAGTCCGAAAGGCAGATAGCAGCACCCACCGGACGGACCCGAGCGTGCACCGGCCAGATCCTGGCCACGAAGAGTGCGGATAGAAGCGTGCGGACCCCTCGCCCCCTCACCCCGACCCGGCGCCGAGGCGCTCAGAGCCGGAGGACCGGCGTTCGACAGACATGGCCCGCTCGTGCGGACCCTTGCCCCTTCACACCGACCCGGCGCCAAGGCGCCCAGACCCTGAGGACTCGGCGCTTGACAGACATGGCCCTCTCATAGAAGGAACGGAGGGAGAGAGGAACGGAGGGAGAGCAGGAGAGAGGGAGCGGTCGTTCTTATGCGCGCGGGGTCGCGCGCTCCGAGGAACGTGCGACCCCGCGGGTCGGAACGGCACCTGTCCTTCCGGTATCAGTCCGCCGCCATCGCCTTGGCGGCCAGGCCGGCGGGCAGGTCGCGGTACTGGAAGAACTCCATCGAGTAGGAGCCGCGGCCTTGGGTCGCGCCGCGCAGCGCCGAGGAGTAGGCGAACATCTCGGAGATCGGCACGAGCGCGCGCACCACCCGCAGGTCGCCCTGGGCGTCGACCTCGCTGACCTCGCCGCGGCGGGAGCCCAAGGTCCCCTACCACGCTGCCGAGGTACTCCTCCGGCACGCGCACCTAGGACCTTCATGATCGGCTCGAGGTAGGTGATGTTGTTCTCCATCGCCTGACGGAAGGCCAGGACGCCGGCGTTGTGGAAGGCCATCTCGCTGGAGTCGACGTCGTGGTATTTGCCGTCGAAGAGAGTCGCCTTCACGTTCACGAACGGATAGCCGGTGTTGCCGCCGGTCGCGAAGATCTCCTTCAGACCGTGGTGCACGCTGGGGATGTACTCCCGCGGGATCGAGCCGCCCTTGATCGCGTCCACGAATTCGAGCTGCGTGTTGCCTTCCTCGGTCTGCTCGAAGCGGACCCACGCGACCGCGTACTGACCGCGACCACCGCTCTGGCGGATGTAACGGGCCTCGGTCTCGAGCTTGCGCGCCAGGCGCTGCTTGTAGGCCACCTTCGGCTTGCCCGTCTGGACCTCGATGTTGTAGGCCGAGCTCAGGCGGTGGACGATGATCTCGAGGTGCAGCTCGCCCATCCCGGAGATCAGGAGCTGGCCGGTGGCCTCGTTGGTCTGCGCGCGGAAGGTGGGGTCCTCGCGCATCATGCGGCCGATGGCCTCGGAGAGCTTGTCGCGGTCCTGCGAGCGCTTGGGCTCGACCGACATCTGGATGACCCCGTCGGGGAACACGATCTTCGAGAGCAGGATCGGCTTCTCCTCGTCGCACAGCGTGTCGCCGGTGACGGTGTTCTTGAGCCCGATCACGGCGGCGATGTCACCCGCGCGCACGTCGTCGATGTTCTCGCGCTTGTTGGCGTGCATGCGCAGGAGCCGGCCGACGCGCTCGTGCTTGCCGGTGCGCGGGTTCAGGAGCCGCACGCCCTTGTTCAGCACGCCCGAATAGACGCGCACGAAGGTCAGGTCGCCCGTGGGCTCCGCGATGGTCTTGAAGACCATCAGGCACAGGGGCTCCTTGTCGTCGGCCATGCGCGTGATGGGCTCGCCGGTCTCGACGTCGAGGCCCTCGACGGGCGGGATATCCACCGGGCTGGGCAGGTAGTCCACGACCGCGTCCAGCACGAGCGAGACGCCCTTGTGCTTGAGCGCGGAGCCGGCCAGCACGAGCGTGATGTCCTGAGTCAGCGTGCCCTTGCGCAGCGCGGCCTGGACCAGGTCGTTGGGGATCTCCTTCTCCTCGACGAAGAGGTCGAGCAGGTGCTCGTCGAACTCCGCCGCGTTCTCGACCATCTCCTGGCGGGCCATCGTGGCCTCTTCCATGAGATCGGTGGGGATCTCCTTCTCCTCGAAGGAGCGGCCGTCGCCGGACTCGGGGAAGATGATCATGCGCATGCGGACCAGGTCGATCACGCCGCGGAAGTCCTTCTCCGCGCCGACGGGGAGCTGGAT
>JACDHR010000374.1 GCA_013820915.1 Gemmatimonadota bacterium
TATCCTCCCAATCGTAGAAGCCTCGGCCGCTCTTCTTCCCGAGCCGCCCCTCGGCCACCATCCGCCGCAGGACCTCGGGCGGGGAATACTGCTCTCCGCCGAGCTCGCGGTGCAGGTACTCCGCGATCCCGAGGCGAACGTCGAGCCCCACCAGGTCCGTGAGCCGGAGCGGACCCATGGGGTGGTTGTAGCCGAGCTCCATCGCCGTATCGATGTCGACGGCAGATGCCACGCCCTGTTCCACCATCCGCATCGCTTCCAGACCCAGCACCACGCCGAGCCGGGATGAGGCGAAGCCCGGCGTGTCGGCCACGATGATCGGCTCCTTGCCGACCGCACGCGCGAACTCGAGGCTGGTGTCCAGAACGTCCTGCGATGTTTCGCTGCCACGCACCACCTCCAGCAACCGCATGATATGTACGGGATTGAAGAAGTGCAATCCGATCACGCGCTCCGGTCGCCGGGTGCCGGATGCGATGCGTGAGATGCTGAGGCTCGATGTGTTGCTGGCGAGGATCGCGTGGAGAGGGGCTGCGTCATCAAGCTCGCCGAAGATCTGTTTCTTGAGGTCGAGCCGCTCCGGAACGGCCTCGATCACCAGGTCCGCATTCGCGACGGTCTCCCGCATATCGGAGGAGGTCCGGAGGTGCTGCAGCGCTGCGTCGCGCGCCTCCGCGCTCACCTTGCCGCGCTGTACTCCCTTCTCCAGCGTGGAGCGCACCTTCGCGACAGCGGTGTCCAGCTGTGTGGTCGCGGTGTCGAAGAGCGTGACTTCGAATCCGGCCATCGCCGATACCTGCGCGATCCCCTGACCCATGGTGCCGGCGCCGAGCACGCCGACCCTGCGAATATGCCCCTCGTAGCTCATCGTCTTCCCACCTATGCTGGTTCGGTCCGTACCGCTTGAAGATTGCTTCTTGATCCGCGCACAACCATGGACTCACCGGCCACGGAACGTAGCCTTCCGTCTCTCGCGGAACGCGGAGATGCCCTCCCGCACATCCGACGAACGGAAGCACCGGAGCTGGGCATCTGCCTCCGCCTGGAGCGCCACGGTGAGATCGCCCGGGAGGGAATCTCGTAGCGTCTGCTTCGCGGCCTGGACCGCGAGAGGTGGCTTCGCGGCCAGTTCGCCGACCCACTCCCGGACCTCGGCAGTGAACGTATCGGCGGGTACGACGCGTTCGAAGATACCGAGCCCGCGCGCCTCCTCCGCCTTCACCATACGTCCGCTGTAGATGAGATCCGCCGCGCGGCCGGTGCCGATCAGGCGGGGAAGGTGGTAGGTGGCACCCCAGTCGGGATGCAGCCCGATGCGGTTGAAGGTGAAGCCGATCTGTGCCTCCGCCGAGGCGATCCGCAGGTCGCAGGCAACGGCGAGAGACGCACCCGCGCCCGCGGCCACGCCATTGACTGCGGCGACGACGAGCTGGGGAACCGAGCGGATTTTTTGGACCACCCTCATCCCCGCCTCCACCAGCTCTGCGAAACAGCGCTCGTCGTCTTCCTCCAGCAGGCCCTGCATGACGTCCACATCCGCACCCGCGCAGAATGCGCGGCCCGCTCCGGTGACGACGATCACCCGCGTCGCCTCCTCCTCCGCGGCCGCGGTGAGCGCGTCGTGCAGATCGTCGCGCATCGTGCCCGCGAATGCGTTCAGCCTGTCCGGTCGCTCGAGCGTGATCCAGGCCACGGCGCCTTCATGCCGCAGGAGGATGCCTCCCGCGCCTCCCGGCTCGGCAGGAGCGTTCACCTACGCGGTACTCTCCACTATCATCGCGATCCCCTGGCCAACCCCGATGCACATCGCGGCGAGGCCGTAGCGCACTCCGCGGCGCTGCATCCCGTAGACGAGGGTGGTGAGGATCCGCGCACCGGACGCGCCCAACGGGTGCCCCAGCGCGATGGCGCCGCCCGCGACGTTGACGATTTCGGGGTCGAGGCCGAGCTCACGAACACAGGCGACCGACTGTGCTGCGAACGCCTCGTTCAACTCGGCCAGTCCGATGTCGGAGACCTGCAGGCCGGCGCGCTCGAGCGCCTTGCGCGCGGCGGGCACCGGACCGATCCCCATCCGCGACGGCTCAACGCCGACCACCGCGCTGGACACAACCCGCGCGATCGGTTTCGCACGGATTTTCTCCGCGCCCGCGGGAGAGGCGAGAAGAAGAGCGGCGGCACCATCGTTCAGGCCGGACGAGTTGCCGGCCGTGACGGTACCCCCTTCGCGGCGGAACGCGGGCTTCAGCTTCGCGAGCGCTTCGAGGGTCGTGTCCGGTCGCGGGTGCTCGTCTTCGGACACGACCCGCGGTCCGCCGCGTCGCTGCGGGATCTCGACGGGTACGATCTCACGATCGAACCACCCCTCGCGCATCGCAGTCGCCGCGCGCTGCTGGCTTCGGAGCGCGAAGGAGTCCTGATCCTCACGGGTAATGTTTCCGTCCTCTCCCACGATCTCGGCCGTCTCTCCGAGAGCGACGGTGTGCTCCCGCGGCATGCGGGGGTTCACGAAGCGCCATCCCAAGAGCGAGTCGGCGCTCTCCGGCACGCCGCGTGAGAACCCCGTCTCCGGCTTGAGCATCACCCACGGCGCGCGGGACATGCTCTCCACGCCGCCGGCGATGAATGCGTCTCCCTCACCGGCACGGATCGCGTGCGCGGCGGTGATCGCGGCCTGCAGCCCGGACCCGCAGAGTCGGTTCACCGTCTGGCCGGGGACGGATACGGGCAGCCCCGCCAGGAGCACGGCCATGCGCGCCACGTTCCGGTTGTCCTCCCCGGCCTGGTTCCCGCAGCCGAGGATCACGTCGTCGATCGCCGCGGGGTCCACCCCCGATCGCTCGACGAGCGCGCGCACCACGACTGCCGCGAGGTCGTCCGGCCGCACCTCCGCCAGCGCGCCGCCATGGCGGCCGAACGGGGTGCGGCAGGCATCGAGTATCAGTGCGTCGGTCATGTCTCAGGCAAGGTTCACCCAGACGCTCTTGACCTGCGTGTAGAGATCGAGCGCGTACCTGCCGAGTTCCCGCCCGTAGCCCGACTGCTTGTAGCCGCCGAACGGAGATGCCGTATCGACATTATGGTAGGTATTGATCCACACGGTCCCGGCCCGCAGCAGGTGGGCGGCGCGGTGCGCCTTTTTCACATCGCGGGTCCATACCGCGGCGGCCAGACCGTACTCCGTCTTGTTGCCGATCGCGATCGCTTCTTCGAGGTCGCTGAACGTGGTCACCGCAAGCACCGGCCCGAAAATCTCCTCCCGCGCGATCGTCATCTCCGAAGTGACCCGGTCGAAGATCGTCGGCGCGAGGAAATATCCCTTTCCGCCGTTCACGGAGGCACGCTCGCCACCCAGCACCAGGTCGGCGCCCTCTTCCTTTCCCTTCGCGATGTAGGAGAGCACACGGTCCAGCTGCTCCTGCGAGACCAGCGGGCCGAGGCGCGTCTTCGGGTCCAGCGGGTCGCCCGGCTGCATCTTTTCGGCACGGGCACGGAGCTTCTCCACGAACTCGTCGCGGATCGACTCTTCCACGAGCAGCCGCGAGCCCGCGGTGCACGCCTGGCCGGTATTGTAGAAGATCGCCATGGAAGCGCCGCGGACCGCCGCGTCGATGTCCGCATCGGCGAAGACGATGTTCGGGCTCTTACCGCCGAGCTCCAGAGAGACGCGCTTGAGTGTACCCGCAGCCTCACGCTGGATGGTTTTGCCGACTTCGGTCGAGCCGGTGAACGCGATTTTGTCCACATCCGGGTGGCGGACGAGCGCGGCGCCTGCCGTGTCGCCGAACCCCGGCACCACGTTGAGTACCCCCGCGGGGAGGCCCGCTTCTTCGGCGATTCGGGCCAGCTCCAATGCGGTGAGCGGAGTCTGTTCGGCCGGCTTGAGCACGACGGTGTTGCCGCAGGCGAGCGCCGGGGCGACCTTCCACGCCGCCATCTGCAGCGGATAGTTCCAGGGGATGATCTGCCCACACACTCCCACCGGCTCACGCCGTGTGTAGTTGAGGTACGGGCCCGGCACCGGGATGACGTCGCCGTCGATCTTGTCGGCCCACCCGGCGTAGTACCGGAAGCAGTCGATCGACCCCTGGATGTCGATCATTCGCGCCTCGCGGACCGGCTTCCCATTGTCCATCGTCTCGAGGCGCGCGAGTTCGTCCGCGCGCGCCTCGAGAC
>JACDHR010000375.1 GCA_013820915.1 Gemmatimonadota bacterium
AACTGTAGGCGCCGCTGGACGCTGCGTTGATGAGCTGCAGGACCTCGGCGAGCTTCCCCTCCCGGAGCAGGTCGATCGGTCGCGGGCCGCCGAGCCGGTCGGCGAAGAGCCAATCGGCGATGACCTCGGGATCGTAGACCTTCTTCAGTTCGTCGACAGCGACGGCGAGATCGCGCAGCAGGGTCGCGTTGTACTCGTCCGGAGCCTCGCCCCGCTTCCAGTTCGTGATCCGGCTGCGGTGTACGGGAAAAGCGGCAGCCAGCGCAGCATCGCTCGGAAAGGCCTGGCGTGCGACTGTGTAGTAGCCCACGCGGACGAGGTGATCCTTGTCCTGGATCACGCGGTCCAGTCCGGAAGCACGGCGCCGACGCTTGGGGGTTGTACTGGCTGAGCTGTTCATGATGTTCTCCACAAGGGTCCCCGCGCCATAATATCGCTCTATGGTGCGGGAAGCGCAAGGTGTACGCTTGCGCTCTGCCGGTTATGTTGCGCAGCGCGCACAGCGGAAAGGCTACTGTGGGATCAGCGCGCGGCTGCCTCCGGCAGCGGGTTGCGGTCGGGGATAGGTCCTCCTGCAATGCTGTTCGTTGTTGAAACGCTCCGCCACCCCACGCAGATCGACGCTCTGCCCGTCGCGAAACCCCGCTGCATTCCTGATCGCTACACCCCCTCCCGCACCGCATAGTAACTCCCCTCCGCCCCCCGCCGCACCTCCCCCATCAGCTCGAGCGTCTCCAGGTGGCGGGCGAGCAGATCGCGCCGCGCCCCGGCGAAGTGCGAGAAGGCGTCCTCCAGCGTGCATGGCACGCGCGTCACCAGGTTCTGGATCGCCTGGATCTGGTCGGCGGCCGAGGAGGGCCAGGGCTCGGGCTGCGCCTCCTCCACGGTTGCCAGCTCCAGCTCCGCGGGCGCCGCGGCCTCCTTACCGAAGCGTGGAATCTGGTACTCCGGGCGCAGCCAGCGCACATGGCCGCGCTTCTCCTCCTCGACGCGCTCGTCGTGCAGCGCCACCAGCCGCTCCAGGATCTCCTCGCGCTCCAGCGGCCAGGGCCAGCCATACGCCTCCGCCACCAGCCTATCCAGTGCCTCGTGCAGGTCCAGCAGCACCCCGCAGGCGGCGACCTCGTGGATGTGCCGCTCGGCGGGGGTGAGCGGCTCGCCGGAACGCAGCTTCTCCAGCACGTTGTACATGCCTGTCATCGTCACCTTCTCGTCGCGCGCCAGCGCCTCCTTGCGGTGGCGGTCCAGCGTCTCCGCCACGTCGGCGATGGCGCCGCGCTGCACGTCAGTTGGGTCGGGGAAGGGGAAGGGGTCAAAGGCA
This sequence comes from Gemmatimonadota bacterium, assembly GCA_013820915.1. Taxonomy (GTDB): domain Bacteria; phylum Gemmatimonadota; class Gemmatimonadetes; order Longimicrobiales; family Longimicrobiaceae; genus JACDHR01. The sequence goes on from JACDHR010000375.1 coordinate 1,322, forward strand.
AGAGCCTTCTGATAGCGGGGGCGGTCTTCGAGACGCCCTCCGGCAGAGAGCGACCACAGTACGTTAATGGCCGAGGAGAGCACGCCGAGGTGGAATGCCATGTCAGAGGCAACGCACACGAGCGAGCCGTCTGCGGCAATGCGGGAGTCAAGAAACGTAAAGAAGCGATGCTTCGATACCTCTATCGTTGCGATGTACCGACGCAGGCCCGTAAGTGCATCGCGCAGCTCCTCACGATTTCGGCCGAAACGCCACCACTTTTCTCGCATGAGCCGATCGTTGGTAGCCTCACGCTGCGGCTTCACACGGTCCCGTACCAGATCGAATAACACTGGAAATTGCCGGATTTCAGCCTCATCCCTAAATCCGAAGTCGATGACGTATACGCCCCTTGGACGACTCGCGAGGTCGCGTCCATTGCGGTACTCCCGAAGGATTTGGGTGTGTCGCGGGTCGGCTGCGAGTAGCCTCGCGGCCTCTTCCGCGTCCAGGAGGAATCCGCTGCCGACGAGCTTGAAGCCCTGTGACGAAAGCCCGTGATTAGCACGGAGCGGCAACGCTGTAGCTCGCACCAGGTCGGCACCAGCAGTTAGATCCGAATGAAGTCTTGCAACCTGGCGTTCGTATCGCGGGCTACCGCTCGAATCCACCAGCACCAGCGTAGCGTCAGGAGGATCTTTGGCAATGACAGTCATCGCGACGCGTACTGCTGCACTTCCAGCCTCATCAATCCAAGGGTGGTCAGGAATGGCCCAGGCGATCCTCGCGCCACGATCAGCAGCGAGATCGATGATTGCCCGGTTCTTTGTTTGAGTGATCGAGTTGGTGGTGATTAGCCCAGCGCGCATAGTGCCCTGAGTGGCGACTGCCTCGGCGGCACGATACCACCAGTACAGCACATAATCGGCATTGTCCGGAAGATGGGAATACGCCTGCCGTAGTGCATCTACATATCCATCACCGAATACCTCACGCTGCCTCTTCTCGCCCATGTACGGCGGGTTTCCAAGGATGAAATCCGCGCGGGGCCACTCGGCGGGGCGGGCGCCGCGGTATTCGTAATAGGAGAGCTTCGCCTCGGGGTCGGGCACCAGCTTGCCGGTAACCGGGTGGCGCAGGCGCGGGGTGGGATCGGGGCGATCCCTTTCCGGCACGTGCACGATCTCGTCCCAGGCGAGCACGGCATCCCGCAGCTCCAGCGTCCCGGTATCCTGAAGGATCGGCTCCGGAGGCTGCACGTCGTGATGCGCCTTCCAGAACTGATGGAAGCCGATCCAGAGCGTGAGCTCGGCGACCTCACGGGGCCAGGTGTCCACCTCGATACCGTGGAACTGCCAGGGTCCGACCTCGACGAAGCGGATCTCGCGGGCTCCGGTCAGCTCCTCGAGCGCGCGGATCACCTCCAGCTCGATGCGCTTGACCAGGTGCATGGTCACGTAGAGGAAGTTGCCGCTCCCGCAGGCCGGATCGAGAAAGCGCAGCGAGCGGAGCCACTCGTGGAAGTCCCGCAGACGCTGCTCGGCTTCTTTGCGGTCCTTGGGCCTGCCGCTCTCCCGGAGCTGCAGGACCTCCGCCTGCACGGCGGTCCAGCGCTCGCGCAGCGGCTGCTCGACCGTGGGGCGCACCAGGCGCTCGACGAACTCGCGCGGCGTGTACTCGGCGCCCAGGCGGTGGCGCTTCACCGGATCGAGCGCGCGGGTGAGCAGGGTGCCGAAGATGGTGGGCTCGACGTGCTGCCAGTCGGCCTCGGCGGCGGAGAGCAGGAAGGAGAGCGCGTTGCGACTCAGCGGCAGCGCCTCGGCGTCCCGGAAGAAGTGGCCGTTGAAGCGGAGCAGCTTCTTGAGCAGGAAGCGCTCGCCCCGATCCATCGCCCTCCAGAGCTCCGCCGCCAGCGGCACGAACTCCCGCGGGTCCTCGATGGCGGCCTCGTCGAGCAGCCGCCGGAAAGGCTCGCCGGGCAGGAGGCCCACGTCCTCGGCGAACATGGTGAAGACGCAGCGCATGATGAAGCGGGCGACGCGCTCGTACTCGTAGCCCTCCCGCTCGAGCTCGACGGCGAGCTGCCCCAGCCGCCCGGCGATCTCGCGAGTGACGGCGATCGCCCTGGAGCGCGGATCCCGCGCGGCCGGGTCCGTCCAGATGTCGCGCAGCAGCTCGGCGTCCTCCGGCCGATCGGCGAGGGTGCGCAGATCGATCCGCCGCGCGGCATTGAAGCCGCCGTAGTCGCCGTTCCAGCGATCCCACACCAGCAGCGTCCTGCCCACGTCGAGCACCAGCAGGTAGGGCGGCCGCTCGTGCGGGAGGTGCCCCACGTAGCCGCGCAGCTGACCGAAGGCTTTGCGGAGCAGCAGATCGCTGCTCTTGCCCTCCGCCTCGTCCTTCGCCTCGAGCGCGAAGTGGTGCGCCTTGTAGAGGTCGATGAAGTTGGTGGTCTCGGTGCCGTCGCGGCTCACCACCCGGATCGGGTACTCGAACTCGTAACCGCTGCCCGCCGGCCGGGGCGGCTCGACGCCGAGCGCCTGGCAGAGGCCGATCACATAGCTCTGGGCGTTGGCGCGCTCGCCGGGGCGGGCGGTGGCCCAGCGGGTAGTCAGCTCACGCAGCAGGGAAGCAGTCATCCAGCGGAGGGGAAGCGGGACGCAGGTCTAACGACCGGCGCACGAGGAGCGAAACGGAGCGTCAGCCCGCAAGTCGCCGGGCCCATAGAGGACCCGGCTGACAACTGGGCCACCTCCACGGGCGGAATCCACCGCCAGCCGGCGCGTGTTGCCGCCCTTTCGAAGCGAGTCCGCGACCTTCCGCAGACGTCCGCCGTCGGGAGTGCGACTACTCGTCGAGCGGTACGACGT
>JACDHR010000079.1 GCA_013820915.1 Gemmatimonadota bacterium
TCAGTATCGCCGGCGGCAGCGCGTCCGCGAATGCCTGGCGCAGTACAATCTTCGTCCCCGTGCCTCGTACCTTCAGGTTGGTGGGCACCGCGGCGCAGAGGCGGACGAAGGACGGGTCGAGGAATGGCGCCCGCGTCTCCAGCCCGCAGGCCATCGTGCAGCGGTCCACCTTTACGAGCACATCCTCCGCGAGGTAGAAGCGGGCATACAGGAACAGGAGCCGGTCCAGCCCCTGGCGATCCGCCCTTCCGTCCAGCTCCGCGAGCACGCGCGCGTAGGGTGAGGTGGCAAGTGCAGCCTCCCGCACGCCGGGCTGCAGCAGATGCGTCAACTCCTCGGGGAGAAAGGACCCTACCCAGCCGAAGTGCCGAACATCCGATGGAAGCTGTGCCGCGCGAAGGAACTGCTTGAGCTTGAAATCGAAGCTCATGTCGGCGGTGGAGACCGGGATCCTGCGAGCCGCGGAAGTCAGGGACCGGTGCAGCCACGGCGGGATGAAGCGCGTGTAACGATTCGCCCACCGGTCGGCGAACAGCGTCGGATAGCCGCCCAGCAACTCATCCCCTCCATCGCCGGAGAGGGCTACTGTCACGTGGGCTTTAGCGAAGCGCGCCAGCGCGAAGGTCGGCAGCACGGAACCGTCGCCCAGGGGTTCGTCCATAAAGGTGGCCACGGCGGGCAGCAGGTCGAAGAGTTGCTTGGCGTCGACGACCTGCGTGTGGTGCTCGGTGCCGAGGTGGCGTGCAACCGTGGCTGCATGGCCAGACTCATCGAAGGAGCGGTCGGTGAAGCCGATGGCGAAGGTCTGCACCTTCCCCGCCCCGAGCTGCTCGCCCATTAAAACAGCGATCGCGCTGGAATCCAGCCCGCCGCTCAGGAAGCAGCCGAGCGGCACGTCCGAAACCAGCTGCCGCGCCACAGCCTCTCCTAAACGCTCCCGAAGCCTCCATCGCCAGTTCGCGGGGTCGGCAGATAACCCCTCCTCATGTTCCGCCTCGGCGCGGGTCGGAAAGGTCCAGTATGGTTTCACCTCGATGCAGCTTCCGCGAACCCGCATCTTGTGCGCGGGCGGCAGCTTGCGAATCCCCTCGTAGATGCTGTCCGGAGAAGGGATGTAGTCGAAGGTAAGGTAAGCCGCTAATCCGGCTGGATTCAGCCGCCGGGGCACGGAAGGGTGCTCCAGGAGTGACTTCGGCTCCGACGCGAACGCGAAAATTCCGGGCGCGTGGTAGTAGTATAGAGGTTTTTCGCCCAGCCGGTCGCGGGCGAGAAACCAGGTGCGGGAGCGGGTGTCCCACAGACCGAACGCGAACATACCATTCAGCCGCTCAACAACGGCGTCCCCCCACTCCTCGTACCCATGGACGATCACCTCCGTGTCGGAATCGCTGGAGAAGGTGTGGCCTTTCCCGCGGAGCTCGTCACGCAACTCGCGGTAGTTGTAGATCTCGCCGTTGTAGACGAGCCGCATCGCGCCGTCCTCATTGGTGATCGGCTGCTGCCCCCCAACCGGATCGATGACGCAGAGCCGCCGCATGGCGAGCGCCACCCCGTCGCCGGTATAGAATCCCTCCTCGTCCGGCCCGCGCGGCCGGAGCCGTGCGTTCATCCGTTGGAGCAGTGCGCCGTCGACCACTCCGGACTCGTATCCGCAGATCCCACACATGCTTTATTTCACTCCCGCGATGGACCGATTGGCCGGGCGGCCACGCACAACAGCGATACGCCGAAAGGAAGCGATACGCGCGGCACCACCCACGCCTCTGCAGCGAACACCTTCTCGAGGATCGGGTTCGACCAGCCCGGGTGGAGCGTGTTTTCCGATGTTACCCGAAGCCCGAACCTTCGAATCGCCTGCCGAACGATCAGGATCGGGAGGAATAGAGCGCTGTTGATGAAGGTCAAGCGCCGGATCTCGAGTCCGGAGCCTTCCACCAGCTGCACCAGAGTGCTGCGTGTGTAGCGGCGGCGATGGTGTGCCACGTCGTCCTGCGGGCCCCAGAGCGCGGGAAATGCGGGAACGGTGATGATCGCCCGCCCGCCGGGTTTCAGAACCCGATTGATCTCCGCGGCAGCCGGCCCGTCGTCGAGGTGCTCGAGAATGTCGGCGGCGAAAACCCAATCCAGCGTAGCGTCGGAGAATGGAAGCTCTCCGGCATCCGCCTGCAGGAGAGCCGCGTAGCCGCCGCGGGCGACCGCGTAGGTGAGGGCGAGGCGGGAGAAGTCGATGCCCACCGGCTTTCCGCAGCGGGCGACCACGGGCAGGTTGGCGCCGGTACCGCACCCCATGTCGAGTACCGCACCCTGCGGCGCCCCCTCCCGGAGTTCCGCGGAAACGATCGCCCCGAGAATGCTGCGGCGGGCGGAGTACCACCAATGCGTTCGCTCCAGCTCGGCGATCTCGGAGTAGGTTTGCTGATCCATGTAAGCTCAGGCGCCAGTCGAGGGGCGAAGTGCGCGGCGGTCACGCTGCCGTGTGGCGAGATACGCCCATGGCGCGGTGTGCGCTCCGTAAAGCTCGGCCAAGACGAGGCGCAGCGGTAATCGATGCCTCTTGAGCAAGCTTCTGCCGACGTGTGTCACCAGCCAGCTCCACCACCACTGGCCCACGGCGAACCGCAGCATCTCCCTACCCTCCACAGCGCCACTCCGCCACGCTTTAATCAGGAAGACGCCGAAGGCGCGGCCGTTGTCGTGAATCTGCCGGCGCAGGGCGCGCATATCGCCGCGGTGATGATGCCATACGAGCGCGGTCGGCTCGTAACGCAGTTTCATCCCCGCAGTCAGGACGCGGTGAAATATATCCAGGTCGTCTGCCCCGCCGGACGGTGTGCCGGGGCCAAGCGCGGTATCGAAGCCGCCGATTCTGTTGAAGACGCGCCGGCGAAAGGCCATGTTGGCTCCCACCCCGACCTCGTACATCGCCAGCAGATCGCGCGGCGACATGCCGTCACGGACGAATTCACGCGGCGCGACGCCCTTGCTCATCCCGCCGTAATGCTCATAAAGCTGCTGGGCATACGTCTCGAGCTCGGCGGCCAGCACCAGGCCGGTCGCCGCCTCCACCGTGGGGTCCGAGAGTGCATCGGCTACACCGCGGAGCCAGCCGGGGTCGACCTCTACGTCGTCGTCCGTGAAGGCGACGATGCCGTAGCGCGCCTCAGACACCCCGCGGTTTCTCGCCCAGCTGAGTCCTTCCCTCTCCTCGCGCACGTAGCGGAAGGAGGTGTCGGCTACGACTTTCCGCGTGGCCTGACTGCGGGACGCGTTATCGACGACGATCACTTCGTAGTCGTCATATTCGATCCGGCGGAGCGCGGCCAGACAACGGCAAAGCGACTCCGGCCGGTCGCGGGTTCCGACAACCACGCTGATCGGAGGACCGGCATCGCAAGCGGGCGGCGGCGGCTCCGCGGTCCAGACGTCTTGCTCGTCGGGTGAGATCCCGAGTTGCACGGCGATTGCCTCCCGTAACTCCGCCGCGGTGATCGGGGCGGTCCGATCCGCCAGCGGGACATCGATAACCCCGAGCGGACGACGGGCCTCCCGTACGAGCACCAGCATCCAGCCGTAGCCGTTTCTGACCGGGATGCCGGTGGCGGGAGCGCGGAGATCGTGCTGTGCGATCTGAACTTTCATTGTGCCACACCCGGATGTTGCCGGTGTGGGACTGCTTCAGCGTCATTGGTGAGCATCGGCCGCCGCGTCATAGGCGCTCAGAACCTCATCGATGCCCGCGTCCATTCGCACGCGCCCCTTCTCCAACCACAGAGCACGAGTGCAGAGGCGGCGGACCGAGCTCGCGTCATGAGAGACTACGACCAATGTACCGCCGTCATCGCGGAATGCCGTGAGACGATCGTAGCAGCGTTCACGGAAGGCGTGATCCCCAACCGCGAGCACCTCATCGAGCAACAGGATCTCCGGGTTCACGCAAACGGCAACCGCGAACGCGAGCCGGGCCTGCATACCGGAGGAATAGTACTTTACCGGTTCGTGCACGAACTCGCCGATGTCCGCAAAGCGAACTATTTCCGGGAGTCCGGCCGCGATCTCATGCCGCGTGAGTCCCATCACCGAGGCGTAGAGCGACACGTTCTCTACTCCGGTGAGTTCAGGATGGAAACCGACACCCAGTTCGATCACCGCGGCGAGCCGCCCAAAAGTTTCGATCGTACCGATGGAGGGCGCGTAGATACCCGCGATCAGCCGCAGCGCGGTGCTCTTCCCCGAGCCGTTGGAGCCGATCAGGGCAACCGCTTCGCCGCGTTTGACCTGCAGGTTGAAGTCGCGCAGGGTGAACTCGGCGGTACGGACGTGGATCGGCCGCCGCAGGATCGTGCGGACGAACGCCTCCCGCAGCGACGTGGTGCGGTGCTCATAATGGTAGAAGCGCTTGGTGACTCCCCGGCAAACCACGGCCGCTGCGCCCAAGCCATCAGACAACTTCGGCGAAGACCGTTTTATAGCGGTTGAAAACGACATATCCACCTAAAAATACCAAGCATGAGACGACCGTCACCGCGGCGAGCTGGCCCGGTGCGGGGAAGACGCCCTCGTAGAGGACAGAATGGTACAGAGTCAGCAGCCCCGCGATCGGGTTGAGGAAGTAGAGCGACTGCATTGCCTCCGGCACCATGTTAGCCGGATAGAACACCGGCGACACGTAAAAGAGCGTCAGAAGCGCCGCCGGCAGCGCGTGCTGGATGTCGTAGTAGAAAACGGCAAGCGCGGCGAGCGGCATGACGAAGCCCATCGCCATGAGCAGCTGGAGCACAACCAGCAGGGGGAGCAGGACAAAGCTGAAGGGGACTCCCCCGTGGTGGAATATAACGAGAAGCAGCAGCGCGAGCGACAGTTCGACGGCGAACTCAGCCAGTCGTGAGGCCGTAGCGCCCAGGATGAGCACCTCACTGGGGAAGGCGGCGCTCCGCCGCAACGGCGCGTGTTCCGAGATCACGTGCGTGCCAGCGGCCAGCATCTGCTGGATAAAATTCCACACGAAATAGCCGCTCACCAGGAATGCCCAGTAGTTCGGAATCTGGATTCGGACGATGAAGCTGAAGACGGCGATCAGGATACCCACCGTCAGGAGCGGGTTCAGGAGCGTCCACACGAAGCCCAGAGCCGAACGCTGGTATTTGACCTTGAGGTTCCGTACCACAAGGCTCCGGAGCATCTCTCGAAACCGCCAGATCTCGAGCAGGATGGGGCCTCTGCCTGCCGGCGAGTAACGCGTTCCGATCATAATCCAAACCGCCGTCGCATGTTGAGAATCCGCTTCGCGATACCTTTATTTCCCCGGCCGCTCCTCCGGATCTCGGTTCGGAGCTGAACCAGCGACCGAAATTCGACGGAATCCCGCGCCGCCTCCCGCACGCCCCGCCAGTAGTGTGCCGCCATTGCGAAGGCGGCTACGCGTCTCCAGACCTTGCCGCCACGCGTGTTCAGCCGTAGAACTACACGCTCCGCGGCAGCGACGGCAGCGGAATTCCACGGGATGTGCGGGAAGAGCGAGAGCGACATGATCTCGGCAGTGATCTCCGGATGCTTACGAACGAAGATCACGTCAGCGCGGCCCATCGCGGCCCACTGGCGTAGCCACTCGATCGGCGCCTTGCGGTAGCGGTGCAGACCGATAGCTCGCGGCTCATGGACGAAGTGCAGACCGGCGCGCAGCAGCCGGTATCCGAGCTCGTAATCTTCCCGACCATAGCCGGTGAAATCGGCATCGAAGCCACCCACCTCTACCAGTCGCGAGCGCGGAACGGAAACGTTTCCCGTGGCGAAGTCGCGGAAGGATGGCTGGTGATGGGGCGATGCCCGCTCCTCCATCTCGCCGTCCCACCAGCGACGCAGATCACGCTGATGGGCGGGTTCCAAGTCGAGCTTCTCAACGGGCAGAGCGCCCGTCACCACCCTATCGTCCCTGCCCTCATGGTGCCGTGCATGCTGGCTGAGCAGATCCGGGACACAGACGATGTCATCGTCCAGCATGAGGATGATCCGCCCGGTGGCGCGCCGGATTCCGTGGTTGCGTGCAATCCCCTGCCCGCTACGCGGCTGCCGGATCGTGAGCACCGGGCGCGTCGCGCGGTCAGCCTGCTCCGCGACGACCGCTGCCGCCTGGGGCGCCTCTCCGTCGAGGATGACGCAGATCTCGACTTTCTCCGGATCGAATGTCTGGTGGAAGAGAGAGCCCAGCACGTCGCGAAGAGTGTCCGCCCGTCCGCAGGTCGGAATCACGACGCTGATCTCCGGAGCCGCACTCATCATCGCGCGGCCGACACCCGTGCGGGTGGAGCCCCGGCGCGTCGGCGAGCGCGCAGGTAGGCGATAGGGCCGTAAAAACAGCCGGCGATCTCCGCCAGCACCAGATCCACCGGGAGCTCGTCGGGCCGCCGCAGTATGGCCCGGCGCAGCCGCCGCCAGATGTATTTGCCGAGCATGCCGACCGCAAAGCGAGCCGCGTCCGCGTCGCGGTGGTGCAGAACGCGGTGCGTCCAGTATGCGTACACGCCGACTCCGTAGCCGAAGAGCTGCGAGCGGAGCTCCTCGCGTGTGCGCCGGTGGCGATGGAGCACCGCCGCACGGGGTTCGTAGACGAGCCGGTACCCGGCGGCCAGAAGGCGGCCGAACATCTCGGTGTCTCCGCCGCTGCGGGTGAGCGTGCCGGCATCGAACGCCTCATCGAAGGGACCGACTGCCTGCAGCGGCGCCAGCTTGAAGGCCATATTCGCGCCCGCGCCGACGTGCCCGGCTCCAGCCGGGGCGAATGGTGGCTCGTAGATCTTGCGCTGGCCCCTTGCACGCCGGCCTGCCTCACCTCCCAGATAACGCTCGAAGAGCTGCTGGGCCTCGGTGTCCAGCTCCAGGGGGTTCATGGCGCCGGCCATCCCCGCGACGTCGGGTTCCGAGAGGACCTCCAGGAGGACCGCCGCCCAATCGGGAGCGGGGACCGCATCGTCGTCCGTGTAGGCGATCAGCTCGGCGCGAGCGGCGCGAAGCCCGGCATTGCGGGCGCAGTTCAGGCCCGGGCGCGGCTCCACGACGTAGCGGACGCCTGCGGCCTCGGCGACGCGGCGCGTGGCGTCGGTCCGCGGCGCGTTATCGACCACGACGATATCGAGCGGCTGAACCGTCTGCCGCGCCAGCGCAGTGAGACAACGCTCCAGGTCGTCGGGCCGCTCACGGGTGCAGATGAGAACGGACAGAACGGGGTGCTGCGACTTCATTGATACTCCTGCCGGCGTTGCCGGGCTAATTTTTTCGCGCGAGGGTACGACCAGAGCCCCGCCCACCCACTCCCCCACAGCTGCAGGAGTGCCGGTAGCGGGAGCGGGTCGCGCCCCACGGCACGGCGGGCGATCCGGAATCCCGGCTTAATCAGCCGCCAGCCCAGAAATACGAGGACGCTGAACCGGCGGCGCCCCCGCGCCCGCGCCGCGGACTTGGTGAGCCAGGCGACGAGAGCGCGGTTGTGCCCCGTAATCTGCCCAATCGCGGCGCTGCGCTCCGGGCGGTGCTCATGACGCGCGGAAACGCTCGGCTCGTAGAGCACTTCGAAGCCAGCATCCAGGATCCGCCAGAATATATCGAGATCGCCGCCACCGGGAAGCGCCGCCCCCAGGTCCAACGCCTCGTCGAAGCCGCCAAGGTCGAGCACCATCTGCCGGCGGACCGCCATGCTGCAGCCGCTCCCTACACTGATCGACCAGGCGATGAGTGGCGCGGACCGGCCGGACAGCTGCCCCCCGGCCGCTGCGGGCAGGAGAATCTGCTCCGTGCCGCGCGCGAATCCGCCATTCGCCTCAAAGAGGCGCTCGCCCTCCGTGCCTGATCCCAGTGCGTTCACCATCCCGGTGCACGCGCCGAGCCGCGGCCTCGCCGTGAACGCCGCGATGGTGGCCCCCACCCAATTTACGTCGGCCACCGCGTCATCGTCCAGAAAGGCTACGATGTCCGTCGCGGCCACTGCGAGAGCGCGGTTACGTGCAAAATCGAGTCCCGGAACCGGCTCGTGAAGATAACGCACATGAGGAAATTCCCGAGCCACCAGCTGACGAGTCGCATCGGTGGTGGGGGCGTTGTCCACCACCAGAATTTCGCGCGGCGCGATCTGCTGCGAAACCAGCGACTGCAGGGCGCGGCGAAGCTGCTCCGGCCGGTCGCGCGTGCAGATCGCGGCCGAGATTTCGGCGATCTCGCGCGTTGTTGCTCCACGCGAGTCGCGGGAGGCTGACGTGTTCCCCACTGAACCGTGTATCCGCGTCATTCCCAACGGGGGCCGGTCGCGGGTTCCGCGGTTCGCCGCCGCCGCAGCCATCGGATCCCTCCCACGGCCATGCCGGCCGCGTAGGCGAAGCGGGAGATGAGCACGGCCGGCGACATCAGCAGCGGCTCGAACCTGCCGGCCCGCGCCCAGCAGCCGAGAATGTACGCTGTGTGTGCGAGGGCGAGGGGCGCACTCCCGGCGATCACGATGCGCGGGTACCGATACAGCCAAGCCATTCGGGCGGAGCCCGTCTGCGACTTGGCCTCGATCGCGGTATACGCCCAGCGGTAGTTGCGCCGCAGAAGGTTCCGGAACCCGGGGCGATTGTAATGATACGCGAGAGCCTTCGGTTCGAAGTAGATCCCGTGGCCCTGCTCCCGCAGCTCAGCCTGCCAGGCGCGCTCCTCGTTGGTGAAGGAGAACGGCTGCTGCTCAGTGAACCCGGAGGTGCTGAGAAACGCATCGCGCCGCACACTCAGGTTCGGCGGCGGGTGGTGCGGAACGTAGCCGGCCGGCCGGCGCGAGTGCACCAGGTACCACCCGCAGTAGTAATCGCATCGCGCGGTGACCGGGAGACCCTCGGGGAGGTCCAGCGCGCCACCTACGATGGTCGCGCCCGCATCGTGCGCGGAGAGGAAGCCCGCGAGCCAACCTTCGGCGGGCAGGCAGTCGGCATCGAGAAAGATGATGGGATCGCCGGCGGCAACCGCAGCGCCGCGGTTGCGCGCTGCGGCCGGGTTGCTCCCCGTGGCGCTCGCCGGGATGCTGAGCACACGCGCTCCGGCGGCGCGAGCGACCTCGGCGGTCGCGTCGTCGGAGCCGTCGTCGGCGACGATCACCTCGATCGATACACTGTCCATCCGCTGAGCGAGGACAGCTTCGACGGTGGTCCCGATTGAGTTCTCCTCGTTCCGGACCGGGATCACGACCGACACGCAACGATCAGGAGAAGCAGCGTTCATAAGCCGACGGTCTCCGTGCCGGGAGTGCGGAGCTGTCCGTATGCGTCACCGACCAATTGAAGATACCGTATCCAACCGAGGTGCTCGTCCGCGTAGCTGCGCGCGGCTGCGGCCAAGCCTTCCGCGCGCTCGCGGTCGCATAGTAGCTCCGTGATTCCACGTGCCACGGCCTCCGGGTTCGGTGGCACCAGGAGTGCCCGCTCCTCGTTGAGCAGGGTCCGATGCGTAGGGATGTCCGTGGCCACGATCGGTCGCCCCGCGGCCACATAGTCGAAGATCTTCAGCGGAAGATTTCCCCCCTGCGAGCGTGTCGACACCAGGATGTCAGCCATGGCGAGGTAGGGAGTCATCCGCTCGCGTGATTGCCGTTCCACAACGCGAAGACTCCCATTGAGCCCCATGCGCTTCGCACCCCGCCGCAACGCCTCCGCCTCTCCCCCGCTGCCGCCCACCAGGACGAACACGGCTTCGGGTACAACCGCGGCTACGGAAGGGATCGCGGACAACAGGGTCGGTATCCCCTGATAATGCTCGAAGTTTCCCGTGTAGACCACCACCTTCTTCGTGAGCGGAAGCTGGAGCTCCGCTCGGATCGCGGCGACCTGTTCCGCATCGGCCGTGGGAAGCTCGTTGAAGGAGAACCACTCTCTTACTCGCGCCCGCGGAGCGACGGAGGAGACGTATCCTTCGAGCCCCCTGTAGCACATGACCAGGTCGGCATTCGTAAGCAGCCAATGCTCGCAACGGCGGAGGATCGCCTGCACGGGACGCAGCCTGAAAGCTGCATGCTTCGTCAGCTGCTCGGGCAGGCCGGACTGCATATCGTAGATTACCGGAATTCCGTAGCGCCGGCCCAGCACCACCGCGGGGAACGCAGCTTCTTCGACTGCGTGGATGCAATCGTAGCGGTTCTCCCGTAACAGCCTGACCATCGCCGGGAGGATCGCCGCATCCAGGATTAACTTCCGCAACGATAACCCGATCGGTACCTGACGGATCTTCAAGAAATTACCGACACGAAACACCCGAACACCCGGGATCTCCACCCCCCGGCCAATCGGGTAGGTCAGTATGTCGACCTCGTAGCCGAGTTCGCTGAGCGCCTGGAGCACCTGGCGCACCGCGATCGGCGTCCCCCGATCCTCGTAGAACGGCTGAGGCGCGATCAGAAGAACGCGTCTCACCGCGGACACCGCGTCTATGGACAAAGCAGTCGAGATCTCGGGGGGTCAAAACAGGTGCTGCTGATGGCAGCGGTTACACTCACACAATGTGCGACACCGGTCGCTACGCAACAAGAATGCCCCGCCATGCTACGCTTAATGTGGCGTGAACACACGGCATACGCCTCCAACTGATGCAACACTGCCACAGCGCCGCGGGTGTTGCGGGCGTGCACCACACAACAGCGCGCCGGCACCTGATGCTGCATACTGCAGCAGGCGGTCTTCCGCCTTGCCGCGTGGCATATCGCTCGCTATTTTTCGCAAGGTGCCATAACTCAGGAGCCGTGAACATGATCCAGACGATCGAAGGTCTTGGCGGCGAGCAGGTGCTCGGGAGCGATATTCGTTCGCAACTCGACTTCGTCGCGCTGATAGAGCAGGGACTGCCCGTCGCAACGGCTGACGAGCTTGCCCGCTTGGGCGAGCTCTCCGACGCGGAGCTTGGTGAGATCGTCCCCCGGCGCACCCTGTCCCATGCTCGTTCCAGAGGCCGCCTTTCGCCCGAGCAGTCGGACCGCGTAGTCCGTGCGGCGGGCCTCTACACGCGGGCGCATGCGGTCTTCGGCAACCGGGACAAAGCCAACCGCTGGGTAAAGCGTGCGAATCGGGCGCTGGAGGGAAAGACGCCGCTCTCGCTCCTGCGCACCAGCAGTGGCACCGATCTGGTGGAGACGCTCCTGGACCGGATCGCTTATGGCGTCTATTCGTGATCGCCTGGCGGTTGGCCACCACGCTCCACCCGCCGCTGACTGGTGAAGGGGCACGCAAACGAGGGGGACGCTGGAACTCGATCGGCGTCCCCCTCGTGTATGCGTCGGAACATCTTTCGCTTGCTGTTCTCGAGCTCCTGGTCCATGTGGAGTCGGACGACCTGCCCGACACGCTCGCCGCCTACGAGCTGACAATCCCGGCAGAGCAGATGGAGCAGCGCGATGATGTGCCTACGGACTGGTTCGCCGACCCGTTGCAGCGCCAGACTCGGCGTTTCGGTGATTCATGGGCGGCCGAGCAGCGCTCACTCACGCTCACGGTTCCTTCGGCCTTAATACGGCGGGAAAACAATGTGCTGCTCAACCCGCTGCATCCAGGCTTCGCGGAAATCCGGATCCGCAACCGGCAGGCATTCCAGCTCGACCCGCGGCTCAGAACCCGCGCCGCTCCTTACTGATGAAAGTGGGCCCGGCAGGACTTGAACCTGCGACCCTTCGATTATGAGTCGAGTGCTCTGACCAACTGAGCTACGGGCCCGCGAAGTGGAATATACATAGGACGCCCAAATTCCGGCACCCGTGGCGCCTCGCGCCGCGGTGCGCACCGTCGGCTACCGGGTTCCGAAGAGCCGGTCGCCCGCATCGCCGAGGCCAGGGCGGATATAGCCGTTCTCGTCGAGCTCGCGATCGAGCGCTGCGGTGTGCACCGCCACATCCGGATGATCTTGAAGCATCCGCTTCACCCCCTCGGGCGCCGCAACCAGACACATGAACTGAATTCGACCCGCGCCCTCGCCTTTCAGCGCCGTCACCGCCGCCGAGGCCGACCCGCCGGTCGCCAGCATCGGGTCGAGCAGGATGAACTCCCGCGCTTCGGCTTCGGCGGGGATCTTGAGGTAGTAGCTCACCGGCTGCAGCGTCTCGTGATCCCGGTAGAGCCCGATGTGGCCCACGCGAGCCGCGGGGATGAGGCGCACCACGCCATCCACCATTCCCAGGCCGGCGCGTAGGATGGGCACGACGGTCAGCTTCTTCCCGCTCAGCTTGTACGCCGTGGTCTTCTCGAGCGGCGTCTCGATCTGCACCTCCTCCATCGGCAGATCCTTGGTCACTTCGTACGCCATCAGCATCGCGATCTCGTCTACGAGCTCCTTGAACTTCTTCTTGGAGGTATCGTGCCGGCGGAGCACCGTCAGCTTGTGGCGGACGAGCGGGTGATCGACGATGGTAAGGTTAGGAAACTCACCCACGCTGCCCTCCGGAGGCGTCTGAAAGCTGTTTCATGCCGAATCGCAGACGGGATAGTACGCGCGGAAACACCCAATGGTCAACCGTAGGGAGCGGGGGGGCAGCCCGGATCGCCGGGGACGATGCTGGTATGGATTCTGCGCTTGCGGGGCTCTTCACACCACTTTGGAGAAGGAGGATCTATGGAGACAGCGCGCTTGAAGATCGGCGGGATGACGTGCGGCCACTGCGTGGAGACGGTGGAGAAGGTTCTGCAGAACCAGGGTGGCGTCCGCAACGCGACAGTTCACCTGGACAGCGGAGCCGCGGACGTGGAGTACGACGCGGGCAGTATCGCGCCGGAGCAGCTGATCGCCGCGGTGGAAGCGGAAGGGTACACGGCGGCGATCGGGGGAAACAGTGCGGGCGGCGCGCGGTAGACGCTCCCGCACCCGGCGTCGGCTGGCTTACCAGTCGCGTACGTTGGGTGGGGGCGTCTCGGTGCGACGTAGCTTCTGCTGCTGAAGCGCGGCGTCGCGCTGCTCGGCCGTCTGGAGCACGCGCTCGGCCTCGCTCCTCGTCATCCGAGGCGCGGCGCCAGCGCCGGACGCGGGCGCCGGATCGGGATCGGGGCGGGAGGGCGCCTGGTCGTCGTCACCCGCGCCCCCGCCCCCACCCTGCCGCGGGTCGTCTTCTGCTCCACCGGCGCCCTGCTCCTCCAGTAACCGCTGCGCCAGCTCCAGATTCCACTTCGCGTCAGTGTCGCGCGAATCCAGAAGCAGCGCATCCCGGTAGGCGCGCACCGCTTCCTGCAGCGCCTCTGCCCGCTCTGGCGATGCCGGCGCTCCGAACGCCGGTTCGAGATGGGTGTTCCCGAGGTTGTAGTGCGCTCGCTGCCGAACCACGGGGTCATCCGCCCGCACCGCGATGCTAAGGTGCTCGCGCGCTTCCCCGAACCTTTCC
>JACDHR010000376.1 GCA_013820915.1 Gemmatimonadota bacterium
GTAGAGCCTCACCCCTTGTCCTCCAGCAGATGCTCGATCCGTCGCGCGGCGGCGACGTCCACCCCGCGTACTCGCGCCAGCTCCAGCGCCGCGCGAGTGAGCGGAGAATATAAGGCTCGTTCCGCATTGGACAAATGCGCGAGGTGAAGCGCTACGGTCTCCGCATCGCCTCGCGCGACGGGACCGGTGAGCGCCGCGCACGGATCCGATACGGCGACGTTGTGAACGGCGCCGGAGGCGAGCGCCGCGAGAGCGGCGCGCGCCTCCGGGAGCGGCGCTCCCGCCCGCACCATGGCCTGCTCCGCGGTCGCCAGGAGCGCGACCACGTAGTTGGACGCGAACACCGCCGCCGCATGGTAGAGCGGCTTGCCGCCGGGTGCGATGGTGAGGATCCGCCCGGATGCCGCGGCAACGATCCGCCCCGCCAGCTCACCTGCCTCTCCCGCCGCTTCCACCCCCCACCACACGGCTCTCAACCGCTCCGCGCCCTCTACGGAATCCGCGATGGCCGCGAGCGGGTGGAGCGAGCCGACGGAGCAGCCGCGCTCCGCGAGTGGCTGGAGCAGATCCGCGCCCAGCGCACCGCTCAGGTGCAGCACCGGCGTGCCCGCGGGAAGCCGCTCGCGCGCGAGGGCGCGGACCGCTTCGGGCAGTGCGGCGTCCTGCACGGCGAGCAGAACGCCCGTGGGAGGGGGAGCGGCGGGGGGGAGCCCGGCATGGTAGCTCGCCACGGAGCCGCCGCCCGCGAAGAGTGGATGATCCGGAGCCGTGGAACGCCGCCCGACAAACGTCAGCGACCGTGCGGCGCCTGCACGCTGAAGCAAGAGGCCGAGCGCAAGCCCCACGCGCCCGGCCCCTATGATCCGGAGATCGTCCTCGCCCGCGCCCTCGCTCATGCGCCGTCCAGAACCTCCACCCCGCGCTGCCGCAGCCGCCCCAGAACCGCGGCGGGAAGCCGCGCCCGGAGATGGACCACCGCGCCCTCGTCCTCCCGGTTCAGCACCTCGCCCTCCCGGTAGATCTCGGCCATCGTCGCGCCCTGGCTCGCGGGGAGGCGGATGTCGACCTCCGCGCGCACCTCCTGCACCTTCTCGCGAAGCAGTGTGCGGAGCGGCTCCAGCCCGTCGGCCGCCACCGCCGAGACGAACACGGAGGGCTCTTCGTAGAGTGCGGCGGCACGGTCTCGCCAGGCAGCTTCCTCCTCGTGCGGAAGGCGGTCGGTTTTGTTGAAGACCAGCACCGTCGGCTTCTCGCCCAGCCCAAGCCCCGCCAGCACCTCGTCCACGACCTGCTTCTGCTCCTCCCAGCCCGGGTGCGACAGGTCGATCGTGTGCAGCAGAAGATCCGCCTCGCCGGCCTCCTCCAGCGTGGCGCGGAACGACGCGACCAGGTGGTGCGGCAGCTTGCGGATGAACCCGACGGTATCGGTGACCAGCCCCTCGTAGCCCTCACCCAGATCCACGGTGCGGGTGGTCGCGTCCAGCGTGGCGAAGAGCCGGTCCTCCACGAAGACATCGGTTCCGGAGAGCCCCCGCAGCACCGACGACTTTCCCGCGTTGGTGTAGCCGACCAGTGCGGCCTGGAGCACGTTCTCCCGCCCCTTGCGCTGGGTGGCACGCTGCTTGGCCACGCGCTCGAGATCCTCCTTCAGGCGCGCGATGCGCAGGCCGATCAACCTGCGGTCCGTTTCCAGCTGCGTCTCGCCGGGGCCGCGCATGCCGACACCGCCGCGAACCCGCGAGAGGTGGGTCCACATGCGCGCCAGCCGGGGGAGCATGTACTGGAGCTGCGCCAGCTCCACCTGGAGCTTCGCCTCGGCGGTGCGTGCCCGCGTGGCGAAGATGTCGAGGATGAGCTCGGCGCGGTCCATGATGCGGATCCCCGTGAGCTTCTCGAGGTTCTTGCCCTGCGCGGGCGAGAGCTCTTCGTCGAAGATGATGAGAGACGCACCCTGCGCCGTCGCCTCCTCCCGCAGCTCGTGAGCCTTCCCCTCGCCCAGGTAGTACTTCGGGTGCGGCGAATCCAGCCGCTGCCTGATCTCACCGACGACCACCGCGCCGGCCGTGTCGGTCAGGCGGCCCAACTCCCCGATGTACTCGTCCACCAACTCCGGCTGCACTCCCTTCAACGGGGCGGCGACCAGGAACGCCTTCTCGACCGGCGGGGCCAACTCGATCATATCGCGGTTGCTGATAGGGCCTCCTTACGATTTCGATGTCCCATGACCATCAGGATACGAGCGCGGCAGGTACCGGGCCGAAATCGCCCTGCATCCGTGAGAAGCCAACGAGTGTCACTGGGCGCCACCCAGAAGGCTCACCGTGCCGCGGCGCTGGAACGGCACCTCGTAGGGACCGACCGGCGTGCGGACGTCCACGGAGCCGCGCGCGCTGTAATCGAAGGTGCCGGTCCGCAGAATCGCGCCGGTGGCACTTCCCAGCCCGCCGTACGTGAACTCCACCGGGACCTGCACCGTGGCGGAGTCGCGACCGCCAACCGAGAACGGGCGGTCGTAGATACCGGAGGCGAAGTCGATCCACGATGTATCCCGCACCTCGCGCGTGTCGCTGATGCGGAGTTCGTAGCGCAGCTGGTTGGCGTTCAGGGAGAACCGGTTCGGGTTCACCACCTTCACGTTGACCAGCAGGGTACCCCCCCGCAGGCCCAACCCGCCGAGCTGAACGTTCTGCAGCGTGACCTCGGGCTGCCGGTACATCGAGCTGCCGCACCCACTGAGCACAAGCAGTGTGAAGATGCCGAGCAGAGCACGCAGTCGGCCATTTCGCAATATCGTCATGATTTCTCGGTTGGTCCAGTGAGTTTAACCCGGCGTAGCCCGTCCCTCACTCGCCCGGGAATGCCAGCGACGGCGCGGATCCCCAGGCCCTCCACTCTTCGCCATCCAGCATACGCCAGCGCTGGTCCGGCGCCAGAAGCAGCCCACGCTCGCACCAGGTAGCGATGAACGACAGGTCGTGGCTCGAGAGCAGAACCGCGGCGCCACCCTCGCGGCGGGCGTCCAGCTCGTCGCGGAGACGTTCCGCCGAGGGAAGGTCCAGCCCGTTGAACGCCTCGTCCAGGATGATCAGGCGCGGGCCGTGGAGCAGCGCAACGATGAGGGCCAGCTTGCGACCCATCCCCTGCGACAGCTCACGACAGAGAAGCTCCTCCGCACCGGTCAGGCCCAGGAGCGAAATCAACCGCTCGGCCTCTGCCGCCGCAGCTCCCGTGGGCAGGTTCCGCGCCGCACCTGCGAACTGGAGCATCTCGCCCACCGTCAGCTCTCCGTAGAGGAACGGCTGCTCGGGAACGACACCCATACACCGGGCGGCGGTGGGGAGGTCCGTGAACGGATCGGCGCCGCAGATGCGGACCGCCCCGCCGTCCGGCAACCGGTCGCCGGTGATGCAGCCGAGGAAGGTGGACTTGCCGGCTCCATTGGGGCCGAGCACGGCGACGGCCTGGCCCGGAGCCACCGCGATGCTGACATCCGCCAGCACCGGACGCCGGCGGTACGCCTTTCGGAGCTTCTCGACCTGAAGAGGAAGTATTTCGTTCATCCGATCATCGTCCCGCCGCGGCGAGGGATGCAGCCGTGGCGACCGCCGCGGTGAGTGCCCCGCCCAGTATCCACCACCACCCCGGCCACGCACCGGCCCAGAGGCCCCACACGAAGCCCATCGGAAGGGTAAGCCAGAGGGAGAGGCCGAACGCGAACGCCCACCTCCCCACCCAGCGCTCGACCAGTCGCAACCCCATCGTATGGTCCACCCACCGAGGGCCGGAGCGCTCGATACGGCCCAGCCCGACCGTGGCGGCACCGTGCGCCGCCAGCGTCAGCGCGCCCGCCGCGACGACCCACATCCGCACAGCCGGAACCTCGCTCCAGCGGGCAAGCGCAACGGCAGACACGATCACGACCGGCCAGATCAGGCCGGTTGTCCAGCGGAAGCGGCGCCCCGCGATCGCAGCATCCCGCGCGCGGACCGCACGTAAGCGGCGAGGAAGGAGCCGCGACAGGCCGCCGTCGATGACGAGCCCCGCTTCGCCGGCGGCGGGCGGCGGAGAAAAGGTCATCTCCAGCGCCCGCGGGGCGAAGCGCGGGAGCGCCCGGCCGAACGGCCGCACCCCGGCCGCGGCAAGCGTGAAGCCGGCC
>JACDHR010000377.1 GCA_013820915.1 Gemmatimonadota bacterium
TGGTGATCGCCGCCGGAACGGTGTTCGGCGCCTGTATCCTCATCCGTCGCGACCTCGCAGCGTATTTCTTCCAGACGGCGTTTTCGGCGGGCCCGCGGAGTAATGAGACCAAAACTGCAGGCGCTCCAACAGGGTTGGGAAGAGATGCAGCACCGGGTCTGGACGGACAGGAAGCGCCTGTTCTATGTGGTGCAGATGTCGCTTTTCATCTGGTTCCTGCACCTCCTGCACATCTGGATGTTTATCGTAGCTCTGCGCGCCTGGCCCCCTTTCGTCGCCAGCCTTGGCCTGGCCCCGCTGGCGATTCTTGCCGGCTTATTGCCGCTTACGTTCGCGGGGGTCGGAACGCGCGACGCGGCGCTGATATTCTTCTTTAAGGACTACTTCGCCGCACCGACAGGTGCGGCGCTGGGGCTGCTGTGCACGCTGCGGTATGTCATACCGGCCGTGGCGGGCATTCCGTTCTTCACCCGATATTTAGCTTACAGCCGTAGTCCGGCTAGAACGTAAAACCGCAGATCGAACGCGTTGCTGCTCCCTGTCGCCGCACTTCTTTGGGGCGGTGTTGCTCCTCCCGGCTGTAGCGATCGTCACCGTCCGCTTCGCTGCCTCACCTGGAAATGTCGGTCAGGGTAAACTGCTGTGACTCATCGGAGGTGCCGCTCGTCCTAAGTCGAAGTGCGGTTCTCCTCTTCGAGATTGCATTCGCGCGACCGAAACAGAGGGTTATACCACCCATACACACACCCGCCGTGTGTGCAGCGCTCGACAAACCGGGAATGCCTCCCAATGTGGAGTTTGAACATCTTGCCTCTAGCTAAGTGGTACGACCGGTTCCGGTCTCAGGCGTTCTCAACCGGGGCTGCGCAGGCCGTCTCCATTATCATCCCCGCTCGTGACGCGGCGGACACGCTCTCCGACACGTTGGAATCGTTGCTCGAACAGACGTTCACGTCGTGGGAAGCGATTGTCGTCGATGATGGCTCGAGCGACGGGACGGCTGCGCTCGCCGAGGCGTTCGCGACGCGGGATTCGCGGATCCGTGCCGTAAGCCAACCCGCGACGAGCGTCGGTGCCGCGCGGAACAGGGGAATCGCCATGACGAGCTACGACTGGCTGCTGTTCCTGGACGCCGATGACTGGCTGCTGCCTTCATATCTGCAACATATGACCGCGGCGATTCAGGCAGACCCCCGCGTTGATGTGGTTCACTGCGGCTGGAGTCGCGTGGCTCCCGGTGGGGAGATCGGACGGGCTGCCTTCGCGCCGGAGCGAAGCGATCCCTTCATCTTGTTCACCCGCTACTGCGCGATCGCCGTGCCGTGCGCCTGCGTGGTACGCCGGGAGGTCGTGGAAGCCGTGGGATGCTTCGACATCGCGAACCGAACCGCCAGGGACTGGGATCTGTGGCAACGAATCGCCCGTGGAGGATCACGCTTCGGTGCCATTCGAGAGGTGCTTGCCCGCTATCGGATGCGGCCCGACTCGGCTTCGATGAGTGGTAGCCGCATCCTTGCCGACGGCCTTGAGATGATCGAATTAGGACACTCCGCAGACCCGCGCGTTCCACATGCGCGAGCAGAATACGCGAAGGGCGCCCCTCGAGACCAAGTGTCCAGCGCGAGGCTCTACTTCGTCTGCTGGGCCGCGGGGCTGGTGCTGGGAGGTGGCGATGATGCACGTCACCTCCTCAACGAAATCAGAGACGACATCGACCCACAACTTGATCCGGATATCGTCGCCGCGATCCTCTACGAAGCCACCTTGCTCCCGACCTGCCGAGTTCCCGAACAGTGGGGCGAGTTGTGGCCGGTCGTGGAGGAGAAGGCTGGCGAATTTCTCACCAGTTTGGAAGAACAAGCGGGGGCGCCGATGCTCGCCCGCCAAGCCGGCGCAACGCTCGTCACCCTGATTGCCGGGGCTATCGCGGAATCACTCCCGCACTGACCGCCCGGTTGCCCGAACGCCGGGTTCATCGTAGTTTTTCGGTCCATTCAACGGAGACACCGTGATCATGGACCGCAGAGATTTCCTCCGCCACAGCGCGCTCGTCGCCGCCGGCCTCTCGATCGGCTGCGCCCCGCGCGCGCGCGTCAGCCCCGGCGCGGAGCTCGCGCGCGCCGCCGATGCCCCGGTGCGCGACCTCGCCATGCGCGCGCTGGACGCCGCCCGCACCGCCGGCGCTCAGTACGCCGACGTACGTGTCAACCGGAACCGCTCGCGTTCCGTCGCCACACGCGAACGTCGCGTAACGGGCATTGACGACGACGAAACGCTCGGGTTCGGCGTACGCGTGCTGGTCGACGGCACCTGGGGCTTCGCCGCCAGCCGCGTCCTCACGCTGCCTGAGGTGGAGCGCGTCGCCCGGCAGGCGGTCGCGCAGGCCAGGGCCAACCGCGTCGCCCAGCGCCGCCCCGTGGAGCTCGCCCCCGTCGAGAGCTATCCGGATGCCACCTGGCGCAGCCCCATCGAGATCGACCCCTTCGACGTGCCCATCGAAGACAAGGTCGCGCTCCTGCTCCAGGCGAACGAAGCCGCACTGACCGTTGCCGGCGCGCGATTCGTGACCTCCAGCATGGCTTTCGTGAAGGAAGAGAAGACCTTCGCCTCCACGGAGGGCACCTTCACCACGCAGACGGTCTTCCGCTCCTGGCCGCGCATGAGCATCACCGCGGTCGCGGCCGACGGCTCGGATTTCCAGACCCGCGACTCCACCCCTATCCAGCCGATGGGGCTGGGCTACGAACACGTGCGGGACGCGCGGATGGTGGAGAACGCGCCCGGGTGGGCGAAAGAGGCGGTGCAGAAGCTCTCGGCGAAGCCGGTGCAGCCGGGCAGGTACGACCTCGTCCTGCTCCCCTCGCACCTCTTCCTCACCATCCACGAGTCGATCGCGCACCCGACCGAATTGGACCGGATCATGGGATTCGAGGCCAACTACGCCGGCACCAGCTTCATCTACCCGATCGAGGAATACCTGGGCCGCTTCCGCTACGGGCCCGAGTTCATGAACATCCAGGGCGAGCGCTCCACGCCCGGTGGGCTCGCGACGGTGGGGTGGGATGATGAAGGCGTCATGCCCGACGAGTACCTGATCGTCAAGGATGGAGTGCTGAACGACCTGCAGACCACACGCGAGCAGGCGCCGCTGCTCGCCGACTGGTACCGCTCGCAGGGCGAGCCGGTGCGCAGCCACGGCAACAGCTACGCGCAGAGCTGGAGCGATGTGCAGTTCCAACGGATGCCGAACGTGAACCTTCTTCCGCACCCCGACCGCGACGTGCCGCTGGAGGAGCTGATCTCCGGCGTGGAGAACGGGATCATGATCGAGGGGCGAGGGTCGTACTCGATCGATCAGCAGCGCTACAACGCGCAGTTCGGGGGCCAGGTCTACCACGAGATCCGCAACGGGCGGGTGGCCGGGATGCTCAAGGACGTAGCGTACCAGATCCGCACGCCCGAGTTCTGGAACAGCATGGACCTGCTCGGCGGACAGAGCACGTACGAGCTCGGCGGCACCTTCAACGACGGCAAGGGGCAGCCCTCGCAGTCGAACGCCGTCTCCCACGGCTGCGTGCCTACGCGCCACCGCCAGGTCAACGTCATCAACACCGGACGGAGCACGTAGCCTGGTGGAAGCTGACGTTCGCGATCGGCCGTGGAACGTGACGCGCCGCCGGTGTACAACACAGCCATGAATTACGCGGCGGATTCCTCCGATCCCCGGCGCTATCCCGCGCTGCTGCTGGTGCCCTGTCTACTTCTGATGGGGGTGCTGGCCACTGCTGCGCCCGTGCGCGATGCTCCGGCGGATTCGGTGACCGTGCGCGTGCAGATCGCCCGCGCGCCCGCGCTTCGGCCGGTTGTGGTTCCGCAGCTTGCATCCGCGGCACTTCCAGCCCTTACGCCGGTGCACTTTGCGGAGACCGAAATCCGCACGACTGCGCCGCGCATCCAGCGGCAGATCGGGCCACGGCACAAGCCGACGCCTGCCCACCCCTCGCGCGCGCCGCCCGCATCCCCGTAACGCGGGGGCTCCATGATCTCCGCGAACTGTTTTGGAAACGGCGCCGCCGCGATGGTGTGTGCCGCTGAAACACTTCCG
>JACDHR010000378.1 GCA_013820915.1 Gemmatimonadota bacterium
CCGGGAGAAGCCGCCGCACATCGCCATCTCGGTGGACATGCTCGACACCGGCATCGACGTGCCGGAGGTGGTCAACCTGCTCTTCTTCAAGCTGGTGCGCTCGAAGACCAAGTTCTGGCAGATGGTCGGACGCGGCACGCGGCTGAGCCCCGACCTCTTCGGCCCGGGGCGGGACAAGGAGTTCTTCTACCTCTTCGACTACTGTCAGAACCTGGAGTTCTTCAGCCAGAACCTCGACACCACCGACGGCGCGGCGGGCGAGCCGCTCGGCCAGCGACTCTTCCGGACGCGCCTGGAGCTGATCGCCGAGCTGGACCGGAAGCTCGCCGCTGAGGGCAGGGGCGGCGCGGTCGGGGAGGCGCCCGCGCCGTTCGGCGATCCGGAGAGCGAGGAGGAGCTGCGCCGCGCGCTCGCCGAGCGGCTGCAGCGCGAGGTGGCGGCGATGAACCTGGAGAACTTCGTCGTCCGTCCCCGGCGGCGGCTGGTCGAGAACTATACAAAGCCGGAAGCGTGGCTGAAGCTCTCGCCCGAGAAGCTGACCGAGCTCTCCGAGGAAGTCGCGGGGCTGCCCTCGGAGCTACCCTTCGAGGCCGAGGAGGCGAAGCGCTTCGATCTGCTCCTGCTCTACCTGCAGCTCGCCCTCCTGCGCGCCGAGCCCGGCTTCGCGCGCCTGCGCGACCAGGCCATCTCCCTCGCGGGGCTGCTGGAGGAGAAATCCGCCATCCCGATGGTGCGCCAGCAGCTGCCGCTGATCCAGGATCTGCAGACGGAAGAGTGGTGGGCGGACGCGACCCTGCCGATGCTCGAATCGGTGCGCCGCCGGCTGCGCGACCTGGTGCGGCTGATCGACAAGCGGCAGCGGCGGCCGATCTACACCGACTTCGAGGACGAGATGGGCTTCGAAGCGGGCATAGAGCTACCCGGCCTGACCCCGGCCACGGATTTCGAGCGGTTCCGCAACAAGGCGCGCAGTTTCCTGCGCGCGCATCAGGATCACCTCGCCATCCGCAAGCTGCGGCTGAACCATCCGCTCACCCCCACCGACCTCGCCGAGCTGGAGCGCATCCTCGCGGAGAGCGGCATCGGCTCGCCGGCAGACGTGCAGCGTGCGAAGGAGGAGAGCCAGGGCCTCGGCCTCTTCGTGCGCTCGCTGGTCGGGTTGGACAGGGCGGCCGCGAAGGAGGCGCTTGCCGGCTTCCTCGATGGCAGGACCCCGAGCGCGAACCAGATCGAGTTCGTGAACCTGATCGTCGATCACCTGACCGAGCGCGGCTTCATGCCCGCCACGGTGCTCTATGACTCCCCCTTCACGGACCTCAACCCCCACGGTGTCGAGGGCGTATTCCCTTCCGAGCAGGTGGATTCGCTGATCGAGGCGCTGGAGGCGGTGCGGCGGCGGGCGGTGGCGTAGCGGTCCGATGCGCAGAGTAAACCATCGAATACCCGCTAGATCCTGAGCTGTCAGGCCTTCGTTTCGTAGTTGAGCACAAGATCCTTGACGGACGGAAGCAGGAGCAGCATCCTAGTTGAGTGCTCAACCAAGGAGCTGCCGTGGATGATCCTCTTCCCACTCGCGATCGCCTCCTCAGCGCCGCGATGCGGCTCTTCCACCAGAAGGGCTACCAATCCACCAGCATCGCCGATGTACTGCGCGAGGCGGAGGCTAACCCGGGCAGCCTGTATCATTTCTTCCCGACCAAACAGGATCTCCTGCTGGCGGTGCTGGATCGCTATCGGACGGGCATCGGTCCGATGCTGCTCGGTCCTGCCTGGAAGGGGGTGGAAGATCCGATCGAGCGCATCTTCGCTCTGCTCGCCCGCTACCGCGCGTTGTTGGAGCAGACCGACTGCTTCTACGGATGCCCGATCGGCAACCTCGCCCTGGAGCTGCATGAGCCGGATCCACCCGTACGCGAGCTGCTGGCAGCGAATTTCGACGCCTGGACGGCCGCAGTGGAGGGCTGCCTCGCTGAGGCGCAGGACCGGCCGTCCGCAGGGGTGGACCGGCGGCAGCTCGCCACCTTCGTGCTCACGACCATGGAAGGCGGGGTGATGCTCTCGCGCACGCACCGCAGTTTAGAACCGTTCGACGCCGCCGTTTCCACGCTCCGGGATTACTTTGCCCGTCTCGGAGCCGTTCCCCACCCTGGATAGGCGCCCTCTGCGCCGGAGGATCCCGATGCGACCTCTGATCACTCTCTCCACCATGGTCCTGGTGTTGCTCGCTGCGGCTGCGGCATCCGGGCAGGAGGTTACGAACACCTCCTATGTGGCCCCGGACGGCAGCCGCGTGCTGCGGCAGAGCATCGAGGTGCCTGCCTCGATTCTGGAGGTGTGGCAGGCGCTCACCACTACCGAAGGGGTGCGGAGTTGGGCAGTGCCCGTAGCGGCTGTGGACTTCCGCCCCGGCGGCATCTGGGAATCGAGCTACCGCCTGGACGGCAGGATCGGAGATCCCGGCAACATCAAGAACCGGATCCTCAGCTATCTTCCGCTACGGATGCTCTCGATCCAGGCGATCCAGGCACCGCCGAACTTCCCGCATCCGGAGTTGCTGCCGGAGATCTTTACCGTATTCGAGTCCGAGGAGCTCGGCCCCGCGAGCACGCGGGTCACCGTATCGATGGTGGGATATCGCGAGGGCGAGGGATACGACGTGCTGTACCGCCACTTCGAGCGCGGCAACGCCTGGTCGCTCCAGCAGCTCCGCAAGCGCTTCGTGGAGGGGCCGGTGGATTGGGCGAAGGTGCTCGGATCCCAGGCGGGAAGGCAGTGAGGAAGCTGAAGGATCACCTTTCTATCCCATAACCTCCTTGAGGAGCCTCCCATGTCTGCATCAGCGATCTCCGGACCTGCTCTGCTGCGGGCGACGCTGCTCGGGACCGTCCTGCAAACTGCGATGGTCGTAGCTGGGCACTCTCTGCCCATCGTCGCCCAGCTCTTCGCAGTCCTGGGCGTTTCTCTGTCACTGGTGGCGGGAGCCGTCTATGCGCTTTGGGCGGCACCGGCCGCTACACGGGCGGGCGCCGTTGGCGGGGCGCTCGCCGGCGGCGTCTGCACGCTCATCGGCATCGCCACCTCCGTGGCCCCCGGCGACGTGCTCGCTGCAGTGCTCGGCTTCGGCACCCGAAGCTCGGCGGTTGCCGGCGCGGTGGGTGGCGCAGCCGGAGCTGCGATCGAGCGATGACGGGCGGTGAGAGAATGACCCATCAAGGACGGCGGACTCCATCCACCTCGACCTCTGCCGGTGCCAGCTGGGACGCGGCACCCGGATGCGCCGCAGACGGTTCGGGTATCTCCGAGGAGTCGTGCGGAGCGTACTCGTTGGCGAACATCTCCCACATCACCAGGAAGAGCGCGGCGACGATCGGCCCTGCCACGAAGCCGGCGAGCCCGAAGACGGTAAGGCCGCCCAGGGTGGCCAGGAGCACCAGATAATCCGGCATCTGGGTCTCACGCCCGACCAGTAGTGGTCGGAGGACATTGTCCACCAGCCCGATGACCAGGGTGCCGCCCACGACGAGCACGATCCCCTGCCAGATCGCTCCGGTGGCGAACAGGATCACGGCTGCCGGAACCCAGATCAGTGCGGATCCGATGGCGGGGAGCAGGGACAGGATCCCCATGGCCACGCCCCAGAAAACGGCAGCCTCGATGCCGACCAGGGAGAAGAGTAGTCCGCCAATTACACCCTGCACCGCCGCCACCACCAGCGTTCCCTTCACGGTCGCGCGCGAGACCTCCGCGAACTTTCGCATGAGACGCTTCTCCCGGTCATCTCCCATCGGCAGGGCGCGGACGACGCCCCGGAGGATGCGATCTCCATCCCGGAAGAAGAAGAAGAGGAAGTAGAGCATCAAACCGAAGAGAACCGCCACAGCCAGGACATTCTGCCCCACGGCGAGTGCACGCGCGGCGATGTACTGTGAGCCGGAGACCGCCGCGGTCTGCAGGGAGGCTCGCAGCTGCTCCATTCCGATCCCGTACTGCGCGAGGGTACCCGTGAGTGTGGGAAGCCACCGTTCGACCAGGGCGATCGGAGCGTAGAGGTTGATGTCGCCCGCTGCGATGCGCTGATAGAGCGAGAGTGCCTGTCGCGCTA
>JACDHR010000379.1 GCA_013820915.1 Gemmatimonadota bacterium
CTCTCTCGCTCCAGACGCCGAAGAAGTTCGGTCTCCTGCTCCAGGATGAAGAGCGCCGCCTCCGGGTGGAGCCGCACGATCAGCGACCGCTCCTTCCCTTCGGCCGCGATCCGGCGGACCGCGCGCTCGATTCGGCGTACGACTGTCTCCGGAGTGAAGATCCGGCCGGAGCCCGCACAACACGGGCACGCCGCTGTCTGTGTCTGATAGAGGGAGGGGCGGACCCGCTGCCGCGTCATCTCGATCAGTCCCAGCTCCGAGACCTGGAACGCCTTGGTGCGCGCCCGGTCGCGGCTCAGGTGCGTGCGTAACTCCTGAAGCACCCGTTCGCGGTTCTGCTTTGACTCCATATCGATGAAGTCGCAGACGATGATACCCCCGATGTCGCGTAGGCGGAGCTGCCGCGCAATCTCACGGGCCGCATCGACGTTGGTGCGCAGAATCGTCTTTTCCGGGTCCTTCTTACCCGTATATCGCCCCGTGTTGACATCGATCGAGACGAGGGCTTCGGTAGGCTCGATGATGATGTAGCCGCCCGAGGGGAGGACCACCTTACGCTGAAATGCTTCCTGGATTTCGCTTTCGATCTCGTAGGCATCAAACAGTGGAAGCGGGTCCTGGTAGAGATGCACCCTTTCCAGAAGCGAGGGATCCACCGAGTCGAGGTACTGGCGGACCTCTTCGTGCACCTCCCGACTATCGATGATGAGCGAATCTACCTTGACCGAGAAGAGATCGCGGATAATTCCCTTGGTGAGCTTCGCTTCGCGATGGATCGGCGCCGGGGCCCGGCTCCGGGCAGTGCGGTGCTGGATCTGCTTCCAGGTAGAGAGAAGCGACTTCAGCTCGCGCTCGAAGGTCTCGCGGGTCAGCTCCTCGCCCACCGTGCGCACGATCACGCCGCCGGCGCCCTTTGGCAGGATCTCCTGCGCGAGAGCACGCAGGCGCGAACGCTCCTCGCGGTCCTCGATCTTCCGGGAAACGCCCACATGGTCGGAGCCGGGCATATAGACCAGGAACCGGCCGGGGAGCGATATCTGCGCGGTGACCCGCGGGCCCTTGGTGCTGATCGGCTCCTTCGAGACCTGTACGAGGATGTCCTCGCCCTTACGGAGCACATCCTGAATGGCGGGATAGCGACGGGCACGGCGACCACCGTTGCCGCCGTCGTCGTCCGCGGCCTCCTCCTCCTCCGGCTCCTCCTCCGTCGCGACATCGGAGACGTGCAGGAAGCCTGCCTTCTCGGTTCCGATATCGACGAACGCCGCCTGGATGCCGGGCAGGACCGCCTCGATCTTACCGTGGTAGATATCGCCCACGATGCGGGCTGCGTCCGGTCGGTCGACCATCAGCTCGACTAGGAAATCGTCTTCCATGATCGCCACCCGTGTCTCGGTGGCGATCGTGCTCATCAGAATCTCACGCTTCACAGTGGTCCCCCTCTTCTTCCATAGCCCTGCGCGGCGCCTCGGCCGGCCGGCTGCGAGCAGTCTGGAAGAACGCCTTCCGAGCCCTCATCAGGGCCGGGGGGGAGCCAATGCTGCCCGGCACGGCAGCCACGCGCGCCTCAGCCATTCAGCTCCCGTATGATGTGGCGGGCGATCACGATGCGCTGGATTTCGCTGGTACCCTCGCCGATCTCGCAGATCTTGGCGTCTCGCATCATCCGCTCGACAGGGTATTCCTTCGTGTAGCCATAGCCTCCATGCACCTGCACCGCCTTGGTCGTCGCCCGCATCGCGAGCTCCGAGGCGAACAGCTTGGCCATCGCCGCTTCTTTGCTGTAGGGGCGACCCTGCTCCTTGAGCCATGCCGCATGGTAGACCAGGTGGCGGGCGGCCTCGATTTCCGTGGCCATATCGGAGAGCATGAACTGGATCCCCTGGAACTCGTTGATCCGCTGGCCGAACTGGCGCCGCTCGTTCGCGTACCCCATCGCCTGCTCGAACGCGCCTTCGGCGATCCCCAGCGAGAGAGCGGCGATGCCGATCCTGCCGGAATCGAGCGTCTGCATGAAGTTGATGAAGCCGCGTCCCGGTTCGCCCAGCACCTGATCGTCGGGAACGAATGCGTCCTCCATCACCAGCTCACGGGTGTCGGAGGCACGCCACCCCATCTTGTCCTCTTTCTTCCCCGCGCGCACTCCATCCGAGAAGGGGAGGTCTTCGGAGTGCCCGATCCCGAGTTCTCGGGCGATCTCCAGATCGGTGGTAGGCTTCGCGATGATGAAGGAGGTGATCCCCTTCGGCCCCATCTCACGGTCCGTGACCGCGGTGACCACGAAGAGCTCACCCACCCCCGCGTGCGTAATGAAGATCTTCGTGCCATTCAGGATCCAGCCCCCGTCGGTACGGACGGCCATCGTCTGAGTCCCCCCGGCGTCGGAACCGGCACCGGGCTCGGTGAGGCCGAAGCCGCCGAGCACCTGGCCCGCGGCGAGGGTGGGAACGAACCGCTCCTTCTGCTCCGCGGTTCCGAACGCCACGATCGGCGAAGTCCCGAGCGTGGTATGCGCCGAGATCGTGATCGCGTGCGAAGCGTCGACCTTCGCCAGCTCGTGGATCGCGATCATGTAGCTGATGCCATCCATTCCGGCGCCACCGAGCTCCTCGGCCCAGGGGATGCCGAACAACCCGAGCTCACCCATCTTCCTGACATTCTCCCACGGGAACTTCGACTCCTGGTCCAGCTCCCCAGCGACAGGTGCGATCTCGTTCTGCGCGAAGTCGCGAACCATGTCGCGAATCATCAGATGGTTTTCGTTGAAATAGTGTTCCATGTAAAGCCGAATGTCAGGGGCGAAGCGACAAAAATCACTATAATGTACCGATAATAGCAGCACGCCGAAAGAGAAGAGGGCCGCGAGACGTGGCCTGCGCGATCGCTCCGCCGGGCTTTACGTGGCGCCGTCGCCGCGCAGCACGCGGAGAAATCGCTCCGAGTACTTCTCCAGCTTCGTGGGCCCGACGCCGGGGACATCCAGGAACGCCGCCTCGGACCGAGGACGCAGCCGGGCCAGTTCGATGAGTGTTTTGTCGGGGAAGACGCAGTAGGCGGGTACGGATTCGCCGCGTGCGATCTCTCCGCGGAGCGAACGCAGCTCTGCGTACAGCGCGGACTCCGCCTCTGAAGGCGGGCGGCGAGTCTCCGTACTCGGGGAAGCGGTACGCGTCGTGGAGTGCGCGGGCATGCTTGCCTCCACGGCCGGGCTCTCTCCGGCGTGCTCGCGCAGGGCGTTCAGAAACGGAAGCCCGTACTTCTCCAGCGTTTTCGCTCCGATGCCGCGCACGTCCAACATCTCCTCCGGCGTGAGGGGGCTCCGTTCCGCTAGCTCTCGCAGCGCGGCGTCGGTGAGGACGAAGTAAGCGGGCAGTCCCGCCCGCGCCGCGACCTCGGCGCGGATACGGCGGAGTTGTTCGTACAGCGCGAGAGCGGGACCCGCGAGGCCGCGGTTCACCGGATCTTGAGAGACCCGGCGCTCCGCGCGGCCCGACTTCGGCGGATCGGCTCCCGCCGGCGCGAGACTCAGCTTCCGCGAGCCGGTCGACTCCGGTGCTGCTTGCAGGCAGTTGTCGCACGCCCCGCACTCGTCCATCGCCGCGGGATCGCCGAAGTAGCGCAGCAGGTACCCGCGACGGCAGCGTTCCTGGTATGCGTACCCCTGCATCCTCTGCAGCTTATTCTCGTCGCCGTGTTTTCGGGCATCGATCGCCCGCCACTCGATCGGGAGGCGATTGAATGGGGTTTTATGATTCAGCACCTGGATCCCCTCCCCTGCGGATGCGTCCTGCCAGGCGAGAAACCCCTCGCGCTGCAGCGAGTCAAGAAGCTGCTGCGCGTCCGCGCGTCCCCCGGCCGCGTGAGCGAGCTCGCGCCAGGACAACTCGGCGCCACGGTAAACCCGCTCTCCACCGCCGAGCCGCCAGAGGCTGCGCAGGAAGTGAAGCTCCGCTCCCCGCTCCTGCGCATCCAGATCGCGGCGGATCCGCTCCGGGGTCGCCGTAAGGCGCACGTGCGGCACGGGTGGAGCACCGGCGGAGAGTTGCCGGACCACTCCATGGTCGGCGAGAAGGCGAAGCGCGGACCCGAGC
>JACDHR010000380.1 GCA_013820915.1 Gemmatimonadota bacterium
CGCAACTCCTTATCGAGGAAGACCGGGGTCACGGCTGATGCTCATCATGCCGTGCGGCTACATCGGTCTCGCCGGATTCGTAGCGCTCGGCGAGAACCGTGTAAACGCCGTCGAAAGGCTTGCCCTCGCAGTGGCTCGTGACCACCTGCGGCTCGAATTCGACCTCACAGTTCTCCGGCAGCGATACCGCCTCCAGCGGCCGAAAGACTCCCTTTTCGTCGACAGCGCGCACCTTCCTCATACCGTCACCTCCTCGTGCTCACGCTTCCCCACCACCCCCGCCAGGAACCGCCCCGTGTGCGAGCGCGGGTTCTGCGCGACCTGCTCGGGGGTGCCCTCGGCGACGATCTCGCCGCCGGCGTCGCCGCCTTCGGGGCCGAGATCGATGATCCAGTCGCTGGCCAATCTACGGGAGGAAGTCCAGGTAGCGCTCAACGGCTTCCCGGAATCGTGCGTAGGTTGGGACCACTCGGTCGATACCGGCCGAGACCTTCGCCCAGTCGAGTTCGGTGCCGTAGCTCGTACGCGCGACGTGACGAAAGCCTCGAAACCGGCCGAGCTCCGTGCGCAACGGCTCATCGAACAACACCGGGAGGCCGTGCGAGGATGGGGTACAGAAACGACGGAAGAGCTCGACGTGCCAGTCGGGGCCCTCCGGCAAGGGTACGCGCTCGTGTTTCGAGATTCGCTTGAGCAGGTTCTCGACTCCGTTGTAGAACTGGGTCAGGAAAGCTCCTCCGGCCACCAGCTCACGCAGAGTGGGCTCTCGTTCCCCGACATCGCGGCGCAGAGAGACGAGCTCCTCCACCACACGGTCGAGATGCTCGAATTCGATATCGGCTTCCGCCCGCAGCTCAGCGGCGTTCATAGAGCCATCGCCCCCGGGCGCGGATGTGACGGGTGAAGGCGTTCTCCGGAGCGAGCGGAATGACGTCGACCGGCAATGGCAGAGCCTCCTCCATCTCAGCTGCCATTCCGAAGAATTCCCAGCCGTCAACCCCGCCGACGGCGAGGTCAATGTCACGCGCTGTCTCCGGGGACTCCAGGGCACTGCCGAAGAGAAGGACCCGGTCGGCCCCGTAGCGCCGCGCGATCGCAACGGCCTGATCCAGATGTTCCCGTTTGAGCATCATGAGAAAGCACACCGCCCGTTGGTTTCTGTTGACGTTCCGATGGTCCGATCCGCCGACGGTTCGGCTCGTCTCCCGGCGGAGGAAGAGGCGGCTTCCTCAGCCGTGGAACCTCCGTGCTTCGCTGCTCGGGTCGTGCCAGCCTGTCCACGACGAGTTCGGTCCTGCGCTGCTCACACCCCTGCCTCCTCCCCACCACCCCCGCCAGGGACCGCCCTGTGCGAGCGGGGGTTCTACGCGACCTCCCGCAGGTCGTGCAGGCTGCGATCCGCCACGGCGCCGGCCTCGGCCGCGAGCAATTCGCCGAGCATCGCCCGTATTCCCTTGATCCGGCTCAAGGGCACGGCCTCGCGGCGCACGAACGGCCGGATCAGCACCTGCGGATTTCGCAGCCGCCACCCCTCACCTACCAACCATCCGATGGCCTGGTCGGCTTCGGAGAACCTGACGGTGAGGGACGTGTCTCACACGATCCGCGGCGGCGACTGGTCCGGCACACCCGCCGTGTAACCGCTCGCCACCTGGCTTAGGCGACTACGCGATCTGCCCGTGGTGCCGCCTGGCATCGGTTGCCTTGTTCGCGGTAGCGAATTGGTGGTGAGGCATATTTGTCATTGACGGGGCTATCGCAATCAAGGCTCGATAGCGGGAGAACCGTAACTG
Organism: Gemmatimonadota bacterium; assembly: GCA_013820915.1. Classification (GTDB taxonomy): domain Bacteria; phylum Gemmatimonadota; class Gemmatimonadetes; order Longimicrobiales; family Longimicrobiaceae; genus JACDHR01. The sequence goes on from JACDHR010000380.1 coordinate 1,794, forward strand.
GAAAAATGCTCGATCTATTCCGTGCAAATCAGATCACCGATCTTCATGTACGGATGGATTCTCTGGATCAACCTCCAACGCTGCAGAATTCAAGCTGCCTAAACTGCTAGCGAACTGCTCCAGAATTGTGACGACAGACTGAAACGCCGAAAAATCAGTCGCGTCCCGCCGTTCGAAACAGACATAGTCGCAGAATGCCCGCTTCCTAAATTCGCTTGCCCGGGTGATCTGCCCATAATCACCTTTCTTCTCGATAAGCGAGTAGAATCGCCTGTCCTCCGGATTGAAGAGCGCGGCAGGCAACAGGTTTTCGATCCCTTTCGTTACGACCCGATTGGCTTCATTGCGCGGTATGGTGCGTACCCAAAGATTGTCTTCAGTTATGTTTGGCTTATTTGCGTCGCAGTCGTAGAGCAGTAGCACATGCCGGTTCTCCAGGAACTGTGGATTTGCTCGTAGGAACTCGGCTGCATTGTTCAGGTTTTTGTCCCCTGTGAAAAACGGTTGACCGTCGCGAGTGGCTCCTATCCACTCGATATCGATGATCGAGAGCAGGTCGGCACGTCCCAGCAACTCTAGCGCGGTACGCAGATAATCCGGATCTGTATCCCCCTCCGTGAGCACTACGGGCTTTGTACGTTGTTCTAAGGCAATGCGCAGACGTTCGCGTTGCTCATCTTCGAAGGTCTTGGTCTCCTGATAGTAGTCAAAAGAGCGTTGAAATTCACTGAATCGCTCGGCGGATATACCATTGCCGTCGGGCATTTCAAGAAGCATATATCCATCAGAACCAAACTCATGCTCCATACCCAACACGAACAAGGGTGCATGTGAAGTGACAATGAACTGCACTCTGGGAAAGAGCTTGATGAGCTTGGGCAAGACATCGTGCTGGAGATCAGCGTGCATATGAGCATCGATCTCGTCGATCAGCACAACACCTCGGATCTCGTGCAGCGATGTGCTTTTCGCTACGTCAGCGCGGTCGGCGTAACGAATGATGGTTAGAAAAGTATTGAAGAGAATGGCTTGGCCCGCCGATAAGTGGTGAAGGGTCGGAACAACTATCTCGTTCCCTCTGGCGATGGAAACACGCTCGATACCACGTGTCCTCGATTGTACAGCAAGACGAATCTCCGAATCGCACAGGATCTGGCGAAGCACGGATATGACGTTGTCAAGTCCAGCCCTACGCTGGAGCAACTCGTTTTCGGACTGATTGAGATAAAACGCAGGCTGATTATCGGCGTTGACGTAGGCGGTGAAATCTGCTCGGGAGTCGAGAACTAAGTGCAGCAACCAACTTTGATTCTGTGCTGCAGCTTCGGTAATGATGATGGGTCTTGTCCCAAGCTGCTTACGGAAGTTCCCACCCAAATCGAAAGGCATTAGTTCTCGAGCAACTGTTGGATTGTACCAATGCGGCCGCTCCGAGCGACTTGAAGGAAAGTAGGCAATGGCTGCGCCCTCAAACACATCTTGAACGACCGTTTCATTACCACCTTCAACCTCTTTTGTCATGTTGCTCCACGGCATCTGACGTCCAAACCGCTGCTGGCATGCTTCGTTCCAATTCTCCGGCTGTTGCCCGGTTTGCTCGCGATAGAGAAGTTGATGAAGCGCGTCATCTTGGCGAGCTTCGAACATCAGCAGTGCAAAGCTATAGGAAGCTCCAACTCTTGTATTCCCGCTGCCGACCACTCGCAGGTACGGAGAACTATGCCCCTGCCCTGGCACGACGTCCTCGTACGCCTTTTTCGCTATCTCGATGAGCGCGTCGGCAACATAGGACAGCACCACGGTCTTACCGGTTCCGTTGCCACCCACCAGCACAACAGGCTTGGGCGTACCATCGGCATTGAACGGTAGCTCGATATCGAGTATCGAGATCGGGCCAGCATTTTCGAGCCAACACCGTGTAAGATACATTTGCTTACGTTCCCTGCAATTATGCTTCTGTGATGGCTGCATGTTCCGCCTCCCCCACCACCCCCGCCAGGAACCGCCCCGTGTACGAGCGCGGGTTCTGGGCCACCTGCTCGGGGGTGCCCTCGGCGACGATCTCGCCGCCGGCGTCGCCGCCCTCGGGGCCGAGATCGAGGATCCAGTCGGCGGTCTTGATGACGTCCAGGTTGTGCTCGATCACCAGCACGGTGTTGCCCTTCTCGACCAGACGGTGCAGCACCTCGAGCAGCATGCGCACGTCCTCGAAGTGCAGGCCGGTGGTGGGCTCGTCCAGGATGTAGAGCGTCTTGCCCGTGGCCTGCTTGGCCAGCTCGGTGGCGAGCTT
>JACDHR010000381.1 GCA_013820915.1 Gemmatimonadota bacterium
GGCCCGAGCAACTCGCCCAGAAGCGCGGAGACGTTTCCCTGCACTTCGATCACCTTCTGTGCTCGGGCCAGCTCCGCCTCTGCTCGGGCAATGCGCTGGCGCAGATCCGCGTTCTCTCGTTCGAGCGGGTGGGGCGCACGCCTCCCACGCGGACGCGATAGAGCGTCGAGGGCTCCCTCGTCCCGCTGCTTGCGCCACGCGGAGAGATGCGAGGTGTAGAGCCCCTCCCGCCGCAGCAGGGCCCCGACCTCTCCATGGGCGCAGGCCCCCGCCTCCTGGATGATCCGCAACTTGTACTCGGCGGTGAAGCGGCGCCGCGAAGGCCGCTCGGCCAGCTCCGGATCGGGTCCGGTCCGCCTCGGCCGTCGCGTGGACGCTCCGCCCTGCTCGCCTACGGCTCGCTCCGCTCCGCAGCCGCCAGACGTTCCATTCATGCTCACGTTCAACATCCTCCCATCCAATCTCGCCCTCAAGACACAGGGATTCCTACATGATAACCGTCTCACTCAATCTTGGCAGAGAGGGAGCCGACGGCGCATCCTTTCCCGCTCCTCGTCTCCCTCGAAGCTCGCCAAGAGCCTCTCTTTGGCGCGACGTAGCCAGATCTGAAATGTGTCGCGCGGGGTCGGCTGCGTTGGATCTGTGTCGCTGGGGAAGACCCACGTGCTTCCCAAGCGGCGCGGGATTCCTTTCAAAAGTCGAATAGCCTCCTCTGAAAGCGGCGTAAGCCCCTCTCGGCCCACCTTGTCAAACTCGCCCCGCCAGCGCACCGTCTCCTCCCGCAAATCGATGTCATCCCACTGTAGCTGCCGAACACTGCTGTTGCGGCTGATCGTTTCACGGCCCAACAGGAGCGCTGTGGTCATCTGCCAGTTCGGCGCGTGCTGCAGGCGCGCGTGACGGGTGGGACCAAGCCGGAGGTCTCGGCGGCGCGCTCTGCTTCCGTCCGCAGCAAGTGCTTCTGTTCTGTCGTGCCAACCTGAAGAAGTGGCGCTGAACTGTCGGCACGGCTGACACAGCGCCCGGATCAGAAGGTGGAATATTTCAACCGGTGGAAGTGGGAACGTTACGATCGGCGCCAACACTGGCTGGCGCAAAGTTCCGCGCTCAATTACGATGAATCAGTTTGATCCTTTCTGAACTCGAACGTTCTGATGCCCGACTTCGATCCGTTAGAGCCGCCGGAGAGCAATCCACCGGACTGGGCGGTCACCTACGAGGCTTCGCGCTTTGCGCCGTGGAGCCTGACGGTGGACATCGTGGGCTTAGCGCACGAGCCCACCACGCAGGATCTGCACGTTGTAATCGTAGAACGTGGCCAGCCGGGACCATTTCAGGGGTACGAAGCGTGGCCCGGCGGGTTCGTCAACTGGCAACATGATGTCGACGCTCGCGCCGCGGCACTCCGCGAACTCGAGGAAGAAACCGGGCAGATCCACCCCGAGTATCTCCAGGAACTTAGAACCTATGACCAGTTCGGCCGCGATCCACGGCAGTTCTCCGGCTACAGGAAGAAGGCCAATGGTGAATGGATACGCACCGGCACCCGCGTGGTCTCCAAGGCGTTTTTAGCGCTCCTACGCAAGCCAGGCCGCCACCTTCAACCGGTGCTCGGAGGGGATGCGGCCGACAGCCGTTGGGCCAGCGCATACGTCTACCTCCCATGGGAAGACGTGCGGAGCAAGGCCTCCCGGGCCACACTTCAGCGGCTGGAGCGGGACCTGCTCGCCTGGGCTGAAGCGGGGATTGGGACCCAGCGGGCCGAGCGCCGGGACCGCGTGGAGAGGTTCTTCTCCATGCGGACGTGGAACGAAGAAGAGGCGAGGCAGCGTTGGGATCTCGTGCTCGAAGCAAAGCTCGTCGAGGAAGCGTGGCGAGACCGGTGGGGGCGGCCCAGGAGCGATGCTCCGCGCATGCTCTACGGCGAGGCTCTGGCGTTCGATCATCGCACCATGCTGGCAGACGCACTGGCCACTCTCCGGACCGAGATCAAACGTCAGCCGGAGATGCCTCACTCCTTCATCGGATCAGAGTTCCGGCTGAGCGAGCTTCAGGTTCTATTCGAGAGCGTTGCAGGTCGGCCCCTCTACAGGTCGAATTTTCGCAGGGCGATCGCCCTCTCCCCCACATCATCGCTCGTGCAACCCACCGGCCGGAAGGAAAAACTCTCCGGTCCCGGGAAACCGGCAGACCTGTACGACTTCACGCCCGAGTTGCTCCGCACCCGGTGCACGCCAGGGCTGAATCTCCCGTGGTTGCCACTGGAACCTTGACGAAATGAATCAGATCGATTAATATCCCCGCAGCTCGCAACCGGAGTAGCGAATCGACACGCCTCCGGAATGAATCAAAGTGATTCAGATCCGACCGCCAAAACGTCGACCACGCCACCGTTCTCTCCTTGCAGCCCCATGAGACCCAATGCATACTTCCTTGCTGCTCGACTCCCGGTTCGATGCCGCCGCCCATGAGCACCGCATTCGCGCCCTGCTCAAGCTTACGGCACCGCCGCGTACGTCCGATTTCCGCGTCCCGCTCAACCTGAGCATCGTGCTCGACCGCTCGGGCTCGATGGCGGGAGAAAAGCTAGCCGCAGCGCGTGATGCCGCGACCCTGCTGGTGCGGAGGCTCCACCCGGAGGACGTTGTCAGCGTGGTGACATATGATGATGAGGTGCAGACTGTCGCGCCTCCGGCCAGTGGCCGACAGCAGAGGCAGCTCGCCCATAAGATCCGGAGCATCAGGAGCGGCGGGACAACCAACCTCAGCGGGGGTTGGTCCCGCGGCCGGGATCTGGTTGCGGTGAAGCAGCGATCGGACGGGATGAACCGCGTGCTCCTCCTCACGGACGGGCTCGCGAACGTCGGGATCCAGGATGCGGTCTCCCTGGCGTCGATCTGTCGGCAAGCGCGCGAAGCTGGAATCAGCACAACCACCATAGGCTTTGGCGCCGACTTCGATGAGCACATGCTGCGCGCCATGGCCGATGCGGGAGGTGGTCACGCCTACTACATCGAGAACCCCGATCAAGCCGCGGGCATTTTCGAGGAGGAGATCGAGGGTCTGCTCTCCGCGGTGGCGGCCAACGTGAAGCTAACCATCCGCAGCCATGGAGCTGCGAGGGTCTCGCGGATTCTCGACTCCTATCCGCAGACGCCCGCTTCCGACGCGCTCATCTTCGACCTTGGCGACGTGTACGCGCGTGAGGCGAAAACCGCCCTCGTTGAGTTCAGTGTGCCCGCCGCGGCGCAGGCCGGTGAGACACTGATCGCCGAGTTCACGGTGGTAGCCGACCTGATTCACCCGGGCACCGAAGTGGAGCGGCGGGAGATCTCCATTCCCGTGCGCATGAAGCTCACGGAAGAGGGGACAAAGGATCCGGAGATCGAACGGGAGATGCTACTTGCCGAAACTGCCCACATCCGCGAGCAGGCGTTGGCGGATCAGGCACGTGGCGACCACGCGTCCTCGCATCGACGGCTCGCGTCATTCGCCCAACATCTCCGCGGTGTGGCAAGCCCCGGTGACCGTGAGCTCAGCGAGGAAATCGCTGATCTTCAGCGGATGGCCACCCTCTGCGCGGAAGGGCCTCTTCCGTCGATGGATCTAAAGTACATTTACCAGCGCGCCTATGACCGGACTCGGAGCAAGGGAGCGTCCATCGGCCGCTACTCTCGCTCGCGAGCGGACGCCGGAGATCTGGCTGCGCGCATCGAGTACCGCTCGGGAGACGCTACAAACCCGAGTGGCCCCGGCCGGAAGATCGTGGCCCACGTCACTGATGTCGCTGGGCAGTGGGGAACCGGCGTGTCGCGCTCCATTTCGCGCCGGTGGTCAGAGCCTGAGCGCGTCTACCAGACCTGGTTCTGCGGAGATGCACCGGTACCTATCCCCTTCGAACTCGGGGAGCTTCAGTTCGTGCGTGTGGAGCCGGAGCTCTATGTTGCGACAATGGTGGCGAAAGATGTCCCCTCGCATCCCGGCGCGCCCCCTCAGGTCAGGTACGATGCCTTGGACAAGTCGCTGTCGCTCCTCAAGGACCAGGCACTCATGTGGGGTGCGTCGGTTCACATGCCGCGGA
>JACDHR010000080.1 GCA_013820915.1 Gemmatimonadota bacterium
CCCCCGAGCAGGTCGCGCAGAACCCCCGCTCGCACACGGGGCGGTTCCTGGCGGGGGTGGTGGGGAGTGCGGAGCGGGAGGGGGTGAACGTATGAGCAAGGTGCGCGCGATCTACGAGAAGGGCGTCTTTCGGCCGCTGGAGGCGGTGTCGCTGCCGGAGAACTGTGAGGTCGTATTCGAGCCGCAGGTGGTCAAGCGCCACAGCGACGGCAAGCCTTTCGACGGCGTGTACGCCGTTCTCGCCGAGCGCTACGAATCCGGCGAGACAGATGTTGCCGCTCGTCATGATGAGAATCAGCCGTGACGCCGGTTTTCCTCGATACCGTGGGACTGCTCGCCCTGTGGGACCGCAGCGAGTAGTTGCACACGGATGTCGTATCTTAATCCAGAAGTTGGCCCAAACCTTGGCGCGTGTTTGGAGTTCAGATGCAGCTCCGCAGTTTGATAACGTCGATCGCGGCGTGGCTCGTTACGGCTAACGTGATCATCGGCGCAGTGTCGGCCTTTTGCCTCATCCTTGGGAAAGAGTGGGACGTACTATTCGCAGGATTTGTCTTCTTGCTCGTGGGACCATGGGTGTTGAGCTTGGTGCTCATGCCTCGTCTCCCGATTGTCAGACTTGTCGAGCGTTTCCAACACAATGCCTTGGTTGCATGGATCCTAACAGCGATCGCGGTTCTCTATACGATAGCGGTGATTACCGCCTCAAGTTTTTTCATCCTTGGGAATCTGGTTGCTCACGCGGAACCAAACACCGGCGTTCCAGCTTTATTATGGTCGTACACCGCAGCAATGGGTCCGTGGGTTTTTCTTGCGCGACGGGACAAGGAGGTATGGGGCGCATCCTCCCCTGCTGATGTCATGACGCTTTTTGCCCAGATCGCGTATCTCTCCATCGTCGTATTGTTGTTGACTGTGTCAGTGTCCCTCATGGCGGCGCTGGTTTTGTTCGTGTTGATTATGATTGTCGGAGGCGTTGTTAACCTCGTCGTGCTGCCAGACGAAGTTGGCCACTGATTCGCCGTGCAGGTCAGGTGCCGCCGGTCGCCGTCGTGATCGCGAATGCTGGGCTGCTTGTCGCGAAGGCGCTAACATCCCTGTGAAGCCGACACGGGTGAGAACTTCTGCAAGCTCCAGGACCTGATTTCAGGCGAGCTCGTGAAGGCTGGCCAAGATCCAGAGATGGCGGATGACATACTCGACGAATTGCTGTGACGACCAACTGATTATCGATATGCGAAAGGAACACCAATTCCTTTACCGCGGAATTAATCATGAGCTGTACAAGAAGACACGGGGAATTCTCGTGCCTAAATCTCGTGATCCCTTCGAATTTACGTTCCAGTTAGATGGATCGTTCTTCTTCGACGGCAGCGCCACACTCGGTCCATCAGTACAAAATGCAGTGCTCCGACATGAACTGCGGCAGGAAGGCTTTCCGACCGCGGGAATCTCAACGACTCCGTTCTTCGAGCGCGCGCAATTCTACGCGACTGGTGGGCGGACGCATTCGAAAGGCTACGTCGTGCGAATTGATCGTGAACGGCTTGCCGGGTTTGGCGTGCGAGAATATGTTGTTGCGGATTGGGTTCCGTATCCGAGCGTACCTGAAGACGAAGAGGTAATTATTGTGGCAGCGGACTGCGGTCCTCTCCCCAGCGGAATCCTCGTTGAGGTGATTGAGGTGTTCGCAAAATGACACCACTGGGCTGACTTCTGGTCGTCCTGTGTGTTGTATCCTGAGTCCTCCGGTGCTCTGAGCAGGAGTGTGGAATCAGCTGCGGATGAATCGCTTCCCCAGGCAATCAACGAACTGGAGCATCTGATGGGCAACCGTGAAACAACGTGGGAGACGTATGAGCAAGTAGCAGCCTACCTATTGAACCAGGTTGCGAACGAGTTTGGCCTTGAACGTGTGGAAGGAAAGCAGTCTGTTGTAGGGCAACGCTCAGGCACTACTTGGTCAATTGATGCGAGGGGTGTCACGGAAGATGTCACAGGATTTGTCATCATCGAGTGCCGGCGCTACACGACGAGCCGCCTTGACCAAGAGGCGTTGGGCGGACTTGCGTACCGGATCAGGGATACTGGTGCGAAGGGAGGTATTGTAGTGAGCCCTCTCGGCCTCCAAGAGGGCGCGGCCAAAGTTGCTGCCGCTGAGCGTATCCATTCGGTGGAGCTCAACGCGGCAAGTACCACCACCGAATACATCATGCGGTTCCTCAAGACGGTTATGGTTGGTCTGAAGCCGGAAGGAATCACGATATCCGCTACAATCCTGAGCGCCCGGCTGGAGCCAGCCGACGAATACGAGGTGTAGCATCCATCTCGCTCGGTGTTGCACGTTCTGATTTCCTTGCCTCTAGAGGAGCACCGTTGGACTGGCCGCGCTGGGAACAGACTTGGTATGCGGAGTCTTCGAGGCACCTGCAGCCACATATCTCTCTAGCAACTGATGTGCACGACTTCGTTGAGTTCATCGCGACTCATGAGCAGGTCGTGATGCCGGAACGTACCCATGCCCGATTCGTTGAACGCCTGCTGTTGCGGCGACTTGGGGAAGAGTACCGGACAGTAGAGTTGCTCGCCGTAGCCGGCCATGGGTTCCAGGCGATGACTGCCTGCGCCAATCTGTTCGAGCTTGCTCATACGCTCGGTCATGTAGCTGGAGATGAGACAGCTGCCGCCACGTGGCTCGCGTCTGACGACGCGAATCGCACACCGTGGAACATAAAGAAGCTGGTGACTGAGAAGGGTAGGAAACTCGCATGGAACCAAGCTCGCATCGACGATGAGTACAGCAAGTATCGGCTCCTTTGCGGCTTCAAGCACAATAATCCTGTTGCTGCAAGGTTCTTGAGGTTTCCAGGCGACCCGGATCTGATCCTCGCACAGTTCGCGATAGCTGAAGGGGCTCACCTCACGTTAATTGCTACCAGCTCGGTTGCGCTGCTTCGATTGCACGGACAAAGTTGCGTCCAGGCTCTTGAGGTGGCGAACGGTTTACTCGACCGCGTTTCGGGTGTCATGCCATCCATTAGTGGGATTGTTCACTGAGGGAGCAGCCGACCGAAACGTCAGCGACAAGTATGCCGGACAGCCCCACGCCGCGATCACCATCCCGGCCGGCGCGAGCTTCAAGGACATGGTCGCCCTCAAGGGCAAGCCTGACATCGGCGACCAGATCAACAAGAAGATCATCGCCCCGCTGACCAACGCCAACAAGCTGTCGGACTTCCCGGATTTCAACGATGCGGCGAAGCTTGGGAGCGGTAAGGAGATGGTAGACCGGCTTACCAACCTGATCGCCATCTTCGAGAACCCGGCGCTCGACTTCTCCCGGAACCGCGCCGAGGGCGACGACATCCTGGGCGACGCCTACGAGTATCTGATGCGGCACTTCGCCACCGAGAGTGGCAAGAGCAAGGGACAGTTCTACACGCCCGCCGAGGTCAGCCGCATCATGGCGCAGATCGTCGGCATCCGCGGCGCGCGGACCACCCGGAGCACCACCGTCTACGACCCCACCTGCGGCTCCGGCTCGCTGCTCCTCAAGGTGGCGGACGAGGCCGGCACGCCGGTGACGCTGTACGGGCAGGAGAAGGACGCCGCCACCCGCGCGCTCGCGTACATGAACATGGTGCTGCACGGCAACGCGGACGCGCTCATCGTGCAGGGCAATACGCTTGCCGATCCAAAGTTCAAGGAGGGCAACTCGCTGAAGACCTTCGACTACGTGGTCGCCAATCCGCCGTTCTCCGATAAGCGCTGGAGCACCGGCCTCGATGCCCCGCACGACCCCTACGAGCGCTTCCGGCACTTCGGCGTGCCGCCCGCCAAACAGGGCGACTACGCGTACCTGCTGCACATCGTCCGCTCGCTCAAGAGCACCGGCAAGGGCGCATGCATCCTGCCGCACGGGGTGCTCTTCCGCGGCAACGCCGAGGCCGACATCCGCCGCAACCTCGTGCGCAGGGGCTACATCAAGGGGATCATCGGCCTGCCCGCCAACCTCTTCTACGGCACCGGCATCCCCGCCTGCATCGTCGTCATCGACAAGGAGGACGCCCACGCGCGTAAAGGGATCTTCATGATCGACGCGAGCGGCGGCTTCATGAAGGACGGTCCCAAGAACCGCCTGCGCAGCATGGACATCCACCGGATCGTGGATGCCTTCAACAAGCGGCTCGAGATCCCCGGCTACTCGCGCATGGTCCCGTTGGAGGAGATCGAGCGGAATGCGTTCAACCTCAACCTGCCGCGCTACATCGACAGCCAGACGCCCGAGGACCTGCAGGACATCGCGGGCCACCTCCAGGGTGGCATCCCCGCTGAGGACGTGGACGCTCTCCAGCGCTACTGGGCCGTCTGCCCGCAGCTCCGGCAGACGCTCTTCCGGGAGAACCGCCCCGGCTACCTCGACCTCGCCGTCGAGAAGCCGGCCATCAAGTCCGCGATCTACGAGCACCCGGAGTTCGCCGCTTTCGTGGACGGGATGAACGCCCACTTCGCCTGCTGGCGGCACAGGAGCGCCGCGACACTCAAGACGCTGCAGCCCGGCTGCCATCCCAAGGACGTGATCGCCGCGCTCTCCGAGGACCTGCTCGCCCACTACGCCGGCCGGCCGCTCATCGACCCCTACGACGTCTATCAGCACCTGATGGATTACTGGGCCGAGACGATGCAGGACGACTGCTACCTCATCGCCGCCGATGGGTGGAAGGCCGAGACCACGCGCATCATCGAGACGGACAAGAAGGGGAGGGAGAGGGACAAGGGCTGGAACTGCGATCTCGTGCCCAAGGCGCTCATCGTCGCCCGCTACTTCGCCGCGGAGCAGGCGGCCATTGACCAGCTCGCCGCCGAGCTGGAGAGCGTCAGCGCTCGCCTGACCGAGCTGGAGGAGGAGCACGGCGGCGAGGAGGGTGCCTTCGCCGAGCTGGAAAAGGTGAACCGAGCCAACGTTACCGCCCGCCTGAAGGAGATCGGGGACGACGAGGAAGCGCAGGACGAGGCCGCCGTACTCGATGAGTGGCTGCGGCTCAACAGCCGGGAGACCGACCTCAAGCGGCGCCTGAAGGAGGCCGAGGCCGCGCTCGCCGCGATGGCCTACGCGCAATACCCGAAGCTCAACGAGGACGAGATCAAGACGCTGGTGGTGGATGACAAGTGGCTCGCCGCGCTGGATGCCGCTGTCCACGGCGAGATGGACCGCATCAGCCAGCAGCTTACGCGGCGCGTGCGGGAGCTGGCCGAACGCTACGACGCCCCGCTGCCGCAGATGAGTAGCCGAGTGGCCGAGTTGGAGGCGAAGGTGAACCGCCACCTGGTGAGGATGGGATTCGCATGGAACTGAAGCCCGGTTACAAGCAGACCGAAGTGGGGATGATCCCGGAGGATTGGGAGGTGCGCTCGATTGATGATGTCTGCAGACTGATCAATGGGAGAGGATTCAAGCCATTTGAGTGGCAGAAAACTGGTCTTCCAATAATCCGGATTCAGAACCTGAATGGCTCGGATGAGTTCAATTACTATACAGGTACATACGACCGGAAGCTGGAAGTCGAACCAGGGCAACTTCTGTTCGCGTGGTCTGGAAGCCGAGGCACATCTTTCGGTCCCCACATTTGGCAGGGGCCACTCGGACTGCTCAACTATCACACATGGAAGGTCGAGACCTACGATTCCGAGGTCACGAAGGAGTTCTTTCATCATGCACTTAGGCAGCTAACAACCTTCATTGAAGGAAAGGCGCACGGTGCATCGGCTCTGGTTCATACACAGAAGTGGGAGATGGAGGCTTTCGAATTCCCTCTCCCACCGACCAAAGCCGAACAGGAAGCCATTGCCGAGGCGTTGAGCGATACGGATGCCCTCATCGAAGCGCTGGAGCAGCTTCTCTCCAAGAAGCGTCACGTCAAACAAGGCGCCATGCAGGTGTTGCTCACCGGCAAGAAGCGCCTGCCGGGGTTCAGCGGGGAGTGGAAAACGCGTCCGATGGTCCGTGTTGCACCCTTACAGCGTGGTTTCGATCTACCAACTTCAAAGCTCCGGCATGGTCCATACCCGGTCGTTTACTCAAACGGTGTACTCAATCACCACGCCGCATTTCAGGTAAAAGGCCCAGGGGTCATCACTGGCCGTTCAGGAACGATTGGAACTGTCACCTTCGTTGAAGAGAACTTCTGGCCTCACAATACCTCACTTTGGGTCACATCGTTTGAAAGCAATCACCCGAAGTATGTGTACTACCTCTACACTCAGATTGGTCTCGATCGGTTCGCTACAGGGTCGGGTGTCCCGACGCTCAACCGGAATGATGTTCATGCATTCAAGGTGAGGCTGCCACCATCCTTCGAAGAACAAGCTACCATCGCCACCGTCCTGAGCGACATGGATGCAGAGATCGCCGCGCTGGAGGCGAAGCTCGCCAAGGCGCGCCAACTCAAGCAGGGGATGATGCAGGAGCTGCTCACGGGGAGGATCCGGCTGGTGTGAAGCCGTTGCACCTGCTGCCGTGCCAGGTGGTGGTTGTATCCATTTATTCGCGTGTATACGGTCCACGGCGTATAATCGCGCATAAAGACGACGGAGCCCCAGCGAGACGCCGTGACGAGTGCTATTCGAGACGAAATTCGGGATAACTACCCAAGAAACTGCCCTGAAACTACCCAGGAACGGATTCTCCCCCTCCGGCGTGCGCAGCCTCCCGCAAGCGCCACGAACTGGCATCGCGGAGTCCCTTCTCACGATGCCGGCTCGCCACCGCCGGGCAGAGATGAGTCTCAGCGGCACATGAAGGCTTGACAGGGTACGTACGAACTGGCAAACTATTCCTCTACCGAGGAGGAATTATGCCCAAGGCAGCTAAGCATCGAGGAACGAGCGGTCAGGTGATCACAGTCAACGAGGCCGCGTTCGTGGCGGGCGTGAGCCCGAAGACCGTGAACCAGGCCATCGACCGGGAGCAGATCCGCGCGCGGGAGCTTCCGCAGTCCACGGATCGTGCCCAGCGGGGCTTGGACGCTAGCGATGCGGTATACCTGTCCGTGCGTGAGGTGCTTGCGCCCACGGTGTGGCCGAGGCTCTACCGGTTCCTGCATGGAAAGCCGCTCTCGGAGCTGCCTGCGGAGTTCGAGGTCGATGGTGTCGTGCTCAATCTCGAACGTGTCATTCAAGTGGTCCAGGAGCGGTTTCGGCTGCTCGGCAGAATGGCGGAGAGAGTCGAGACCGATCCGGAGGTACGCAGCGGCGAGCCCGTCTTTCGCGGGACCCGAACGCCGGTATACGCGATCGCTCGGAAGATCGCGCTGGGCTCCACCACCGAGGAGCTACGCGAGGACTATCCGCAGCTGGAGGAGGGTGACCTCGAGCTCGCCACACTGTACGCCAGGGTGTATCCTCCGCGGGGACGGCCCCGGACCGACTGGGCGCGTCCCGCCAGAAAGCGCGGGGTTGGCGGGCGTGCGTGATCCAGTTCCTGATCGACGAGGATGTCACGCCGAAGCTGCGTGAGGTCGCCAACGCCCGGGGGTACAACGCGTATCCCATCCAGTATCTCGGCTGGAAGGGCCGGAAGGATCCCGAGATCCGGCGCCGGATGCTGGAGGAGGACCTCACGCTGGTGACGGGGAACTGGCGGGACTTCCGGCCGATGCTGAAGCGGGAGGAGATCCATCCGGGAGCGATCTCGCTGCCGGACGTCCCTCGCGCGCAGCAGATCCTGCTCTTCGAGGCCGCGCTGGACTTCATCGAGACCAGCGATCCTCCGCTCGACATGATCAACTACGTCCTCATGGTGGATGAAGCCGGGAACGTGGATGTCTTCCCGATTCCCTGACGAACCAACGTTTCCCCTCAGCCCGAGCGCACAACGGAGCCCGCAGGATGAGCGACATCGGCAAGCCGGAGCGTGCCACGCAGCAGCGCGTGATCGCCCTCTTCCACGAGGAGCTGGGCTATCGCTACCTCGGCGATCGGAGCGACCGCCGTGATAACAGCAACATCGAGGGGGAACTGCTCACCGCCTACCTCGGCCGCAGCGGCTACACACCCGCGCAGATCGGCAGCGCCCTCCACAGGCTGCGGACCGAGGCGAACAACCACAGCCGCACGCTCTACGAGAACAACAAGGCCGTCTACGAGCTGCTGCGCTACGGCGTGCAGGTGAAGACGGAGGCGGGCGAGGTCACGGATACCGTTCACCTCATCAACTGGAAGGAAGCGCAGAAGAACGACTTCGCCATCGCCGAGGAGGTGACGCTCGAGGGCAGGCACGAGCGGCGGCCGGACCTGGTGCTCTACGTCAACGGCGTCGCCGTCGGCGTGCTCGAGCTGAAGAGCAGCCGCGCCAGCATCGGCGACGGCATCCGGCAGTGCCTCTCCAACCAGCAGCCGATGTTCCACGAGTGGTTCTTCAGCACGGTGCAGTTCGTCTTCGCCGGCAACGATTCCGAGGGGCTGCGTTACGGCACCATCGGCACGGAGGAGAAATACTTCCTCCGGTGGAAGGAGGACGAGGCGGACGACAGCCGCTTCAAGCTCGACAAGTACCTGCTCCGGATCTGCCGCAAGGAGCGCCTGATCGAGCTGATGCGCGACTTCGTGCTCTTCGACGGCGGCGTCAAGAAGCTGCCGCGCGTACACCAGTACTTCGGCATCAAGGCCGCGCAGGAGCACGTGCGGAGGCGCGAGAGCGGCATCATCTGGCACACGCAGGGCAGCGGCAAGAGCATCGTCATGGTGCTGCTGGCGAAGTGGATCCTGGAGAACAACCCCAACGCCCGCGTCGCCATCATCACCGACCGCGACGAGCTGGACAAGCAGATCGAGCGCGTCTTCACCGAGACCGGCGAGGCGATCTACCGCACCCGCAGCGGCCGCGACCTGATGCGGCAGCTCGGCCAGGCCACACCGCGGCTGCTCTGCTCGCTCGTCCACAAGTTCAGCCGCAGGGGCGTGAGCGACTTCGACACGTTCATCCGCGAGATCGAGGCGCAGCCCAGCCCGACCTTCGGCGAGCTGTTCGTCTTCGTGGACGAGTGCCACCGCACCCAGGGCGGCAAGCTGCACCGCGTGATGAAGGCTATGCTGCCGAACGCCGTCTTCATCGGCTTCACCGGCACCCCGCTGCTGAAGACGGACCGGAAGACGAGCCTGGAGATCTTCGGCGGCTACATCCACACCTACAAGTTCAGCGAAGCGGTGGCGGACGAGGTGGTGCTCGATCTCGTCTACGAGGCGCGCGACATCGATCAGCGCCTCAGCTCGCAGGAGAGGATCGACGCCTGGTTCGAGGCCAAGACCCGCGGGCTCAACGACTGGCAGAAGGAGGAGCTGAAGAGCAAGTGGGGCACGATGCAGAACGTGCTCAGCTCGCGCTCGCGCATGGAGCGGGTGGTGAGCGACATCGTCTTCGACTTCAGCGTCAAGCCGCGCCTCTCCAGCGAGCGCGGCAACGCCATCCTGGTGGCCTCCAGCATCTTCGAGGCGTGCAAGTACTTCACCCTCCTGCAGAAGACGCCCTTCCGGGGCCGGTGTGCGGTGGTGACCTCCTACAACCCGCAGGCGCGGGATGTCACGCTGGAGGAGGTCGGGGCGAACACCGAGACCGACAAGCAGTTCATCTACAACACCTACGCCGAGCTGCTCGCGGACGTCGAGCCCCGGCCCGGCATGACGAAGACCGAGACGTACGAGGAGCGGGCCAAGGCGCTCTTCGCGCGGGAGCCGGCGAACATGAAGCTGCTCGTGGTGGTGGACAAGCTGCTCACCGGCTTCGACGCCCCGCCCTGCACCTACCTCTACATCGACAAGTCCATGCAGGACCACGGGCTCTTCCAGGCCATCTGCCGCACCAACCGGCTGGACGGCGAGGACAAGGAGTTCGGCTACATCGTGGACTACAAGGACCTCTTCAAGAAGGTCGAGAACGCCATCGCCGTCTACACCTCCGAGCTCGACCACAGCGCGCCCGGCCCCGACCCCGAGGTGCTGCTGCAGGATCGCCTGACCAAGGGAAGGGAGCGCCTCGACGGCGCGCTGGAAGCCCTCGCCCTGCTGTGCGAGCCGGTACCGCCGCCGCAGGGCGAGCTCGAGCACATCCACTACTTCTGCGGCAACACCGAGATCCCCACCGACCTGGAGGAGCGCGAGCCGCAGCGGGCCGCGCTCTACAAGGCCGTCGTCGCCCTGGTGCGTGCCTACGCCAACATCGCCGACGAGCTGGAGGCGGCGGGCTACGGCAGCGCTGACATCGCCCGCATCAAGGAGCGGCTCGACCACTACCTGAAGCTCCGCGAGCTCATCCGCAACGCCAGCGGCGAGAGCCTCGACTTCAAGGCCTACGAGGCCGACATGCGCCACCTGCTCGACACCTACATCCAGGCCGACGAGCCGCGCAAGATCTCGCCCTTCGACGGCATGTCGCTACTCGAGCTGATCGTGAAGACCGGCATCGCCGACGCCATCGCCAGCCTTCCCGACGCGCTCAAGCAGAGCCAGGACGCGGTCGCCGAAACCATCGAGAACAACGTCCGCAGCAAGATCATCAAGGAGCACCTGCACGACCCGGCCTACTACGAGAAGATGTCTGTGCTGCTGGACGAGATCATCGCCGCGCGCAAGGCCAGGGCCCTCGAATACGAGGAGTACCTCGAGCGCATCGCCGAGCTGGCCAAGCAGGTCGAGGCCGGGCAGGACGAGGAGGTGCCCCGCGACATCGACACGCCCGGCAAGCGCGCGCTCTACAACAACCTGCGGAAGGACGCCGAGCTGGTGATCCAGCTCGACCGGGCCCTGCACCACGCCCGGCCCGACGGCTGGCGCGGCGTGCCGACCCGGGAGAACGCGGTCAAGCGGGCGCTCTACGGGGTGCTGCAGGACGAAGCCGAAGTCGAGCGCATCTTCCCCGTCATCGTCTCGCAGCGGGAGTACTGATGGTCTCTCGACTCACCCTTGGCGAGATCGAGGTGGACGTCACGTTCAAGGAGATCAAGAACGTCCATCTCAGCGTCCACCCCCCGACCGGCCGGGTGCGCGTGTCGGCGCCCTCGCGCATGAGCCTGGACACCATCCGCGCGTTCACCATCTCCAAGCTCGGCTGGATCAAACAGCAGCAGAAAAAGCTGCGCGCGCAGGAGCGCGAGCCACCCCGCGACTACGTGGACCGGGAGAGCCATTACGTGTGCGGAAAGCGCTATCTGCTCACCGTCCGCGAGAGCGAGCAGGCTCCTACCGTCGAGCTGCAGCACAGCCGGATGCTGCTGCGCGTGCGTCCGGGCGCGGACATGCGCAGGCGGCAGGCCGTCGTCGAAGAGTGGTACCGCGAGCAGATCAAGCAGGCCGTTCCTCCTCTACTCGCCCGATGGCAGCCGCTCCTGGGCGTCGAGGTCGAGCGCTTCTTCGTGCAGCGGATGAAGACCAGGTGGGGCAGCTGCAACCAGAACGCGCGCACGATTCGTCTCAACACCGAGCTCGCCAAGAAACCGCGGGAGTGCCTCGAGTACATCGTCGTTCACGAGCTGGTTCATCTGCTGGAACCCACCCACAATCCCCGCTTCATCGGGCTGATGGACCAGTACATGCCCGAATGGCGGTTCCAGCGCGAGGTGCTCAACCGCCTGCCGGTTCCGGGGGAGAACTGGAGCTATTGAGGTATGGTGTCCTGAATCTGGCTCCGCTTGTTCGTCCTACCGTCGCGCGGTACACTGCGGTGAGGCACACAACGTGGAGTGACATCATGGCCGAGATTCTTGACCGTATCACGCTGGACCCGGAGGTCCGCAGCGGAAAGCCAGCGATCCGCGGCACCCGCATCACGGTGGCGGACATCCTCGAGTACCTTGCCGGTGGGATGTCGCAGGAGGAGATCCTGGCCGACTTCCCCGATCTCGAGGAGGCGGACATCCGCGCGGTGCTCGCCTTTGCCGCGGAGCGTGAGCGCCGGCTGTTCTCCGCCTCGTGAAGCTGCTCTTCGACGAGAACCTCTCGCACCGGCTCGTTCACGCTCTAAGGACACGTATCCTGGGTCTGCCTACGTGCGCGATCTCGGCCTAATGGGTGCGGCGGATCGGCTGATCTGGAAGGTTGCGGCCGACCAAGTGTTTCTGCTCACCTCCAAAGACACGGACTTCTACCAGCGCAGCCTGGTGCATGGTGCTGCACCAAAGGTGATCTGGTTGCGCGTCGGCAACGCCTCCACGGCAGGGGTCGCGGCGCTGCTACGCGAGCGGTACGTGGTGGTCCGCCGCTTCGCAGAGGATGCGGAAGCAACCTTCCTGCCGCTTGGCACGCCATAGCGAACGAACCACAGGGGTCGCAGGCGACCCGCGGCGATTTGCTCGCCGCCGAGGCTGGCACCGCTTCCCTCGCAGAGCTACAGCTTCGCTCTCGTGCGGCAGGCCGTCGCGGGCGGTGCGGTGGTCGTGTTGCTGCGGGGCCCACGGCTGTGGTTGGCGGCGGTGCCGGAGCTTGCTGGGTATGCAAGGCTCTACCGGCTGCGGAGCAGGCAGAACTCCATGCTCTCGCCGCGCAACCGTCCCGACGGGTTCGAGGAGGTTGTCGGGGCGCTCTCCGGCGGTGCTCGGAGCCCGGAAGGGTTGTAACGACAGGCGGCTAAGGTCGCTAACTACGTGGCCGCGCTGGCGTGGGACGTGGCGTGGCTGGGCCAGCTTAGCTTCCCCTGTCGCTCCGCCACTCGTAGTCAGAATCGGCCCGGCTCAGCCGTCGTCGTATGACGGATCCAACGAGGATCCATTCCGCTCCTCCCGACCCCTGACCGGGAGTTTGTAATCCAGCCGCTTACACCCGGAGTCTGACATGGCACGTCTCTACGTCTCGCTGGCCGCTGCGTTGCTGGCAACCGTCAGTGCCTGCAGTGCGTTCGAGCCCGATCCTCCAGTTCAGCGCATGCTCCTCGTCCAGCATCACACGGCAGAGTGTATGGGTCCGTGGCACCAGCTCTGCCTGCTGGTCAAGGCTCC
>JACDHR010000081.1 GCA_013820915.1 Gemmatimonadota bacterium
TCGTGTACCTGGTGTTCCGTGCCGAACGGCTTCTGAGAAGATGATGATGTCGCACGAGAAGAAGAGTCGTTACGAAGAGCTGATGGATTCGCTGCGCCGGGAGCCACGCACCTGGCTGGTGACGGGCGCTGCCGGCTTCATCGGCGCGAATCTGGTCGAGCTGCTGCTCGCCCTCGATCAGCGCGTGGTCGCGCTGGACAACTTCGCGACGGGCTACCGGCACAACCTCGACGATATCCAGGCCTCGGTGGGAACGAGAGCTGTCGACTTTCGCTTCATCGAAGGTGACATCCAGGATCTCGACACCTGCCGGGCGGCATGCGATGGCGTCGATCTCGTGCTGCACCAGGCGGCGCTCGGCTCGGTGCCGCGCTCGATCGAGAACCCAATCGCCACCAACCAGGCGAATATCGGCGGCTTCCTCAACATGCTGGTGGCCGCGCGCGACGCGGGGGTACGGCGCTTCGTGTACGCCGCCTCGAGCTCGACCTACGGCGACCATCCGGGTCTCCCCAAGGTCGAGGACCACATCGGCCGGCCGCTCTCGCCCTACGCGGTCACCAAGTACGTGAACGAGCTCTACGCCGGCGTCTTCCAGCGCGCCTACGGTCTGCAGAGCATCGGCCTGCGCTACTTCAACGTCTTCGGGCGGCGGCAGGACCCGAACGGCGCCTACGCGGCGGTCATCCCCCGCTTTGTGAGCGGGCTGCTGCGCGGGGAGCCCTGCTGCATCAATGGCGACGGTGAGACCAGCCGCGACTTCTGCTACATCGACAACGTGCTGCAGGCCAACCTCCTCGCGGCCACCGCCGAGGACGAGGGGGTGACCGACCAGATCTACAACGTGGCGTGCGGAGACCGCACGACGCTCAACGAGCTCTTTCGCATGATCCGCGATGGCTTGGCGGAGCACCGGCCGGAGCTGGCGCGGGTGCAGCCCGCCTATGGGGAATTCCGACCGGGCGATGTGCGGCACTCGCAGGCGGCCATTGGCAAGATCCGCCGGCGCCTCGGCTACGTCCCGACGCACTCGGTGGAGCGCGGCCTTCGGGAGGCGCTGCGTTGGTACCTGGTGGACGTTGAGAGTGGCGCCCGGAGCGATCCGATTCGGTGTTCCGCAGGCGGAGCGGTTGTGGCGTGAAAGCCGGTCTCCGCACGGCACATCCTTCGCCTGGTCTCGCTATTCCCGCACACCCCGTGATCGACGTTTCGACCGGCCACCTCCGCAGGGCCGAAAGCAAGGCGGCGAAGCCACCTCAGCCACGTCGTGTTGGGCTCCCCCGGGTGTCTGCTGCAGCTCCGCGTCTACGCTGTGGCTGGAGTTGACCAGGTATGCGACCTGAAGTCATGAGTGATGGCATCGCGCCAACGGCTGCAAGACACCACCAGACCGATCCTACCGCAGTGGCTGAGAGCCCGCCGGTAGCGGAGCGTCTCTTCTGGCCGGCTGCCTTGGGTCTGCTGTTGCTCTTCGTGGTGCTCTCCTGGTTGGGTCGTCCGGGCGGGGTCCAGGCAGGACAGGATGATGCGATCTACCTGTTTCTGGCTCGTTCGCTCCGCGCTCTGGGATACCACGACATCTACTATGTAGATCGTCCGCTCCATCATATGTATCCGCCCGGCTATCCGGCTCTTCTAGCGGTGCTCGGAGCGTTTGTCGGCGAGCGGATCGCCCTGGTGCAGGCCTTGGGGATTGCAGCCGCAACGGGCGCGCTGGCACTGATCGCTGCAGTGCTGCGCCGACTGTGGTCCAGCGGAGTTGCGCTGGTGGTGTTGGCGGCGCAAGTGGTCAATCCACACTTGGTGGGTACAGGCGCCAAGATCGGCACGGATGCCACCTATCTGCTGCTGAGCATGCTTGCGGTGGCACTGCTGGCCCGCAGGAACGTCTCCCCGCGGCTTCTGGTGGTGGTGGGGGCAATGGCCATCATGGCGGCGCTGACACGCAGCGTCGGCATCGCGCTGCTGGCGGGGATCTGGGCGCAGTGGATGCTCGAGCGCCGTTTTGCCGCGGCGGCGCTCTTCACGGCCGCCGGGAGTGTGACCGTGGGGTCGTGGCTGGTGTGGACAGTGGTGGCGCCGGAGAAGTACGTGGGTCGCTCCTACATTGCCGATGCTGCCTTTACGGGTGGGCAGGAGGTCTCCTTCGCCGTGGTGCTCCTCGCCCGCGTCGCAATCAACCTGACCAAGTACTTCGCCTACTTCATTCCCAACCGAATCGGCATTCCTCCGCTACCTGGACCGGGCAGCTTCGAGATTCCTCACCTGCCCATCCTCAGCGTTTTCGATCTACTGACCGCGGTAGCTGTCGCAGTGGGGTTGGTAGCAGGGCTGTGGGTGCTGTGGAAGCGCTGGCGGGCAGCCGCGCTCTATGTGCTGGCCTACGGAGCTATGCTCGCTATTTGGCCGTGGAGCATTGGCCGCTTCCTCAATGTGCTGATCCCGCTTCTGGTGGTGGCTCTGCTGCTGGGCACCCAAGCGCTGGCGCAGCGGGTGCGGTCGGGATGGGGATTCCCGGTGATGTTGACGCTTGGGCTCGCACTGGTGCTGGTTGGCGGGTTGCGCAGCGCCAAACTGATAGCCGAGCGGAGCTACTGCGAGTGGGGCTCGCAGCTTCCGCCTCCCGAGTGCCGACGCGGGGAGCTTGGTGCCTTCTTCAGCACGCTGGAGCACATCAAGCTACGCCTGCCGCCGGAGGCGGTGATCGTCTCGGCTAAGCCGGCTCCCGTCTACTACTTCACGGAGCGCAAGACCATTCCTCTCGGTCGGGTCCTGGCGCAGCATCCAGAGGATCTGATCGACTTCTTCCGGAGCCAGCAAGTGCAGTACGTGATCCTGGGCCGGCTTCATACGGCCGACTACCATCAGGTGAGCCACCTGCTCGAGCGCAACTGCGAGGCGCTGGCGCTGGAGGCGGCGTTCGAGCCGCACACCTACCTCTTCAGAGTGCTCCAGGCCGGAGTCGTGGCGCCGGACGGTGCTGCCTGTGCAGCTCTGACGGCGTATCGGGAAGCGGGCTCTCCCCAGAATACCGAGAACCCATGAACGCAGCGCATGTGTACCCCATTGATGAACTCTGCGCCAGCCTCTTCCAGAGGCTCTACGGCATCGGGACGGCGGGGTTGCGCTACTTCAACGTCTTCGGGGCGGCGGGACCCCCATGCCGCCTGTGGAGCGGTAATCCCCGGTTGGGTGGGAAGGCACCTGCCGGGAGAGATCTGCCGGATCAATGGCGAGAGGAAACCGGAGAATTCGTTGGGTGACGGAAATGACCACTCCTGTCACCGGCTAGCTGACTCGCGCGCGGAAGAGGAACGGTGAGTGGGGAGGCATGGCTCACCCTGGTGGTGATCACGATCACCGTAATTGGCCTGTCGCGTGAAATGGTGGCGCCCGCGGTGGCGGTGCTCGGCGCCGTCATCACCCTGCTGATCCTGGGGGTGATCACGCCGCAGCAGGCGCTCGCGGGCTTCAGCAACCCCGCGCCGATCACGGTGGCGGCGCTGTACGTGGTGGCGCGGGCGGTGGAGAAGACCGGTGCGCTGCAGCCGCTGGTGAGCGCCACCCTGGACGACGGGGACAGCGGCCGCACCAGCCTGGCGAAGATCCTCCTCCCTACCGCTGGGGCGTCGGCGTTTCTGAACAATACCCCTATCGTCGCGATGCTGGCGCCGCAGGTGGCCGACTGGGCGGAGCGCCGCGGGCGCCCCGCCTCCTGGTATCTGATGCCGATCTCGTTTGCGGCGATGCTCGGCGGCACGGTCACGCTGATCGGCACCTCGACGAACCTCGTTGTCTCGGGGCTGCTCGAGGCCGCGGGACACCCACCGCTCGGGATGTTTGAGATCACCCGCGTCGGCCTTCCCATCGCGTTGGCGGGTGTGGCGCTGCTCATCCTGCTTGCTCCGGTGCTGCTGCCCGACCGCAGGGGCGTTCGGCAACAGCTCGAGGAGGAGCTGCGGGAGTTCGTCATCCACATGGAGGTCGAGCCGGGTGGCGCCCTGGACGGTAAGACAGTCGAGGCCGGGGGGTTGCGGCACCTGCAGGGGGTCTTCCTGGCGGAGATCGACAAGGGCGGGCAGCTCATCGCCCCGGCCGCGCCGACGACCCTCCTCGAGGGGGGAGACCGCCTGACCTTCGTGGGTCGGGCGGATCTGGTGGTGGACCTGCAGGCTCGGCGCGGGCTGCGCTCCACCGAGCACCGGCACCTGACGGAGTCGGGTGGCTCCGATCATACCTTCTTCGAGGCGGTGGTCAGCGCCACCTCGCTGCTGATCGGCCGGACCCTGAAGGAGGTGGGCTTTCGCGAACGCTACCAGGCGGCGGTGCTTGCCATCCACCGCTCGGGCGAGCGGGTCAGGGCAAAGCTCGGAGAGGTGCCGATCCATCCGGGAGATACGCTGGTCCTGATGGCGGATCCGGGCTTTCGCGCGCGCTGGCGTGACCGCAATGACTTCCTGCTGGTTTCCGATCTGGGCGGCTCGCCTCCGGCCACCTCGCGGCAGGCGCTGGTGGTGGCACTGATCACCCTGGGGATTGTGGTGGCGGCGGGTGCGGGTCTGATTCCCATTCTGAACGCCGCACTGCTGGGGGCGGTCGCGCTGGTGCTGCTGGGGATCCTGACACCGAACGAGGCGCGCGGCGCCATTGACTTCGATGTGATCATCGTCATTGCGGCGGCATTTGGGCTGGGAGCCGCCATGGAAGTGTCCGGGCTGGCGCAGGTGCTGAGCGCGGTGATCGTTGAGCCTTTCCGCGCTCTGGGTCCCGTGGGGATCCTCTTCGCCATTGCCCTGGCCACTGCGCTCTTCACCGAGCTGATTACCAACAACGCCGCGGCGGTGCTGCTCTTTCCCATCGCCATGGCGGCGGCGGGCTCCGGGCTGGACCCGCGCCCC
Source organism: Gemmatimonadota bacterium (assembly GCA_013820915.1). Taxonomy (GTDB): domain Bacteria; phylum Gemmatimonadota; class Gemmatimonadetes; order Longimicrobiales; family Longimicrobiaceae; genus JACDHR01. The sequence continues at coordinate 4,899 of JACDHR010000081.1, forward strand.
TTCGCCATTGTGGTGGCGGTGGCGGCCTCGGCCTCCTTCCTCACTCCAATCGGCTATCAGACGAATATGATGGTCTACGGGCCGGGCGGCTATCGCTTCACCGATTACCCGAGGCTGGGTCTGCCCCTGAACCTGCTGGTGATCGTGCTGCTCGTGCTGCTAGTTCCGCTTTTCTGGCCGCTCTAGCGGATGCGCACCGACTCCTCAATGCCAACCGGCGCAGACTCCCTGGAGGGACTCGTCGCCGGCGCCTGCGAGATCGCGACGCAGGCTGGCCGGTGCATCCTCGCCTTCTATCGCCGTGCGGGCGCGGTCGAGCAGAAGGCGGATGCCTCGCCGCTGACGCAGGCCGATCGGGCCGCGCACGAGCTGATCCTCCAGAAGCTGCGCCGCCTCACGCCCGAGATTCCGGTCCTCTCTGAGGAGTCTTCAGCCGAGGAGATCGCCGGCCGGCACAGCTGGACGCGCTTCTGGCTGGTGGACCCGCTGGACGGGACCAAGGAGTTCCTCAAGCAGACGGGCGAGTTCACCGTCAACCTGGCGCTGATCGAAGAGGGGGCGCCGGTGCTGGGAGTGGTGCACGTGCCGGTGCGGAGCCTGACCTACCATGCCGCCTGGGGGCAGGGCGCGTACCTCTGGCTCCCGCCCGAGGAACCGCGGCGGGTCCGGGTGCGCCGCGCTGATCCTGCTCGGCTCGTTATGGTGGCCAGCCGCGACCACGCCGGTCCCCGGGTGCGCGCGCTGCTCGAGCGCCTGCCTGGCGCGCAGACGCTCAGCATGGGCAGCTCGCTCAAGTTCTGCCTGGTTGCGGAAGGAGGGGCCGATCTTTATCTTCGCGATCTTCCTACAATGGAATGGGACACCGCCGCGGCGCAGTGCATCGTCGAGGAGGCTGGGGGCGAGGTGACGGACCTCGCCGGCCATCGTCTCCGTTACAACAAGCCGATCCTGCAGAACCCGCCGATACTGACGGTGGGCGATCGCAAGCTCGACTGGAAACGCTATGTCAGACGCGATTGAGTCTCGAAGCAAGGGATGGGTGCCAGTTCGTGAAGCGCTCTCTAGAGACGATCTGGGAAATCCGACTGGACTTGCCGTATTTCTCGTGGACGAGGCCGTCAGCAGCGCGGGCATGCTCGACAGGTTGGTTGACCAGGTCGAGTATTTGGGGTTCGATACCCTGGCAGCACGGAAACTGTCTAAGAGAGAGCAGGACGCTGTTGCGGCACAGCCGTGGGTGGCGAGAAGCATTCGTCGCTCGTTTTCTCCTGCCGTTGCTCTCGTAGGCTTTGATCTGGAGCCGGTGGCTCCCACTCCACAGCAGTCTCGGGAGGCCATTGGGCTAGACAACAGGTGGCTCTTCGGTATTGAGCGCGCGATCACCCACAGAGTAATTAAGATTCGCCCTGAGGTGAAGTCACGCCCTATAATCCTGGCAACACGCAATGCCGACGAGGCCCGACAAGCTATCGATCTGCTGCTGCCGGAGGAATGGGCTCGACTAGGACGAGAAATCCAACGCACGCGTGATCAGTATGCCACTCCGTTGCCGGTCATTCGTCGCCTCGGTGGATATGGTCGCCGGGCCAAGGTCGAGCTGGTCGAGTACGAAGGGCGAATGGCTGTCTGCAAAACCTTTCGTCCTGGGCGGGAACGGTTTCTGGAGCGGGAGCTTGTCGCCCATCTCGAGCTTTCTCGCGGTATTCCCGAGATTCCTCCTGCACTCGCATATGGGCCGAACTGGCTTCTGACGCCCTACTACGAGAATACGTTGCGCGTTCGCCGCCGGGGCCTGCGACTGCTCCCGCTCGACATCGCGAAGCGACTCCTGGAGATTCTCGAGCAGGTGTACGAAGCCGGATATGCTCACTTGGATCTGCAGGTGAAGAACGTGATAGTAGACCGGAAGGACGGATTGAAGCTCCTGGATTTCGAGCACCTCTACCGGTACGAGCAGGTCCCGAGATGCTTCGAGGCAAGCTTCGATCTTGCCGGGGCGCCGGCCGGCCTCAAGGGGGATCTGCCGGGAGGACCGCTCCGATCGGTGGAACCCTTGCCGTCGACCTATGTGCTACGGCTTGAGGAACATGTGGGTCTGAGTCTGCGGAGCCTTCGGAACGATCCGGAGTGGCTTCAGCATCTCAAGCGTGCCTTTTTTGTGCTCACCGGTCGCACTCCCCAGCTTCTGCGTTGGCTTGCTCGACGTGCCGCCCGCACGATCTACAGCTATGGAATTGCGACAAAGCACGTTGCGACTCGAGGGCGTTCCCGCGGCACCTGGCGGAGTTCTCCCGCAGCCGCGGGAGAGGGCGCTGTGAAGGTTGGTACGCTACATAAATCGAACTAGACCGCGAGATATGACATCCTACTCCAGAACTCACCTGCAGCAGCTCGAGTCCGAAGCGATCTTCGTTATTCGTGAAGTAGTGGCCCAGTCGGAGCGTCCGGTGTTGCTGTTTTCCGGCGGCAAGGACTCGATCGTACTGGTTCGCCTCGCCCAAAAGGCGTTCTGGCCGGGGAAGCTCCCCTTCCCGCTGCTGCACGTTGACACCGGCCACAACTTTCCCGAAACGATCGAATTCCGCGACGAGCTGGTCGCGCGCACCGGTGCGCAGCTCATCGTGCGCACCGTGCAGGACTCGATCAATCGGGGTCGGGCGGTAGAGGAAAAGGGTCCGAACGCGAGCCGTAATGGCCTGCAGATCGTCACCTTGCTCGACGCCCTCGAGGAGTTGCGGATCGATGTGGCCATCGGCGGAGCCCGACGCGACGAGGAGAAGGCGCGCGCCAAGGAACGCTTCTTCAGCCATCGTGACCTCTTCGGGCAGTGGGATCCGAAGAACCAGCGCCCCGAGTTGTGGAACCTCTTCAACGGGCGCAAGAACATGGGCGAGCACTTCCGGGTCTTTCCGCTCAGCAACTGGACGGAGATGGACGTGTGGCAGTATATCGCCTCAGAGAAGCTCGATCTACCGCGCATCTACTTTGCGCACGAGCGGGAGGTCGTCCAGGTCAACGGAGTGATGCTTGCCCACTCGCCCTACCTGAACCTCTTCACCGACCAGAGCGCGGTGCGGAAGCGCGTGCGCTTCCGCACCGTGGGGGATCTGACCTGCACGGGTGCGGTGGAATCCGACGCGTCCACGCTGGAGGAGATCATCCGCGAGATCGCCGCCGCGCGCATGACGGAACGCGGCACCCGCTTCGACGATCAGCGCTCCGAGGCTGCCATGGAGGACCGGAAGAAGCAGGGGTACTTTTGAGCGTAGCGCGCAATAGCGTGTAGCCACGCACCACGAATCGGGTGCGATTAGCGAGGAGACAAATGTCAGCGAATAGTACCACCAGTCCGAACACTGCCCCCGTTGTGGACGGCAACGGGGGCAATCCTTATCTGGAGATGGATCTGCTTCGCTTCACCACCGCGGGCAGCGTGGACGACGGCAAGAGCACCCTGATCGGGCGCCTGCTCTACGACACCCGCTCCATCTTCCAGGACCAGCTCGAGGCCATCGAGGGGGCCAGCCGCCGCCGCGGCGAGGATTACCTGAACCTGGCGCTGCTCACCGACGGGCTGCGCGCCGAGCGCGAGCAGAACATTACCATCGACGTAGCGTATCGCTACTTCGCGACCCCCAGACGCAAGTTCATCATCGCGGACACCCCGGGCCACATTCAGTACACGCGCAACATGGTCACCGGCGCCAGCACGGCGGAGCTGGCAATCGTGCTGGTGGACGCGCGCAAGGGGGTGCTCACCCAGTCCAAACGGCATGGCTTCCTGACCGCGCTGCTCGGCATCCCGCACGTGGTGGTGGCCATCAACAAGATGGACCTGGTCGGCTACTCGTACGAGGTCTACCGCCGCATCATGGCCGAGTACACGCAGTTCGCGCAGAAGCTGGACATCAAGGACCTGATCTTCATCCCGATCTCGGCCCTGCACGGTGACAACATCGTCACCCACAGCGACAACATGCCCTGGTACGAGGGGGCCACGCTGCTGCACCACCTGGAAACGGTGAAGCTCGGGGCGGATCGCAACCTGGTCGACTTCCGCTTCCCGGTGCAGTGCGTGGTCCGCCCGCACCAGGACTTCCGGGGCTTTGCGGGGCGCGTGGTCTCCGGCACCATCACCCCGGGCGAGGAGATCGTGGTGCTGCCGTCGGGACAGAGCAGCCGGGTCCGCTCGATCGAAACGTTCGACGGCCCACGGCAGGAGGCCTCGCCGCTGGATTCGGTGGTCCTCACCGTCGAGGATGAGATCGATATCAGTCGGGGGGACATGATCGTCCGGCGGATGAACCTGCCGACGGTGGAGAACCGCTTCGATGCCATCCTCTGCTGGATGAACGAGGCGCCGCTGGATCCTGCTGTGCCTTACCTGCTGATGCATACTACGCGTAGCGTAAAGGCATTCGTCAGCCGGATCGTCTACCGGATCGACGTGGACACGCTCCACCGCGAGCAGGTGGACACCTTCCGGCTGAACGACATCGGGCGTGTCGAGATCACCACGGCGCAGCCGATCTTCTTCGATCCCTACCAGATCAACCAGGGCACCGGCAGCTTCATCCTGATCCATCCCCACACCAACGCGACGGTCGCCGCGGGAATGATCCGGGGAGAGGTACGCACGGCCGACGAGCTCTTCCCCGAAGAGCGGGCGGAAGGCAGAGACCCGGTCTCTCCGGGCGTGGTCTGGGAGGAGTGGAACATTCCTCTGACGGAGCGCGAGGCACGCAGCGGGCACCGTGCGGCGGTGCTCTGGTTCACCGGCCTCTCCGGCTCCGGCAAGTCCACCATCGCGCGGGCGCTCGAGCGGCGCCTCTTCGCCGCCGGCTGCCAGACGATGCTGCTCGATGGCGATCAGGTCCGCCATGGCCTGTGCGGAGATCTGGGGTTCAGCCCCGCCGACCGGCAGGAGAACATCCGGCGCGTCGGCGAGGTGGCGAAGCTCTTCTTCCAGCAGGGCTCTCTCGTGCTGTGTACCTTCGTCTCCCCCTTCGCGGAGGATCGCGAGCGGGTGCGGGCACTGTTGCCGGAGGGGCGCTTCTTCGAGATCTACGTCCGGTGCAGCCTCGAGGAGTGTATGCGCCGCGACCCCAAGGGCCTGTACACGAAGGCTCTCGAAGGAAAGATCGAGAGCTTCACCGGCATCTCGTCTCCTTACGAGGCGCCCGAGCACCCCGAGATGATCGCGGAGACGGATAGCGAGAGTGTGGATGGGATTGTGGAAAGCATTGTGGCGTCGCTCGAGCGGGAGGGCATTCTTCCGCGAGCGGCGGGAACCTGAGCCGTGTTCCTCAGCTATTCGATGGCAGTGCATGGAGCCAGACGGTTTCTGGATCTTGTTCGGAAACCAGGCAAGTCCATGACGGACCGGGCGCTGCGGGCGGGCTTCTGGAGCGTTCTGCTTCGCTCCTCGATGCGCCTCATCGCATTCATTCGCAACGTGGTGCTGGCGAGACTGCTCGCGCCCGATGATTTCGGGCTGTTCGGCATCGCGCTAGTGATGCTTTCTATCGTGGAGCGCTTCTCTAGTACCGGACTGAGAGGCGCGATCATTCAGAAGAAAGCGGACATCGGGGATTACCTCGATACGGCGTTCACCATCCAGGCCTTCCGGGGCGCCTGCCTGGCAGCCATGCTCTGGCTCTCCGCGCCTTACGCGGCTCAATTCTTCGGAGAGCCGCGGGCCACACCGTTCATTCAGCTCCTCGGGATCACCGTCTTGCTCCGTGGAGTGCGCAACATTGGCCTCATCTACTACACGCGCGAGCTCGAGGTCCAGCGGCAAAATGTCCACACGGTCGTTTCCGATATCGTGGAACTGCTGGTATCGATCGTAGCTGCGATCCTGCTGCGGAATGCCTGGGCGTTGATGATCGGCGTGCTCGCGGGGAACGTGACGTCGATGGTGGTCTCCTACGTAATGCATCCTTACCGCCCCCGGCTCAGCCTTAACCTCGATAAGGCGAGAGAGCTCTCTCGCTACGGCCGCTGGATCTTCCTCAGCCACATCCTGTCCTTCCTGGCGTATCGGGGTGACAACTTCATCATCGGCAAGCTGCTGGGAGCGCCGGCCCTGGGGATCTATCTGCTTGCCTTCAGTATCAGCGAGGCCGCCACGGTCGGGATCAGTCAGATGATGACGAGCGTCGCCTTCCCGGCCTACTCGCGCATCCAGGGAGAGCAGGCCCGTGTGCAGAGGGCGTTTTCTCTGGCGGTCGACCTGGTCGCCAGCCTGACCATGCCGGCCGCCGTCGTTCTGTGGCTTCTCGCCGAGCCGATCACGCTGGTGGTGCTGGGAGATCGCTGGCTGCAGGTCGCCTTCGTTCTGCCGCCGCTTGCGTTTGCGGGGGTGATCCGCACGTTGGTCTCAAATGGCACCACAGTCTATAAAGCGGTGGGCCGCCCTGACCGCGCGTTCCTCGTCAGCCTCGCGACGGTCATCGCGACCTACACGGCGATCTTTCCGTTGATCCAGCTCTATGGGCTGGTGGGCGTTGCCATGGCCGTCCTGTTTGGGCAGCTCGCAACGATTCCCGTCTTTCTGGCTCAGATGTGGAAGATTCTAGGGGTGGACTGGCGAAGCTTCGTACGGATGCTGATGCCGGCCGGTGTGCTGGGTCTTGCTGTCGCCCTCCCGGTGGTCGTGATGGATACCTTTATCGAACACTTCGCTATCATCGAGCTGGGGCTGACGTTGTTGCTCGTCTCTCTCTCGTACCTGGCTGCGGCTGTCGGGCTCTGGCAGATCAAGGGGGAGGGTCCGCTGCGGCTTCTGCACATGGTGGCAGGAAAGCGGCCGCCGCGGAAGGTCGCTGCGTCGGAGCTGTCCGGTAGCACGACCTGAGACATCGATCTCGAAACCAGACCGGTTGCAACAGGCTGTAACCAGGCAGGATGGATGACATGCTTGCTCCTTTCACCCTTTTACCCGGGATGCGGTGATGAACCAGCCAGTGGATGTGGCACAGCACGCAGGGGGACGAGCTCAGGCCGTTTGGGTTGGGAAGCTGCACGGCGCCCTACCGCTGGTAGGGGTCCGCGGCGGCGACCTGGTCCGGTTTCTCGCTGTAGTCTCGCAGCTCGGCCTGCTTTTCATGGCGCTCTACCTCTTCCGGATCGAGGAGGAGCTCGGCCTGGTGAAGCTCCTGCCGCTGATCTTCGTCGGCTTCGTGGTGCATGCGGCGCTCCCGCTGCGCCTGCGCCTGCCGTTTTTTCTGCTGCTCACCTGGACGGCGATCGGGGCGTTGTTCGGCCCCATCTACGGTCTGACACTGATCGGCCTGGGTCTGGGCCTGATCGGGCTCTGCCATCTGCCGATCGCCTTCCGCGCGCGCGTTGCGCTGGTGCTGCTCGCCGCTGTGCTTCTCGTAGCCCTGCGGGCACAGTGGATTCCCGCGCCCCTGCCGGAGCTGCCCACACTGGTCCTGCCGATCCTGGGCGCGATGTTCATGTTCCGGCTGATCATCTATCTCTACGACCTGCGACACGAGAGGGAGCCCGTCTCGCTCTGGGGGCGCCTTTCCTACTTCTTCCTGCTACCGAACATCTGCTTTCCCCTTTTCCCGGTGGTCGACTATCAGACCTACCGGCGCACCTACTATGACCGCAGCTCGCTCGAGATCTATCAGAAGGGGCTGTTGTGGATCCTGCGGGGAACGCTGCACCTGCTGCTCTACCGGGTGGTCTACCACTACTTCGTGCTCTCGCCCGCCGAGGTGCAGGGGCTGGGCGGGGTGGTGCAGGCGATCGTCTCGACCTACCTGCTCTATCTGCGGATCTCGGGACAGTTCCATCTGATCATCGGCATTCTCTGCCTCTTCGGCTTCAACCTGCCGGAGACGCACCGCCTCTACCTGCTGGCTTCGAGCTTCAACGACTACTGGCGCCGGATCAACATCTACTGGAAGGACTTCATGATGAAGATCTTCTACTATCCGACGCTGATGCGGACCCGGCGGTGGGGGATGAACACCGGTATGGTGGCGGCGACGGTGGTCGTCTTCGCCGGCACCTGGCT
>JACDHR010000382.1 GCA_013820915.1 Gemmatimonadota bacterium
GGGTGGCCGTCCTGGGGGACGTGGAGGGCGATTTCACTCCGGGCCGTGTACACGCCGTGGTGGAAGAGCCGACGCGCCGCGACACCGAGCGCAACCACACCGCCACTCACCTCCTGCACGCCGCGCTTCGGCGCGTGCTCGGCGAGCACGTCCACCAGCAAGGCTCGCTGGTCGCGCCGGACCGGCTGCGCTTCGACTTCAGCCACACCGGCCCGTTGACGGAGGAGGAGATCGCGGAGGTGGAGCGGCTGGTAAACGAGGCGATCCGGGCAAACACCGACATCTGCGCTGACCAGATGGGCTACCGCGAGGCGCTGGACCGCGGCGCGACGGCGCTCTTCTCCGAGAAGTACGGCGATGTGGTGCGGGTGATCGAGATCCCGGGCGTCTCGATGGAGCTGTGCGGGGGCACTCACGTGCGGAGCACCGGGCAGATCGCCCTCTTCCGCATCGTGTCCGAGTCGGGCGTCGCGGCCGGCGTCCGCCGGATCGAGGCGGCCACGGGCGCGGGCGCGTACGAGCGCAGCGTTCGGGAGCAGCAGACACTGCGCGAGGCCGCGGCGTTGCTCCGTACGCGGGAGGACAACCTGCTCTTGCGCTTGCAGGGGCTGCTCGACGAGCAGCGCGAGCTGCAGCGGCAGCTGGAGCGCGCCCGCAGCGCCGGGAGTGCGGATGTGGTGGGCCGTCTGGTCTCCGACGCATCCACGCTCGACGGTGTTCGGGTAATCGCCTCACCCGTCGATGTCGCGGATGCGGACGAGCTGCGCGCGCTGGGAGATCAGCTGCGCGAGCGGCTCGGCAGCGGCATCGCCGTTCTCGCCGCCACCTTCGGCGAGCGCGTTTCGCTCTTCGCCGTCGCTACCGACGACCTGGTGAAGCGTGGCGTTCGCGCCGACCACGTGCTCCGCGAGGTCGCGGCGGTGGCGGGCGGCAAGGGCGGCGGTCGGCCACACATGGCGCAGGGCGGCGTCGGCGACCCGGCGCGCGTCCCCGACGCACTCGCGCACGTGGAAGCTGTTGTCCGCCCACTCCTCGCGGGCTCGAAGACATGAGTGCCGCCGCGCAGTGGCTGCGAACGCGGCTTCCGGAAGCGCCCACCCGTCTGATGGATGTCATGCTGGGTGCGGTGCCCGCGGAGATAGCTGAAATCCCGGACGCCCTCGCCGCGGGCGCGCTGGGCCTATACGGGGCCGTGCTCCACGGGAGCGGCTGCCGAGAGGACGCGCTCGCTCTCCTCGCCGCGGACGCGCTGCTCACGCACGCCTTCCAGGCGCAGGCGGAGCTGGACCCCTCCCGCATCGAGGATCTCGCGCGGGCCTGGGGCGCGGAGGGCCGGCTCGGCCGGCTCGTGGGAGAGCCGCACGCGTGAGTACCGGTCCGGCGCTGGTTGACATCCACAACCACCTGATCCCCGGAGTGGACGACGGCGCCCGCAGCATGGACGAGGCGATGGCTGCGCTGGCAGCCATGCACGAGCAGGGCGTGCGCCGTCTGGCTGCCACTCCGCATCTGGATGCGGAGCTCACGCACCGTCCGCAGGCGCTCCACGAGCGGCTGGCACGGATCGACGCAGCCTGGGAATCGTTCCGTGCGGCGGCGGTCGAGCGCTTCCCCGATGTCGAGATCGCGCGCGGGAACGAGATCATGCTGGATGTGCCGCGCGTCGTGCTCACGGATGCTCGGGTTCGCCTCGGTGGAGGTACGGCCGTGCTCGTCGAGTTCCCGCGGCTCTTTGTCCCCGCCGGTTCCACCGATGCCCTGTACCGGATTCAGCTCGAGGGTTATCGGGCGGTGGTCGCGCACCCGGAGCGCTATGTGAACGTCGGCTCCAGCGATCTGTCCCTCGTCGATCAATGGTGCCGGACGGGAGCCGTGATGGCGGTCAACGCCGGGAGCCTGATGGGTGGGTTCGGGCCCGCGGCACAGTCGACCGCGCGTGAGATGCTCCGGCGCGGCTGGGCACACGTCATCGGATCGGACTATCATGCACGCGCGGGGAGGCGCCCGCTCCTCCTGCGCGCGGCCTACGACGATCTGGTGCGCGTGGGCGGGGAGGAGCAGGCGCGGCTGCTCCTGTCGGTGAATCCCGGCCGCCTGATGGACGGCGAGGCGCCGATCGCCGTGCCCCCGCTCCCGGTAGGAGTGTGGAGCCGGCTCCGCGCGATCTTTAAACGCTAACCCCATATTCTTCCATGCATCAGGACGCTCTGAACGCCGTACGAGCCTGCCGCGCGGCGGAGAAGGAGCAGGCACTGTTCTACCGCACGCTCGCCGCGGCCGCGGAAATGGAGGGCGACGAGGCGACGAGTGAGCGCCTGCAGCAGCTCCACGCGGACGAGCAGCATCACCTGTCGCGCCTTACGGCCCGGCTGATGGAGCTCGGAGCCGCGCTCCCGGACCTCGCCGGCATGCGCGCGCCCGCAATCGCGCTGACCGATTGGGAGACGCTGGCGCACGAACGAGAGGCGGAGGAGGTTCGCCGCTACGAAGCGTTGCTGGCGACGGCGACACTGGATGAGGCGACGCTCGCACTCGTCGAACAGATTCTTGAGGTAGAACGCCACCACGCACGCGACCTGGGAGGAAAGTGGACGATGGCATGATGATGGGGTTGCGGGGCAAGCGTGCGCTGGTGACCGGTGGCTCGCGCGGGGTAGGCCGCGCGACCGCGCTGCTCCTCGCCCGCCTCGGTGCTCGCGTGGGGATCGGGTATCGCTCGCGTCACGCGGAGGCGGAAGCGGTGGTCGCGGAGATCCGGGGATTCGGCGGAGAGGCGTGGGCGGAAGCCGCCGACCTCGGGGATCCGGCGGGAGTGGAGCGGCTCTTCGAGCGCTGCTCACGCGAGTTCGGTGGGTTGGATCTATTCGTGGGTAACGCCGGAGTCTGGGCACCGGACGAGGTGCCGATCGCCCGGATGCCGGACGATCAATGGCACCGCACCATGCAGATCAACCTGACCGGCCTCTTCTATACCGTGCGGCTGGCCGCGCGACTCGTCGCGGATGGCGGCCGGATCGTGCTCGTCTCCTCCACGGCGGGGCAGCGCGGCGAGGCCTTCCATGCGGACTACGCCGCCAGCAAGGGTGCGCTGATCTCCCTCACCAAGAGCGTGGCGGTGGAGCTGGCCGCCCGCGACGTGACGGTCAACTGCGTGGCGCCGGGGTGGATCGACACCGAGATGGTGGCGACTCCCTTTGCAAACCGGGGAAGGGAGGCCATCGAGCGCGCAATCCCGCTCGGGCGGGTCGCCTCCGCGGACGATGTCGCGGGCCCGATCGTCTTTCTCTGCTCCGCGCTGGCCCGCCACGTCACCGGCGAGATCCTGAACGTCAACGGCGGGAGTGTGCTCTGTGGCTGAGCGCCCGACCGCGTCCGGAGCTGTTCGGCGCGGAGAGGTGCCGCGCATCGCGCTGATCACCACGGGCGGCACCATCTCCATGCGGCGCGACGCGGAGCGGGGCGGAGCCGTGCCCCTCCTGTCGGGTGCGGAGGTCCTGGCCACGGTGCCGGGCGCGGAGGAGGTGGCGCGGATCGAGGTTCGGGAGTTCGGCCGCTTCCCGGGGCCGCACATGACGATCGAGCGGATGTGGGAGCTGCGGGCCTCGATCCGGGCCGCGGAAGAGAGCGGCGTGCAGGGGGTCGTGGTCACACACGGAACGGACACCATCGAAGAGACGGCGTACCTCCTCGACAGATCGCTTCCCGCCGAGGTGCCGGTGGTGGTCACCGGCGCGATGCGAAACTCGTCGGAGCTGTCGTGGGACGGACCGGCGAACCTGCTCGCGGCGTTGCAGGTCGCTGCTGCGGAGGAAGCGCACGGCCGCGGGGCGATGGTGGTGATGGACGAACGGATCGTGCAGGGCGCGGAGGTCGTGAAGACCCACACCGAGGAAGCGGGCACCTTCCGCTCGCCCAACTGGGGTCCCCTGGGCATCGTAGACAAGGGGCACGTGCTGTTCTACCGCGAATCGCGCCGCAAGCCGGTCCTCTGCCCTCCCGCGCCCGTGCAGCCGGTAGACCTCATCAAGATCGTAGCCGGCGC
>JACDHR010000383.1 GCA_013820915.1 Gemmatimonadota bacterium
TCACCACCCGCCTCACGCACCGTCCGGCGGAACCGCTGTTGCTATTTTTCCGCTCAACACGCATTTTCACTCCCAATTTGATGAGCCGACAGGCACTGATCACCGGCGCCACGGGGTTCGTGGGGACCCACCTCGTAGAACGCCTGGCCTCGGAGGGGTGGAAGATCCGCGCGCTGGTCCGCCGCACGAGCAACACGGCGAAGCTGAAGAGTGCGGGTGCGGAGCTTGCACTTGGGGATCTGGACGATGTCGACGCGATCCGCGACGCGTGCAGCGGTGTCGACACCGTCTTTCACCTGGCCGCGGTCACCGCTGCGCGCAGCGCCGCGGAGTACCATCTTGCCAACGTTCAGGGGACGCGCAATGTGGCGAACGGCGTTGTCAGTGCGGAACATAGCCCCCGCCGCACGGTGTATCTAAGCTCCTACGCCGCCTGCGGACCGGCCCGAAACGGCACGCCGCGGGCAGTGAGCGAAACTGCCGCACCGCTCACCGCGTACGGACGAACAAAGCTGGAAGGGGAAGAGGCCATCCGGCCTCTCGAAGAGCAGGGCATCGAGGTAGTGATCCTCCGCGCGCCGGCCGTCTACGGGCCGGGCGACCGTGCCCTGCTTCCGTATTTCCGGCTGATCCGGTGGGGGCTCGCGCCGCTCCCCGCGGGCGGAGAGCGACGGCTCCACATGATCTTCGCGCCGGACCTGGCCCGCGCGCTGACGCGTGCGGCCGATGCCGCGCCGGGCACATACCCGGTGGCCGAGCCCGTGGAGCACGCCTGGTCGGAGGTCATCGGGACCATCGCACGCACGCTCGGCCGCCGGCCGCTACGGATCCCGCTCCCGCCGGCGCTCGTGCGTACGGCGGCGGCGGCGGCCGAAACCGTCGGTGCGATCGGTGGCCGCGCAGTTGCGTTCAACCGCGAGAAGGCAGAGGAGATGCTGGCCGAGGCGTGGACCTGTGACCTTACCGGCGCGGAGGCTCTGCTTCCACCGGATGAAGCAACGCCGCTCGCGCAGGGCATCGCTTCAACGATTCAGTGGTATAAAAGCCAGGGGTGGCTTTAATGGCAACGACAGCAACCGCAGCAACCACGCAGAAACAGGTTCGGCAAGCCGCCGACCTTTTCGATAAATGCCGCCGCTTCACCGCCGCTCGCGAGGCGATGGAGCGGGGCGTATACCCGTATTTCCAGCCGATCGAGCAGTCCTACGACACCGAGGTGGTGATCCGTGGGGAGCGCAAGATCATGGTCGGCTCCAACAACTATTTGGGCCTCACCCACCACCCGTACGTGCTGGAGCGTGCCGGCGCGGCACTGGCGCGCTACGGAACCGGGTGCACGGGCAGTCGCTTCCTCAACGGCACCCTCGACATGCACGAGGAGTTGGAGATCCGGCTCGCCAAGTTCATGGGGCAGGAGTCCTCACTGGTCTTCAGCACGGGGTATCAGACGAACCTCGGGATCATCTCTTCCCTCGCGGGCCGCGGGAGCGTGGTGATCCAGGACAGGCTGAACCACGCCTCGCTGGTGGACGGCGCAATGCTCGCCGGCGGCGAGATGGTGCGCTACCCGCACGGCGACCTCATGGCGCTGCGCCGGCTGCTGGATCGTCATGTGGGCGCGCCGGGCGGCGTCCTGGTGGTGACCGACGGCGTCTTCTCCATGGAAGGCAACATCGTCGATCTCCCGTCGATCGTGGCGCTGGCGCGCGAGTACGGCGCCCGCGTGATGGTGGACGACGCACACTCGGTGGGTGTGCTCGGGGAGACCGGCGGCGGAACCGCGCAGCACTTCGGCATCGAGGGCGAGCCGGACCTGGTGATGGCCACCTTCTCGAAATCGTTCGCCTCGATCGGTGGAGCGGCGGCGGCCTCTGAAGAGGTGATCCACTACCTCAAGCACCACGCCAGGAGCCTGATCTTCAGCGCGAGCATGCCGCCCTCGGCGGTCGCAACCGTGCTGGCGTGCCTGGACGTGATGGAGCGCGAGCCGGAGCGCCGCTACAAGCTCTGGGAGAACGCCATCTATCTGCGCGAGGGGCTGCGCACGCTCGGTTTCGACACCGTGACCTCGGAGACGCCGATCATCCCGGTGGTCACCGGAAATATCGACCGAACCTTCCTCTTCTGGCGTGCGCTGTTCGATGCGGGCGTCTTCACCAACCCCGTCCTTCCGCCGGCGGTTCCGGAGAGCTCCTGCCGGATGCGTACCTCCGTGATGGCCACTCACACGCGCGACCAGCTGGACCGGGTGCTCGACGCATTCAAGCAGGTGCGGCGCCAGCTCGGCGCTCCGTAAGCCATCCGCTCCGCTCGACTTTGTCTCTGAGAACGCCGCGACCCGTACCGTCTGCCGTGCGCGTGCGCGAGATCGCCGCGGGGGAATCCCTGCGGCGTTTCGTTGATCTCGCCTGGAAGATCAACGCCGCGGACCCGCACTGGGTGCCGCCGCTGCGCATGAGCCTCAACGCAACACTCGACCGCCGGAAGCACCCCTTCCACCGCCACGCGGAGGTCGCATACTTCCTCGCCGAACGCGGGGGAGAGGCCGCCGGCCGCATCGCCGCGATCGTCAACCACCGCCACAACGAGTTCCACGAGGAGAAGACCGGCTTCTTCGGCTTCTTCGAGAGCGTGGACGACCCGCAGGTCGCCGACGCGCTCCTGGGTGCGGCGGCCGAGTGGCTTCGCGCGCGCGGGATGGAGCGGATGCGCGGGCCGACGAGCTTCTCGACCAACGAGGAGGCGCCGCTGGGCGTGCTCGTGGAAGGGTTCGACAGCGCGCCCTTCATCATGATGGCGCACAACCCACCCTACTACGACCGTCTCCTCATGGACGCGGGGCTGCGGAAGGCGAAGGATCTGCTCGCCTATTACCTGGACGACGTGAACCCGCACGAGCGGCTGCGGCGCGGCGTGGAGCGGATCGCAAAGCGCGAGGGTGTGGCCGTGCGGCCGCTGAACATGCGGCGGTTCAAGGAAGACGTAGATATCATCAAGTCCATCTACAACGCCGCATGGACGCGCAACTGGGGCTTCGTCCCGATGACGGACGAGGAGTTCGACTACGTGGCGAAGGACTTCAAGCCGATCGTCGATCCAAACCTCTGCCTGATCGCCGAGGTGAAGGGGGAGCCGGTCGGGTTCTCGCTGGCGCTTCCCGATATCAATCAGGTGCTGAAGAAGATCCCCGGCGGCCGGCTCTTCCCCTTCGGGATCTTCCACTTCCTGCGCGAGAAGCGCCGGATGCGCGGCATCCGCGTGATCACGCTCGGGTTCAGGCCGGGTTACCAGCACCAGGGGCTCGGCGCGCTCCTGTACCTGCGCGGCTGGCAGACCGGCGCGGAGCGCGGATACCGCCGCGGCGAGGCGTCGTGGATCCTGGAGGACAACCTGGACATGCGCCGCCCGCTCGAGAACATGGGGGCCGATCCGTACAAGAGGTTCCGGATCTACGAACAGCCCCTGTAAGCATGCGGATCGTCTACTTCACGGAAAGCCTTTTCCCGCTCGTGGATGGGGTCTCGCGTACGCTCGCACAGCTTTTCCGCACGCTGGAGCAGCGCAACATCGAGTTCCGAATTTTTTCTCCGTTCGTTCCCGATCCTTCTGTTTCGTGGAGCACGCGGGTCCGCGGGATGCCGTTCGTCCGCTTCCCCGCATACAAGGACTACCGGGTCTCGTATCCACCGCGCGGGGTGGCACGTGAGCTAAACGAGTACCGGCCGGATCTGGTGCACGTGGCCAGCCCGACGCCGATGGCCGTTTGGGCGCAGCGCTGGGCGCGAAAGCGCGGGATCCCCGTGGTGGCCAGCTTCCACACCCACTTCGTATCCTACTTCCGCTACTACGGCATCCGCCCCATGGAGAGCGCCGGGTGGCGGTTCCTGCGCTGGTTCTACGGCCGATGCGAGCGGGTTTACGCGCCCACGGAGCGCATCATCGGCGAGCTGGCGGAGCATGGGATCAGGCACGCGGAGCTCTGGTCGCGCGGGATCGACCTCGCCAGCTTCGGTCGGCGCTTCCGGGACGGG